>JACSRJ010000247.1 GCA_014879835.1 Anaerolinea sp.
ATGGGCGCGGCTGGGCGCGATTTTCACAATTTTAACACCCACTTTCGGAGTAACCCTGATGAGGAAGTGGTGGCCTTTACCGCGACCCAGATACCGGGTATCGATGGGCGCGTTTACCCCCCTGAACTTGCGGGCCCGCACTACCCCAAGGGTATCCCCATCCACGAAGAGAAGGAACTGCTGCGGCTGATCCGCGAGCTAAAAGTTGATCAGGTGGTTTTCGCCTACAGTGATGTGCCCCACGAATATGTGATGCACAAAGCCAGCACTGTCCTCGCCGCAGGTGCAGATTTTCGCCTGATGGGTCCCCTTGCAACCCAGATCAAAAGCATCCGTTCGGTGGTCTCGATTGGGGCAGTGCGCACCGGCAGTGGCAAGAGCCAAACCACCCGCTATGCAGCCAGTGTGTTAAAAGCGTCGGGACTGCGGGTGGCTGTGATCCGTCATCCCATGCCATATGGAGACTTGATCCAGCAGCGGGTGCAGCGTTTCGCCAGCTACGCTGATCTGGACAGCCACCGCTGCACCATCGAGGAACGTGAGGAATACGAACCGCACCTTGATCAGGGGCATCTAGTTTTTGCGGGCGTTGATTATGAGGCAATCCTGCGTGAAGCCGAAAAAGAGGCAGATGTGATCCTTTGGGATGGGGGCAACAACGATTTGCCCTTTTACGTCCCTGATTTTCATATTGTGGTGGCGGATCCCCACCGCCCCGGACACGAGATGAGCTATCATCCCGGCGAGGCAAACATCCGCATGGCCGATGTGGTCATCCTCAATAAGGTGGATACCGCAAATTATGAAGATATTCTGCTTGTGCGGCATAATATACGTGAGATGAACCCACGGGCGCAGATTCTCGAAGCCGCATCCCCCTTGTTGGTGGATCATCCAGAGGCAATCCGGGGTAAGCGGGTGCTGGTCGTGGAGGACGGGCCAACGCTGACACATGGCGAGATGAGTTATGGCGCAGGTATGGTCGCCGCGGAGCGCTTTGGGGCTGCGGAGATCATCGATCCCCGTCCCTTTGCGGTCGGATCGATTGCCGCGGTCTATCAGAAGTATCCGCAGGTTGGCAGCTTGCTTCCAGCGATGGGTTATGGTGAGGCTCAGACCCGCGAACTGGAACAAACGATCAATGCCTCTGATGCAGAGTTGGTGATCTGCGCTACACCTATCGATCTGCGCCGGATTGTGCAGGTTAAACTGCCAATGGAACGGGTGCGTTATGAGCTTCAGGTGATCGGCGTCCCCAGCCTTGCAGACCTGCTTGAGGCTCGTTTTGTGAAGCGGTAAATATCTTCGTCCGGCTTTCCTCGTGGTCATTTGGGAAGCCGGGAGAAGCACTTGGTAGGATGGTTGAAGGATGCGTTATCGGCCGCGTTGGGGGCTGCTTTCATTGGGTGCGATCATGGTGATCGCGCTTTTTACGTACCCGCTGTGGCGCACCTTTTTTACCGGAGGAACGCCTCAGATTCAGTTTCCCCTTGTCAGCCCGGAGCAGCGCGCTGCGTTGTTGGGAATGCCCAACCGGGAGATCGCTGCGACAGCTTATGTTTCGATGCTCACCGTTGTGCCGGTACCTACAGAGGTACTGCCCCCACCTATCCCCGCAGATGCGACCATCTTGCTCACTGGCACTTTCACCATTCTTGATCCGGTGCGGGGCGCACAGGGTAAGGTAACCATCTTCCGCCTGATCGATGACAGTGTGATTATGCGGTTTGACGACTTCCGAGTAACCAATGCCCCTAATCTGGTGGTGTTCCTCTCCGCCAACGAAGCCCCGAAAGACCCCACCGATCTGGGCGGGGTCGCTTCTGAGTGGCTGGCAGGTCAACTTAGTGGCACCGATGGCGCACAGCAGTTTGTAATCCCCCGCGAACTGCGCCTTGAACCCTACCGGACGGTAGTGGTAATGAGTGAGTCTCTGGGTATGATTTACAGCATTGCCAAACTGGAGTGACCGTGCGTCTCTTAAGACCTGCGCTTCTTGCTGTCCTTTGTATTTTTGTGCTGGTTGGCTTGCTTTTTGTGCCTTTTCACGGTGACGAATCAACCATCATCTTCATGAGTCGTGATTGGTTTCGCTTAGCCCAGCAGGGTGATTTTGCCGGGGTCGCCTTCCGTAGCCCTCCACCAAACCCAGAGTATGCCGAGAATCAAGATTTGCGCCTGCTCAATGGGGTGATCAGTAAATACCTGATGGGCTTCGGTTGGTCATTTGTGGGTGATGAGAGCGCCCTCAATCGGCAGTGGATGTGGGGCGCAGACTGGGAAAGCAACCTAACTCAGGGGCACATCCCCAATGATCGCCTTCTGATGGTGACTCGTTTCACTTCGGCCCTGTGTGCGCTCCTCAGTGTGATCGTGATCTTTCAGATCGGGTCCCATGTGGTCGGGGCGCAAGCGGGTCTAATCGGGGCTGTGATTTATGCTCTACTGCCCATTTTTTTGGTTAACGGACGGCGTGCGATGTTTGAGGGCGCTTTTGCCCTGACCCATGCGCTGCTAATCTGGGCATCACTGATCGCTGCTTCTCGGTATCAACGATCCCGTCAGGGATGGGGTGGATGGCTGTTAGTAGGTGCAGCCACAGGGCTGGCACTGTCCTCTAAACACACTGCACTGCTGTTGGCGATCCCCGTCTTCGTGGGGTTGATCTGGATCGGGCGGCGCAGTTTGGGTCAAACCTTGATCCGGGCGGCGGCGGCGGGGTTGATCGCGGGCGCGATCTTCATGGTGCTCAATCCTGCATGGTGGAATAACCCTCTAGGAGCGGCGCGGGAAGTGCTGCGGCTGCGCACCAGCATGTTGCAGATTCAGATAGATCTGTTTGGCGCTTTCCAGAACCTGTCCGAACGCCTTGCCGCGCCTTTCCAGTTTATTTTTGGCAGCCCCCAGTATTTTGAAGACCCTCGTGGTTGGGGCCAGTGGGTGGGTGAACAAATTAGGGTTTATGAGGCTTCCGGGATGGCGGGGATCGCACCGGGGGCAGTGACTGGCTTGTTCCTCCTGTTGATTGGCAGCGCACTGCTGGTTGTGCGCTTTCGAGAGCAGCCTTCACCTTTGATCCCTCTCTTGGGCTGGATCAGTCTATTCCTTTATGTCTCCATCGTTATCACCAATCCATTGCCGTGGGCGCGGTACTATCTGCCTTTGGCCCAGCCCTTTGCGGTGATCGCGGGTGCAGGGGGGTATGCCCTGCTCCGCCTAAGTGCCCTGCTGGTGGGCCGCACGCGGACTTCTACCTCATGAATCCAATAGACGATCAGAGCCTCATCCATGAATGAACCCCGCAAACGCCTAGCGGACGTGATCTTTTTGGCGGCGCTGATGATATATATCCTGAGCGGTATTCGGGCGGTCCCCCCACACGGTGACGAATACATGCAGATGTCCATGGCCCGCGATTATTTTCTGGTGCGGGCAGGTCAGTGGGATCAGCTTGCCTACAGCCCACCCGTTCAGTTAGACTCAGGACAGTATTTACGCCTGATCAATGGTGTCATCAACAAATATCTGATCGGTTTGGTGTGGGAACTCTCCGGGCGTGATCCGGACGCTCTGCCCGGTATTTATGTCTGGGACATGCCCCTAGAATGGAATCAGGCACAGGGGAACGTACCCACCCTAGAGTCCCTTCATCTAGCGCGGCTGCCTTCGGCACTTTTGACCGCCTTGGGGTTGATCCCGATCTTTTTGTTAGGGTGGAATCTACGACTGCGTTCATTAGCGTACCCTGCGGCCTTGCTCTATGGGTTCCATCCAGTGATCCTGCTCAACGGTGAGCGGGCCATGATGGAAGGGAGTTTGATGCTCTTTTCGTTGTGCGCCATATACTGGACGGTTGCGCTGGTGGTTGCGGAACACTCTGCCACCGCTGAGGGCTACCTGAAACGCCTACCACGCTTCGTGCGCTACGCCCTGCTAGGGGTGTGGGTAGGGCTGGCGGCTGCAAGCAAACACACCGGGATTATTGTGGGTGGGGCGGCGCTTTTAGGCACTTTGGCGGCCGCGTTGGCAAAGGATAAATTAGGCAAAACGTGGCGCCCAGCGCTGCTCTATACGCTCCTTGCCGGGATGGTTGCAGGCGGCGTATGGTTTGGCTTGAATCCTGCCTTCTGGCGTTCCCCGTTGAGCACACTGGGCGAAACCCTGCGCCTTCGGGCTGAGCTGCTCAACCGTCAGACTGAAAGCTCAGATGCAGCCTTTGCCGATCTGGGCGGGCGGATGGGGGCGATCTTACGTGAGCCATTTCTTGCGCCTCCGCAGTATGCAGAAGCGCCGGGATGGACAGAGGCACTGGGTGAGTCCATTCAGAGGTATCAATCATCCCCGGTGAACGGTTGGGACTGGGGGGCGATTATCGGCTTGCTGCTGACCTTGCTGGCGCTGTTGGGTTTGGTCGGGTTGGCGCTGGATGCGCGGCGACGTGATCTGATCGCATGGGTGATCCTGATCTGGGCAGGAGCAGCAGGCGCTGCTTCACTGGCAGTGCCTCTTGACTGGCAGCGTTACTATCTACCCCTGATTCTGGTGGCAATCATTCTTGCCGCTTCAGGGTTGGGCCGTCTACTGGTGAGAAGAGAAGGTTAGCTGATCATGCGTGGTTGCCTTGTACTGCTCCGTAATATGTTGATCCCGATCATATTGGCGGTCATTCTGCTTGGGATTCTGGGGGCGGGGGCGCTGGTGATCATCGGGCGCAGCACCCCCCACCTAAACCCCGTGGATGCGTTTGGGCTGCGCCTGACCCTTGCCCTGCGTTCGGGCGATCTGGAGAAGCCCTCAGGCAGCGACCCCGCACCGATTTGTTTCAGTGTGGACCAAGGCGATACCGCTGGCATTATCGCCGGTAAACTCAGCGGGCAGGGCTTTGATCTGGATGGGGATCTGTTCCGGGCTTATGTGCGCTACTTCAACATTGACTCGAGTCTGCAAGCAGGCACCTTTTTACTCAACCGCACTTTAACCATCCCTCAGATCGCCCAAAAACTGACCAATTCAGGTGCGGATTCGGTCACCTTCCGGGTGCTAGAAGGCTGGCGCTCAGAGGAAATTGCAGCGGTCATCGACTCCACCCCCAATCTGACCTTTCGTGGTGCGGATTTCCTTGCCTTGGTCGGTGTTGGGGCCACCTCGCAACCCGGTTTCATCGGTGAGTTTGCCACCCGTGCCGGGATTCCGGCGGGCAAACCGCTGGAGGGTTTTCTGTTCCCAGATACTTACGCCCTGCCTACCTGCGGCACTGCCAGCGATCTGGTGGTGCGGATGCTCCAGAACTTTGAGCTGCGGGTGACCGCCCAGATGCGCACCGATGCCAGCAGCGCCAACATGACTCTGTATGAGGCTGTGACCCTTGCCTCCATCGTCCAGCGTGAGGCTGTCCTTGACGAAGAACGCCCCCTAATCGCTAGTGTGTACCTCAACCGCTACCGCAACAGCACAAGCGCGATCCCCGATCCCAACATCCCGCGCACACTCGACGCAGATCCCACCATTCAATATGCCTTGGGTAACACCCGCAGCCCCGGCACATGGTGGGCCCCCCTGTCTCAGGCGGATTATCGTGGGGTCGTTTCGCCTTACAACACCTACCTGAACCCGGGTCTGCCCCCGACACCCATCGCTAATCCCGGTTTGGCTTCGATTCAAGGGGCGATCTACCCTCAACAAAGCGCCTTTATCTACTTCCGAGCCTGTCCCGGTGAGGGTGGACGCCATCGTTTTAGTACAAACTTCGCAGAACATAACAACGCATGTGGGTGAGCACGATGATCACCCCGGAAAGCATTCTCCAAAATGTGCGGCATCTTTGGGCATCTGGCTTCGAGCAAAGCAGATCTAAGTCTCGTCGAACGTATGGCGCACTGTCTAGCACATCGCGGCCCCGACGGGCACAGTACCTATCAGGATCACGAGTTAGCCTTTGGCGCAGGTAGGCTGGCGATCATCGATCTGACAGCCCCACCGGGGGTGATCTTCAACGAAGATCGACAGGTTGCAGTTGTCTTTAACGGCGAAATCTACAACTACCAAAGCCTTCGAAAGGAATTGGAACGGGCTGGACATCAGTTTAGCACGCACACTGATACTGAGGTTATTGTCCACGGTTACGAACAGTGGGGGCTGAACGTTCTTGATCGACTGCGGGGGATGTTCGCCATTGGGGTGTGGGATGCATCGCGTCGCCGTTTGATGCTGGCGCGTGATCGCCTCGGTGAGAAGCCTCTCTATTATGCCCATTTAGGTACAGAGTTCCTCTTTGCTTCGGAGATCAAAGCGATCCTCGAACACCCGGCGATTGTCCGTCAGGTAAACCCTGAGGCGCTGACTTTTTACCTCACACTTGGTTATACCCCACCCCCGATGACCATGTTTCAAGGGGTTTCCAAACTTGCTGCGGGGCAGTTCTTGCTCGTGGAGCAGGGGCGCACCCGGATTGAGTCCTACTGGTGCCCGGTGATGGATACTCAACGCAGCCCCCGCCCTTATCCGGAAGCGGTGAAGGCAGTTCGGGCAGCAGTCTTTGAGGCCGTTGAGTCCCGCCTGATGTCTGATGTGCCTTTGGGGGCGTTCCTAAGCGGTGGTCTAGATTCTACAGCGGTCACAGCCATCATGACTGGCCTCACCGGGAAAGCTGCGCGCACTTTCACAGTGGGTTATGGGAAACTGCCGGGTGCAAAAAACGATGCCGATCTGGATCACCGTTTTAACGAAGATGCCCGCTTTGCGGCCCTTGCCTCTAAACGACTTGGCACGGAGCATCACACCCTAAAGATCAGACAAGATGAGCATCTGGCGTGGCTGCTGCCTCACCTGATCGGGGCGATGGACGAGCCAATCTCGCAACCGGCGGTGATCTTGACCTGTTATGTGTCCGCGTTGGCCCGTCAGAATGGGGTTCCAGTGCTGCTCTCCGGCGATGCAGGTGATGAACTGTTTGCAGGTTATCCCTCGTATCGCGCCGATCAGGTCTTAGCGCGGTATATGCGTGTTCCGGCACTGCTTCGGACTTCCCTTCTTACGCCACTGCTGGAGCGTCTACCTGCTCGGTTTGATTCCCTGCGTAAGATGGCTCAAAAATCGCGGCAGACCGACCCACTACGGCACTACCTGCACTGGAACCGACTGAACGACCCAGTGCGTTTTCCGGGGTTGTTTCAAGACGAATCCCTTGCCGCAAGCACCATCCCAACCTTAGAGCGCCGCTTGCTGCCTTTGCTGAACGCACCTCGTACCCCTCACTTTGCGGATCGGATTGCCTTTACCGCCCTCAATTTGTGGATTCCTGAGGACAGCAATATGCGGGTGGACAAGATGGCCATGTCTATGTCCATCGAAGCCCGCGCCCCCCTTGAAGATCACCTACTGGTTGATCTAGCTTTTTCGCTGCCTCTTGAATATAAGTTGAGAGCAGGGGACTTCAAGCGGGTGTTTAAGGATGCCGTTGCCGATCTGGTTCCGCCTGAAATTCTGAGGCGCGAAAAGGTGGGCTTTTTTCCACCTGCCTCAGAGTGGTTGCGCACTATCCTACGCCCATTGGTGGAAACCTATCTTGCGCCGGAGCGGGTGGCGGCAGTGGGAATTTTCCGACCGGAGACCGTGAGCGCACTGGTCAAAGCCCATGTGGTCGAACGCAAGTACGAACTGTGGTCACTATGGACTTTACTCACCTTCCATCTGTGGCACGCAATCTATATCAGCGGCGATCTTCACCTCGGACAGAAGATCACTCCGGCCGATGTCTATACTGCTGCCGAGTCAGTGGGCTGAGATGAGGTCAGTGTCGGCTTCGTTACTTCCCCCTTTCTTTTTGCCATCTGTTCACCAATTGGGCATAATTTCTGCCCACAAAAATGCACGCGATTCAACAAGTGGGGGAATTCGCCGATGAAGTCGATGCCACGCGGACCTATCCGCCATGAACTTCTCTCTTGGTCGGATGTGGACAAGTTGGTTGATGTCCTTGTCCCACAGATTCGCAGCGCCGGGCATTTTGACGCACTCTTGATCATCACCAGAGGGGGGATTATTCCCGGAGGCATGATCAGCGAGGCACTGGACATTAGCTATACCCTCATCGCTGCCGTTCATTTCCCCCTAGATGTTGAGCCCAGCGCCCAGCTTGCGGTATTGCCAACCTTCCTTCAATTCCCCGACGATGAACTGCTGCTCAACCGTCGGGTGCTGATTGTGGATGACGTATGGGGCAGTGGGCGCACCAGCACCTCGATCAAAAACCGCTGCATCGCCGCGGGCGCAACCCCTTTTTCATGTGTGTTTCACTTCAATCCCTACCGCTCGCTGTTCACCCGTGCTGAACCTGACTTTTACGCTGCGATCACTGACGCTCATATCATCTACCCTTGGGAGGTAGATCGGGGCACAAAGGGCGTGCTGGCAGGCACCCCCGAACCTGATCGAAACTGAATCCGGCGGCGCATTCCCAACGATTGATGGTGCCCCTTCGGGGGCATTGGTGATTCGGGTATGAGGCATCAAGGAGCCTAACTTTTGGATGTACGCCCCTTACTGAATCTGATTTCGCCCAAACTGCGCGTGCTTCCGTTTGTGGTCTTGTATATCACCGATGGCTGCAACAGTCGCTGTATCACCTGCGACATCTGGAAACTACCCCGCCGCAATCTGAACCTTTCGTTGGCGCAACAGATCGCGGATGAATTTGCGGCGTTGGGTGGACGGGCGATATTTCTCAGTGGCGGTGAAGCAATGCAGCACCCGGCTTGGACCGAGATCGCTTCCCTGTTCCGTACTCAGGGGGTAAGTGTCCATCTGATCACCAATGGACTGCTGCTGCGCAAACAGGCCGATGCGGTGATCACACATTTCGATTCGGTAACGGTGAGTCTTGATGGTGCTAACCCTAGCACCTATGCAGCCATCCGGGGTGTGGATGCTTTTGAACTGGTCACGGAGGGGATCAAGGCGATCTCTCACCACCTGCCAGTTACAACTCGGACGACCCTCCAAAAACAGAACTTCCAAGAAATAAGTGCGATCATCACGCTGGGCAAGTCACTAGGAGTGGCACAGGTCAGTTTTTTGGCAGTGGATACGAGCAGTCATGAGGCTTTTGGGCCGCGCTTTGCCGCTGAGATGATCCCACTCAATTTAGGCGTCTCAGCCCACACGCCAGATCTTGATCGGGCTGATCTGACCCTCTTGGCGCAGACACTGGATGATCTGGAACGGAATCACAGCGCGGATTTTGCCTCAGGGTTGATCGCTGAATCTCCCGCGAAACTGCGTCGATTGTATGATTACTTTGCGGCGCTCCAAGGTGTGGGTACCTTTGAGCCACCCCGCTGCAACGCACCACACATCTCAACTGTGATCGAGGTGGACGGCGCGATCCGCCCCTGCTTTTTTCTGCCCACAGGGGGACATGTGGCTGAAGGTGGTCTGAAAGCAGCCCTCAACAGTACCGTTATGGTTGGGTTGCGCCGTGCTTACCAACGGGGCGAACGCCCTGAATGCAGCCGCTGCGTATGTCCCCTGTATCGTGGAGCGCGGACTTTGCTCCGAGGAGGATAAAAGACTTGAAGATGATCGATGTGGAACCCGAACCACTTAGCCCTTCGGGAATGGCCTTTGAAAAAGCCGCACTATCCTATGACCTTGAGGCCACCAACCTGATGGTAAGCCGCTGGCTGCGAGAGCGCATTTGGAAGCGCTTGAGTCAGCTTTTTAACCCCGGCCAGCGGGTATTGGAGATCGGCTGTGGCACAGGCGAGGATGCAGTTTGGTTGGCGCAACATGGGATACAGGTTTTGGCGAGTGACGCCAGCCCTGCCATGCTTGAACAAGCCCAAGAAAAAGCACACAAGGCTGGGGTTGCAGACTTGATCAACTTTCAGCAGCTCGATCTGACAGACGCCCTCATGTGGAATCTGCCCGAACACACCTTCGATGGGGCCTATTCAAACTTTGGGGCCCTCAACTGTATTGGTGACTGGCGCTCATTAGGCTTGGAACTGGAGCGCATCATCCGTCCCGGCGGGAACCTTGGCTTTGGATTAATGGGGCGTCTGTGTGCATGGGAGATCGTTTGGTCACTGCTGCATTTGGATATGGGCAAAGCAGGGCGTCGTTGGAGCGGCAAGAGTCTGGCGAACATCCACCATGTGCGTTTCCCAGTGTATTATCCCACCCCAAAACGTTTTGGACGCCAACTTGGGGGAGCCTTCACCCGCCAATTCCTGATGGGGGTGGGGGTTTTCCTGCCGCCGAGTGAGCTGTATGTGGCGGTGGGCAGCCGGCCCAGACTGTCCCGCTGGCTTCACCTGCTAGAGAAGTTGGGGTCCACCCTGCCCGGTCTTCGGGTGATCGGGGATCACTACTGGATCGAGTTCAAACGTATTTGAGAATCTCTCTGCCGATATTCCAAATTGCCTCTGGTTCGGCAATCCGGGTGACCCCTTTGGCCAGAGCAGCCAACGCGGTGCCATCGTCGCCAAAAACCGATTCCACGGTCTGCGCGACCTTTTCCGGGCCGGGGGCATAAATGCCCGCGCCGCGCTCCACCACATAATCAATGTTGGGCGTCTCTTGGTACCGAATCCCGCCGCTGATGATCATAGGCAGCCCCATCGCCGCCGCTTCGGTGATGGTGGCGGGGCCTGCCTTGGTAATGATCAGATCAGCCGCCCGCATAAAGGTAGGCATGTTGTCCACAAAACCGTAGATATGGGCTTTGTGCTGCCAGTAGATGCTCTCCAGTTCGGCCTTCATCTCGGTGTTGCGCCCAGCGATGATCACCAACTCACCGTTTAGAGGACGGGAGTCAACGGCTCTGGCTGTCTCCACCAAAGGCCCCATGCCATCGCCCCCCCCAACCATGAGTACGATACGGACGTCTGGGTCCAAACCAAGCTGCACCCGCGCTTCTGCTTTGCTCATATTGATGTGGGTGAAGCGGGGATGAATGGGCGCGCCAGTGATGGTCATGATTGAATCCGGGATGCGCAGCGCCCGTCCACGCCAATAGGCTGGTTCGGTGGGCACCAACAGGCGATCCACACGCGAGTCATACCAAACCAATGGCGGTCTGGCGTAGTCGGTAATGACCGTGATGAAGGGCATTCGAAGCTGAAGGCGGCGCAGGGCATAGATCGCTGGACGCACAAAGACAGAGTGCACACAAACCACAATATCACAAGGGTGATCGTGGTAAAGGTGCTTCATCCGCAAAAACGAGAAGCGACAGTAAAGATCGCTGATCGCTTTGAGGTGAAACACCCTGTCATTGACCCAATACTGAGCTGCATAGGTGTGTGGGCTGTTATTCACCCAATCGGCATACACATCGGGTTGGGTGTTGAGTGGATAAGGGGTGTAGTCCTTCCACATATCCACCATCTCGTAGCTGAATTCACTGGGGCGAAGTTCATCCAACGCCGCTTGAATCGCCCGACTCGCGGCACGGTGCCCCCCACCTGTATCTGACATGAGAAACAGAATGCGCTTCATGCAAGCCTTTCATCTGACAGTGGCAACACGATCAAACAACCCTCTCATCTAGGGTTCGTCACGTTTCCTCAGACTCTTCTTTTTCAGCGGGTGGTACCGGATACCTGTTAACAATATCATTTAGTTTCACAAGGGATTGAAGGAATCCTAAAAGGAATTTCTGTTCCTCAGGTGAATCTTTGTATTCGGTTCGCACCCAGTGGTTGATAGACAGGGAGTATTTGCCATAAATCTTCGTCAATTTCTTGACAAGTTGGCGCACTGTGGCCACTCCAGTTCGGCGCTGTGGGATAGGCATAGCAACCTCGCTTTTTTGGAACCCTTATCGGCAACGACTTACGTTTAGGACTTGCGCAGTTGAGTTTGTTTACCCCGTGTTTAGCGAAAGGGGCAGTTTGAAGGGGAAAGCCCCCTCAAGAGCCTCGTTTCCTCCTTCTCTCTGAGGGAGAAGGGGGACAGGGGGATGAGGGCGAGTGCGTAACTCCTAACGTTATGAATGCCCAACCTCTATTGTGAGGGGCAGTTTGAGGATAAGCCGCTCAAGGCAAGTGAGCGATTTCCTGCATCACAGCCCATGTATAACGTGCGGCCCGGCTGAGTGTCCCCGACTCGATCCGATCTAGTTTATCCGTCAGGCGATGCCAGTTGGGTAGATGCCCCTCTTGATCGTATCCTGCGATGCACAAGGCGTGATACCCTTCACGCACCAGCGGCGCGACTTCTTCCGTGATGAGCATATCACGTCCGGCGATATTTAGTCCCGGATGTTTGACCGCAGCCCGTGCCGCAGCGGCAGCCATTATCTCCGAGGGGCGATATTGACTCCAATGGCTCATGCCGTGCTGGGTCACGTAACAGATATTGCCCGTCCCAACCATCTCTAGATCAATAAAATAGGAACCAAACTTGGGCGGTTCAAATGCCTTAAGATAGGCCTGAATACCAACGCAGCCAACTTCTTCGCAGCCCGTGAATAGTAGGATCACCTCGGTGTCCTCAAGAGGATGTTCGCGCAGAGCCTCCGCGATCCCCAAAAGTACACTCACGGCAGTTGCGTTGTCGTTTGCGCCCTCAATGTGGGGCTGAGACTGATCCCGTTTGATCGCCGCAAAAGTAGGGATGAGCGATGCCCACACCAGCTTCGCCCACGCGGGCAGTTTGGGTTCCTTACGGAAGGCACTCAGGCACATGGACGCCCCAGCCGCCAAAGATGCCGCAATACTAAGGGTATAAAAAGGTCTGCTGATACGTTGTGGGTTAAAGGGCAGCATATAAAGCTGTTGATTGGTATCAAGGTGTCCTACCAAATACAACCGCCGTTTGATCTCGCCTGTGGGCGTAATCCGGGCAATCACATTTTGGCTTTCGCCCTGCTCCAGAAATGGGGTGATCGGGTGCGGTTTAGAGGTTTCCAGTCCGCGCACCCCTAGTGCCGCCAAGATGGTTATGGTTCCCCCAAGGAACTTGGCAACACGGCTCCCAAACAGTGCCAGAAACCCGCCACCAATCCCACCTGCGATCAGGGCGCTGATATTTTGCCCAATGGTCAGGTGGCTCTTGAACTTCTGCTCCTGAATCTCAGTGATCCCTAAACGTATGAGCTGATCGCGCACATAAGACGCTGCCTGCCGCTCTCGTTCGGAGCAAGGCGGGCGGGCACCAATTCCTTCACACAGCGCCTTCATATGTTCCATTAGACGTTCCGGACGCAAACTGCGAAGGTCGCTCATGGTAGGGAATACCTCCTGCTTGTGGGTGCAGTCGAAACGGTGAAAGTCCGTAATATGGAGGCAATTATAGCGCCCTTTAGACAATCAAGGGCTGGTGTTAGGGGTAGGTCTTTCCGATGTGGGACAATTTAAGGGGGATTCTCCCAACCATGATCCCCTCGTGCTCCTCGTACCACTGGTCTTCTTCGGTGCGTTACACATTCGCTTGCTGCCAACGGCTCAACCTTGACGAGTGCTTCCCCAATTCTGCTTCCCACTGGTATCGTAGTATGTTGTTCATCGTTCAGTTCCCGTCAATGTTGCTTTTCTCCGGTCTGAACGATGAACACTCTTTTTTCAACCGCGCTTCTCCACCCTGTCCTCTCTTCTGCCCCCTGAGAGAATAAGTGCGTAGGGGATGAAAGCAAAGGTATAAGCCTATTTTTTAGGGCGCAGTGGTAGCTGTCGTGGGTTTGTAAGCGTATACGCTGAAATTATCAACCTGCACTTCCGCCACTGGATTGGGCACATTGGCGGACTGGGTGGTTGCTAAATAGATACCTGTTGCCCCAGAGAGCAGGATCGGTTCGCTTTCAACTTCGATCACCAAATTGCCGTTAACATACCCCAAAATGCGTTTGCCGTTATCCACCAAACGCAGGTGATTGGTTTCACCCTGAGTTTTCACCCCTTCAGCAGGAGTCCAGTTCGCTCCATCCAGTTTGCGCAGTTCAGTCCACGCCCCTTGGTACCGCAGCCAAAGACTCACATACCCCTGCCCATTGACCGCAAAGACATAATAACGATCATCGTCTCGATACCGAAAGACCAACCCGGATGCGGCCTCCCGCTGGTTGTTTGGGGAAAGCGTCAGATCAGCTTCATACACAAAGTCGGTGTAATACTCATAGTCAGGGTTAAAAAGACTGGTCACCGCCGTTGCCGGCAGTGTATGGCGGAGGCGATATACCCCATTCTCAATGTTGCGGTAGATATCTGGATCATCAGTGGTGATCTGCCACAATAGCTGTCCTCGATCCGGCTCAAAGGTGTCTTGGAATTCCAGCGGTCCTTTGGTCATCGAAGGCGCAAAGCGGCGCGTGGGCAAAGCAGGCACTGCCAGTGTCACCAATGCTCCTGATCCACCCTCCTGTGGTTTGGAGGTGTTGCTCAGCAGACTCACCCCAAAGATCACAATCGCTGCCGCTGCCACCCCGATCAACCCCAACCGCAGCAGCAGTCGGGTCTTATCGCCCTGAGAAGCTGTTTGAGGCAGATCAGCAGTGTAGAGGGGAAGGCGTGTCGTCTGGCTGGACAACCCCGCCGCTCGATCTTTCGGAGCAGAGAGTGCCTCGCTCATGGCCAATTCCAACGCCGCAAACAAGAGGTCAATCGTGGGATAACGATCTGCGGGGTCTTTGGCCAAAGCACGCCGAACAATCCCCTCAAGCGATGGGGAAATGGCCGGATTGTGCTTAAGCAGTGATGGGACGGGGGCATTGACATGTTGCATGAGGATCGCATAGGCACTGTCGCCAGTATAGGGAGGGGTGCCGGTGAGCATTTCATACAGAATCACACCCACGGAGTATATGTCGCTACGTTGATCAACTTCCTCGCCCACGCCCTGTTCAGGGGCCATGTACATGGGAGTTCCGCTGGTCGTACCCGTCTGGGTTAAGCGTGATGCGCCCAAGATACGGGCGATCCCAAAATCCGCCAAAACCACATGTTCCGCGTCGGTGAAGAGAATATTGCTTGGGGTGACATCCCGATGCACCATCCCCCGTTGATGGGCATAACTCAGCGCGCTGCATACCCCACGCATCACATCCATGATCTCTTTAGGGGTCATCCGTTCGCCCAATTCCACCTTTTTTTCGAGGCGGCGACGCAGTGATGCCCCTTCAATGTAGCTCATAACCATGTAAAAAGCGTTGGTATCACCTTTAGGAGCCATTCCAAAATCATATACTTGCACGATGTTGGGATGATTCAGCCCCGCGATCAGTTTCGCCTCACGTTCAAACCGAGAGCGAAAATCTGGCTCCTCAGAGAGGTGATCATGAAGCACCTTCACGGCTACAGGTCGTTCGAGGGTGGTATCCCAACCCTTATAGACGGTTGCGGTGCCGCCTTTACCCAGACGTTCTTTAAGTTCGTACCGTCCTAGTTTTGCCCCCGGCGTGTCCACCATATCCAACCCTTCCTCATCAACCGCGCTCATGCTGACCGCTGATTCAGATGTGTTTGCTTGGACAAAGTTTACGGGATCACGGCGAAATACGCCGCCAAGTACCGCCGTTGGTGATCTCTAACACTGTGCCGTCTTGTTCCCGGATAGTCATCCTCCCACCGACTGAGGCATTTCCTTGAACATCACTGGCAAATGAGAATTCCCCACCCGTTGCCCACCCGACGCGATCACGCACCCCGGCTTGGGTTCGCCATACTAAGCCAAAACCTCGAATAGGCTGCAAGACTCCCTGTGGCGGATTGATCGAAGGGTCTGATTCGGGCTGCCCTTCCTGAAACTGATCAGGAAAAGAGTCCCACTCGCCCCCATCATAAAGGACATAAATGCGCTGCTGGGATTGAATCCAGAGCATCAGCCCCTGCTGGAAAGGCTGCTGGGCGACCAATCCGGGGGTAATGGCTAGCGGTGCAGTGCAGTCACCTTCGGGGTTGATAGGACTTCCGTCGGGGCAAACCAGACGAATGCTCAAGGTTTGGTTTACATTAGAGGCATCCGTACCAGCCAGCAGCAAGAACTGAACTTCACTGACTGCTTCAGCGGCGATCCGTACCTGAAGAGAGCCAGCACGTGCCACTGACCAAGACTGGCCGCGATTCCCTTCGGCGGAAATGCGGTAGATCGTGGCCAGTTCAACGCCCCGCACCGCCCAATAGAGAGTAACCGTTGCGCCCGGTTGGGCCGTCTCCACATCGGAGGCAAAGTACTCAATACGCAATGTGCCGGGGATAATCACCTGCTCCGTCGGGGTGAGCATGAATTGAGGTGTGGGGGCAAACCCTAACAGCGGTGTAGGTGAAGGCCCGGGCGTTACGGTTGGAGGCGTGATTCGCGTAGGGGTAGGAATATCTGTAGGTTGAATCCGAGTCGGGGACGGGAAAGGTGAAAGGGAAGGGGTCAAGGTGGGGCGAACCGTTGGCACCACTGGCTCAACAGCGGCACTGCAACCAGTGAGAAAGCTCACCAGTGCAGCCAAGATCACCAAAACAGTACGCCCCTTCACCCCATCCAATATCCTTGCCTCAACCTGTTAGTCTTCAGGCGGGGGCACCGGTAGGGAGTTTTCGGGGGTATCTTTATATTTTTCCCCGATCTCCACCAACATCCGAGGGATGCCATCCACGACCGGGTACTTATACCCGGAGTCGTCACAAACCAACCAGCATCCCTGAACCAAGCGCAGCTTGCCGGGGTCTGAACCCTTATCCTTGTAGTGTACGGCCACAGGGCAGCGCAGCAGGTTCAAGAAGTCCTGACTGAGGTTAGGTGGTGTGGCTGATGATTTATTGCTCATAGTTGGGGTCAATTTACCTTAAACAAGACATGCAACATCCAAGGAGTATAGCCCGCGGCGGCATGAGCGTCAAACAAAAACGTGCGGAATACAAGGCAATCACTTCAAAAAAGGAGAAGGGAGATAGTAGCGCAAAAATGAGGATCAACCCAACTGACCACGAGTCAAAAGCAGGGGAATCGGGCAGGGATCGGGGTGCGGGGTGAGGAAAGGGATTGGAGTTTTGAGGGGTAAAGCGACTCAACGGGGTAAGTTCTGATGGCTTTAAGCGCAGATGTGTCGAAGTGTCCTAATTTGTTTGCCATGAACAGCACTTCACCCCTTTTTTGGGGCATTGGCGTACCTTCATCCTCGGCTATACTCAAAGACAGACATGCGGGCACATCACAAGGATTAAAGCGCATATGGTCGATATTTTTCTGATGGGAACAGTGGGCAGTTCAAACTGGCGGGAATCCTTCAAAGCCGCCTGCATCCCTCTGGGGATTCATTACTTTGATCCGGTGGTGCCTGTGTGGAACGAAGAGGCTGGCAAGCGAGAGGTAGCGGCACTGCGCAGTGCCAAGATTGTGGTCATGGCGATCCTACCCGAAAGCGCAAGCATCGCCAGCCTTGCCGAGAGTGGATGGGTTGCCCTCAGCGCCCTTAAGCGCAAACAGAGTTTCGGACTGTACATCGATCCGGCGGTAGAATTGGGCAGTGACGCAGTTTCGGACTCTATGGAGGAGGCATCAACCAGAGCGCGGAAGTTGGTGGTGGGTCATGCGGCGGCACTTAAAGCGCAGTATCCCCGCCTCAACCTGTATCTGGCACCGTCACTCCAAGAACTGGAAAAATGGGCTATTCAGACGGCGCAGCGCTTGAACGGACAAAAACAGCGCAAAAAAGTAGCCACGTCCAAGCACCACAAAACATCTAAGACTTCAGCGGCCCGCAAATCAAACCGCCCCCATCAGGGCAAATAAAAAACGGATGAGCCGTTTCGCTCTTAAAATGTCTTCGCAACCGGAGAATCATCTGTATGTCAGGCAATACGCCCACTCAAGAATTGGCGACCATCGTTCAAGAGTCCTTCCACAAGCATTTTGGGTACTCACCTAGTCATGTCGGGTTTGCACCCGGGCGGGTGAACTTAATCGGCGAACACACCGATTATAATGACGGGTTTGTGCTGCCCGCCGCCATCGACAAAGCGGTGTATGTTGCTGCCCGCCTGCGTGATGATCGCACGATCAACCTTGTCTCACTCGATTATGAGGGCAGCGTTTCTTTCAGCCTTGATCAGCTTCAGGATCACAGCTTACCGGCATGGTCACGCTACCCTCGGGGAGTGCCTTTTATCCTGAGCCAAATGGGAGCGCCCTTGCGCGGAATGGATTTGGTGGTAGCAGGGAATGTGCCGCGTGGGGGCGGGTTTAGTTCGTCCGCCGCGATTGAAGTTGCCCTGATCGAAGTGATCACAGCGCTGCTTGCCATGCCCCTGACACAGGCCCAAAAGGCGCTTTTGGGGGTTCGGGTTGAACATGAATTTGTGGGCATTCCCTGTGGGATTATGGATCAGATGATCTCAGCCGTAGGGCAGGTGGATCATGCGATTCTGATCGACTGTCGAACTCAGGAAACCACCCCTGTGCCCATCCCCTCAGGAGTCTCAATCATCACCCTTGATACAGGTACCCGCCGAGAGTTAGTGGAAGGGGAGTATGGGGCACGCCGCCGACAGTGCGAAGAAGCTGCTGCGGCTTTGGGCATCAAGGCCCTACGTGATATTGGCCCAGTAGGGTTGATTGAGAACCTCGAAAAACTGCCTGCTCCCCCCCAACCCCACCGAATGCGCGCCCTTCACGCGGTTCACGAGAATGCCCGTACCCTTAAGGCTGTTGAAGCCTTGCGACAGGGTGATATGGACACAATGGGCAAGTTGATGAATCTGAGCCATATCAGCTTGAGTGACCTGTATGAGGTGAGCATCAAAGAACTGGACATCATGGCGTATCTGGCGCAGCGTGAACCCCAGTGTTTTGGGGCGCGCATGATGGGCGGAGGTTTTGGTGGGGCTGTGATCGCGCTGGTTGAGGACAGCGCCGCGGAAAGTTTTGCAGAGCGGGTCACGCGATCCTATCAACGAATGACCGGGCGCACCCCAGCGGCTTTTGTGGCCAAAGCCGGCCGCGGCAGCGGAGTGATTACACTCTAAGCGAGACTCAATCCTCGCCTCAAAAAAACAGCCCCTTTTGTGGTGCAAAAGGGGACTGGGTTCTCACCTAACACACGTTTCGCCGAGCAGTGCAGTCGGCGTTTATTCAAGTAGGACTTACGCAGTTGAGTTTGTTTACCCCGTATTTATCAAAAGGGACAGTTTGAGGGGGAAGCTGTCGTGTCCTCTAACGTTAACCCCCAAAGAATCCGGCAACATCG
>JACSRJ010000248.1 GCA_014879835.1 Anaerolinea sp.
GCTAAAATTCAGTCATGAAAAATATTCTCGCTGGGATTGCATGATCCGCCGAAGCGTAGTAGTATCGCCAAACAGCCGGCGATCTCAGCCAGCGCCGGGTGACGGAGCGCAAACGATCTTGCCAGATGACGAAACGGAGCTGCCTGAACGAGCAGGCCTGGTGGTCCGGGAAGTCGGCGATGAACTTCTGGTTCTGGATACCGAAGGCGACCTGGTCCATCGACTGAATCCCTCGGCAACCCTGATCTGGCGCTGGTCCAGCGCTGGCGCATCCATCCAAGAGATCGTGAAAAAGCTGGCCACGATGTTTGAGGTGAGTGCGGAGACGGCGAAGCGGGACGCGGAGGAGATGGTGACGCGACTACGCGAGTTATCGTTGATCCGCTGAGATTTGGACGGGACACGCCCACCTGGAGGGGGTCGGCGTAGGCGCGGGTTGAGGCGCACACGCCACCAGCAGCAGCGCTGAAAGCAGAATCAACAGCATTCGTCGGTTCATGGTCAACCTTTTCCCCCATTCAGCGGAAACCTTGTGCGCATTTTACCCCAAAAGCGCGGCTTTCAGTATTCGCTCTACCCGTGCATCAAGTTCGGCTTGAGAAAAGATCGCCGCTGATTGCTGGGAAGCTCCCTCCGCAAGGGATTGCCGTAAGGACGGATCGCGCAGGCGCAGCAGGGCCGCGGCTGTTTGGGGGGCATCTTCCGCAGCCAGATAGTGCTTTTCCGGTTCAAAAGCATAACCTGCCATTGCGCGTGGATGGGTGATCATCGGGAAACCCCGGCTGAGTGGCTCAAAGACTTTCTGCTGCATCCCCCGTCCCATGCGCCATGCTGAGAGGGCAATGTCCATCGTGCTCAAAAATGACTCTAGATCGGGCACATAACCCTCAAAAACCACATCTTCAGCAGCCAGATCAAGCACGGACTGAGGTACTTTGCTGCCCAAAACATGAAAGATGAACTGCCCCGGTGCAGCCTGACGCACCAACGGCACCACTTCTTCCACAATGAAACGCAACCCCACAATGTTATGGGGCACCGAATAACTGGCCCCCATAAAAAATACATGGAGCGGAGTCCGATCCCGTACTGGCTGCGGCGGGCGAAGCAGATGCGGCAAAGTACGCAGCGGCAGTGTCTCCAGTTTGCCCCGCCGTGAGATACGTTCGTAAAGGGCGGTCTCGTCTGGGGTGATAGCCGCCAGAACCGACGCTGATCGGGCGGCGTTGTGTTCGCCAATGCTTTTGCCCGCAATACGCACCCAGTCAAACCATGTCAGGTTGAGGGTCTGGTCTTGGTGATGAAGGGATTCGTAATTGACGGAGCGGATCACGGTGGGAAGCCCACGCCGGCGCGCTTGAAGCGCTGGCGGCCACACATACGAGGCGTGACACCATACCAGATCGGGCTTGAACTGATCTAGATTGCGAGACACTGCCGCTCGGAAATAGGGCTGCCCAAACTCCCATGCGGCCCCATCCAAATAACCTGCACGCCGCAGTCGCAAGGGATGGAGAGGGAAGCGCTGGTAAGGCAGCAGATCAACCTCATCACCCCGTTCAATATAATAATTTCGATGCGCTTCTAGGGGTTGATGGGCACTGCCTGTGGTGAGCAGTCGAACCGTGTGTCCTAAACGCCGCAGTTGAGTGATTCCCGCAAGCCGATCTTGCTCGCAAGCCCCCAAGGCGTTCAGGCGAATCAAACCGGGGTTAATGACCAAGATTTTCAAATGATCCAACCTTAACCTCAATACAAGAACGAATGGAGGCGATGATCGCCGCTTTGTGTTGCCAAAGTATTAACCACAGGTAATAACTTTGGGGTGGAAAGGGCTGCGCCTTTTTCGTGTCCAGTTTGGTGTACAGATGACAAAAGGACGGCTCCGCAGAGCCGTCCCTTGGATTACCAGATAGCTCCCCGCGCTTTTTAGCCGCCGGGGGTTGCGGTCGGGCTAGGCGTTAGGGTCACGTCAGGCAGATCAGTGACGTTTTTCACGTCCTCAAAGACATCCTTGAGGCGCTTGCCGTCATCGGTGACAGTGACATAGAAGCCGTTGATCCAGCCTTCGATACCGTTGTACTGAACTTGGAACCATGTTGCAGATTCATTCCGTCCAAGCACTGGAACCTGACTGCCAGCGGGAATCAGCGCGAGTGATTCGCTGCCTGCATCAGGGCTTCGGCGAAGCTGCAAGTTGGCGCCGGGGTTCACCTTATCGACTGTGGCCATCAGCCCCTGCTTCGGCGGTTGGGTGATGATCAACCCCGTACCTTCAATGGTGCCCTCTTTGATCTCGGTGGCCACGGGCAGTTCGGACAGCTCAAAGGGACGCCCCTTAAAGTTGAGGGTCACAAAACCGGAGTTGATCCAGCCTGTGATGACCCCTGTCTCGGTCTCGAAGCGCACGTAAAGCCAGATGGTAGACTGAGGCTCGCCCACCAGCCCACCGAGGGATTCGACGGTGGTCTGTTCAAGGGCGATCAGCTTGGTGCCATTGGGCAGAAGCTGCATCGATTCGCCGTTGATGCTGGGGGTGCGCCGAAGCTGAAGGTTCACGCCGGGGTCAACGATGACCGTGGCAATCACCTCGTCCGGGCGCTGGGTGATGGGGGTTGCAGCCGGGTTGGAGACCACCCCAAACTGATTTTCAGGGATCAGAGGCAGCGAAAACCACTGCTCGATCTTGAAGACCGCATTGCCCTTGGCATCCTTCACCTGAAGGTACTGCGGCTTGGTCCAGCCTGTGATCCGCCCTGCGTCGGTTGTCCACGTCACAAAGACCCACAAATCCTCGATCACTTTGCCTTCAAAGGACAGAGTCGGGGTGACACTGGGCGTCGGTTCACTTTCGTTCACGATGGGGCCCTTCAGCCCGTCCACTTCCACCACCTGCCCACTGGGCACAAGGGCGAGAGTCTTGGCATCGGTGCTGGGGTACTCGCGCAGTTTCAGGTTGACACCGGGGTTGGTGGCCACCGTGCCCAGCCAACCAGTCTTACCGCGAGGGGTAGGCGCAGGCGGGGGCACAAAGGGCGCGGGTGTGGGCTGCTGCACCACCACCGTAGGCGGCGGCGGCGCTTCGGTGGGCGCAGGCGGAACGGTCGGGGCGAGGGTCGGCAGGAAGACTGATCCGCCGCCTGTGCCGCCACCTTCAACCGGAGTCGCTGTTGCCACTGGTGCGACATCAGCAGTCATCAACTGTCCCACACTGCCGGGACGTTCATTGAGGGTGGTCGCGCCCACAAATACCTGAGGCTCAACCGCCCGACCTGCAAGGATCAGGTTAAAGAGGACGCCACCATTTAGGGCAAGATCAACGGAGACATCCACATCACCGCCGTCCACGCTCACTTTGCCCGTGCCGGAAACGGCGGCCACATCAACGCCGGCCGCCTCGCTGCTGGAAACAGGTTCACCGCTGGGCAGGGTAACCGTTGCGGCACCGTCCGTGAGGGCGTTGATCAAACGCACCCGCGCTTTGGTCGCATCAAGATTCCCAATGTTATCGGGGAAGGCTTTAACGTTCAGCGCATCCAGCCCGCCAGAGATCACAACCGTCGCCGCAGTGCCTGCATCGGAGGTGATGTTGGCGGTGGTCACAGGGGCGTCAGTATCGGGCGCGCCCGCAATCCGCAGTACCACTTCAAGGGCCCCACCGGGCATGGCTACATGCGGCGTGACTGCGCCAAATGCGGCCCGGGGCGCAACCAGTGTGCCATTGATATAAATATCCACTTCGGGCGCTTCGGGGCTGGCATGAGCAAAGCTGATCAGGGTGCTGGCTGCGGCATCTTCAGCTTGGGTGGGAGCAGTCAGGACGAGTGCCTTGGGGGCCGGATCACCAGCGGGCGCGCCAACGGCCACAACCATGTTATAGGTACCTGCTACCAGACTGACCGCAGAAGCGGTAAAAAGCGCCTGTTCGACGCTGCCGCCCGCGGGCACTGCCACCAGATCGCCCGCAGTCGCGGGGATGTCCAGCGTCCCAAAGGGGGAGCCATAGGCAAGCCCCTGAATGAGCGGGGTGACATTTGCGCCGTTCACCAGCAGCACGTCAACAGCGGGTGCGCCCTTGATCGCATGGACAGCGGTCAAACGGAAGCTGCCTGCCCGTACCGGGAACAGTTCATCTTCGTACAGGCCCACTTCAATGCTGCTGGGGGTGCCCTGAACCACAACCGTATGCCCCAGATCGGTAGTCGCGGGGACCGCCCCGGTAAAGATCGGTGACTGTTGTCCGGCGGGTGTGACAATGACAGCACGATTGCCCGCGTCAACGTTCAGGAAACGGGTTCCCTGCCCAAACCGCAGATTAGATGCGGCCAGCACCCCATCCACATAAACATCCACAGCGCCCGCACCGGGTACGGCGTGGACAAAACGCAGCAGCGCGGCTTGTCCGCCCTGTGCTAGTGCAGGCTGTGCCACACCAATCCCGGTGAGCATCAGCGCTGCGATCACCATCAGCGCAAATAGACGATTGAGGTTAGCTTTCATCGAATTATGTCCCCTCCTGCCATTGATTCAGGTAGGCTTCCTGCTCAGCGGTTAGGGTGTCAATCTTGACCCCCATTGCCGCCAGCTTCAGCCGCGCAATTTCGCGGTCAACCGATTCAGGCAGCGCATAGACGCGCTTTTCCAGAGATTTTCCATTCTTGAAGATGAACTCCGCACCCAGCGCTTGGTTTGCAAAGCTCATGTCCATCACACTTGCCGGGTGCCCTTCTGCGGCCGCCAAGTTGATCAGACGACCTTCGCCCAGCAAGTTGATCTTACGCCCATCCTTGAGCAGGAACTGATCCACAAAGGGACGCACCTGCTTGGGTTTGCCCTGTGACATCTGCTCCAACGCAGGGATGTTGATCTCTACGTTGAAATGCCCGGAGTTGGAGACCAGTGCGCCGTTCTTCATGACCTCAAAGTGATGTTTGTCGATCACATTAACGTCGCCCGTGGCCGTCACAAAAATATCCCCGATGCGGGCTGCGGCTTCCATGGGCATGATGGTGAAGCCGTCCATCAGGGCTTCAAGGGCCTTGATGGGGTCAATTTCGGTCACCACGACCTGTGCCCCCATACCGCGGGCACGGTTGGCAATGCCTCGCCCGCACCAGCCATAACCAGCGACCACCACAGTACGCCCGGCCAGCAGAATATTGGTGGCCCGCACAATACCATCAATGGTTGATTGGCCAGTGCCGTAGCGGTTGTCAAACATGTGTTTGGTGGCGCTGTCATTCACGGCCACTACGGGGAACATGAGGGCCTTATCAGCAGCCATCGCCCGCAGCCGGATCACGCCGGTGGTGGTTTCTTCGGTGCCACCCACCACATGTTCCAGCAGTTCACGACGGTTCTTGTGAAGTTCACTCACAAGGTCTGCGCCGTCATCCATGGTCAGATGCGGTTTGTGGTTCAGGGCTGCTTCGATGTGACTAAAGTAAGTGGTTTTGTCCTCACCCTTGATCGCATACACTGGGATTTCGTAATTGACCACCAGTGAAGCTGCCACATCATCCTGAGTGGAGAGTGGATTGGAAGCGCAAATCACCACATCAGCCCCGCCTGCCTGAAGCGTTGCCATGAGGTTGGCGGTTTCGGTGGTGACATGCAAACACGCAGAAATGCGCATCCCTTTGAGCGGCTGTTCTTTCTCAAAGCGAGCTTTGAGCTGGCGCAGCACCGGCATTTCTTCTTCCGCCCAATCGATGCGCAGCTTTCCACCGGGGGCAAGGCTGGCATCGGAGATATGATAATCGGACATTGAGACTCCTCTATGAAAGTTCGATACAGCTTCCAGTGGTCATAACAACCGGGGTGTGTTTGTAAGATAACATCGGCTGTTTGTCTGGCAAGGTAAATCACGGCGAATCATTATAACAAGAGCATCCCCCAGAATACCAGTATGGGTTGTTGAGGGTAGGGCAATCGCCTTAAAGTGGGGGTTAGGGGAGGGGAACGTCCATTATTCAAGGGGGGGTAAGGCGGCCCTGTATACCTTATAGGACTTACGCAGTTGAGTTTGTTTACCCCGTAATTTATCCAAAGGGACAGTTTGAGGGGGAAGCCCCCTCAAAAACCCCGTTTTCCCCTTCTCCAGAGGAGAAGGGGGCTAGGGGGATGAGGGCAAATGCGTAACTCCTAACCTTATTGGGCGCACCCTCAAACCCAGATTAGGACGCTTGGTTCAGAGCCCGCCAACCGATGATCAGCCCAGTCAGGTACATTAGCATCAGCACCCCTAACAGGGCGTGATGGACAAGTTCGGGGGGACGCCCTTCAAAAACCAGCAGCACTGAGAGGTAAAAGCCCCCATGCGCAAAAAAGCCTCCTGCTGCCAGCAGCCAGAAACTCCAGCGTTCACGACGCTGAAAAGGCCCCCAAACCAGAACCAAAATCATCAGACTCAGACCGATCAACCAGACCCAACTGAGTACCAGATGGAACTGAGCGTGAGCCACCCATGTTGACTCGTCAAGGTGTTCAAAAAGCCCGATAAAAAAACCTGCCACATTGATCACTGAAGCGACGGTGATAAACCAAGCAGCCCGCCTCATGAGGTTCACCCCCTACAAAAAAACTTCACCCAATAGATCATTCACAAACAAATTGTCAGGATCGAGTCCTAGAGCCTGTTTCACTTTGTTGAAGCGTGTGATGTTTTCACCAAAAGTTCGCTTGAGGTGTTCGGTCACGCCGGGAATATGGCGGTATTCCTTCGCCCAATGTGGGCGCGCCTGAGGCAGTTTGAGCCATTCCGCCCCGATCTCGCCTGAGAAAGTAAACCAATCCTTTTGGTAAGTACGGCTGAGGATTTCGATATAACAGGTGTGCCCTTCCCCATAGGCAGGTGAGAGCAAACACTGGCTGTGATCGATAAAGCGCACGTTCATGGTCACATTAAAAGGATGGTGATGGCGAGCAGCATAGGCTTTGGTGCGCTCAAACACCGTCTGGATAGCATCCTTCACGTTGGCAAACCCGGCGTTGATTTTGAAGGCCACTTCCACACAGCCCATCGTCGCCACCTCAATAGAGCGGCGGTAGTGAATGGCTTCGACAAGCTGCACCACTTGATCACGCACTGAAGGTGTGGCGAGGAACATGGTGCGGCAGATCAGGGGGGTCAGGGTGGGCACATGATGGGCCAACCGCAGCGCCTCACGGTACATCCGTGAAGTCAGGGCGGCGCTCCACCGATCAAGGGCGCTGGCCCGGGGTTTGGCTGTGATCGGTGCGTCGGTGCGCTGCCAACTTTTGACCCACATTCGGTCGGTGAAGGGCCACCAAAATAGATCAAGGTTGTCATGAGTGCACACAAGTTCCTCAAGGTTATTGAGTACTTCTGGGATCGGTACCCGCCGATCTTGAGCGCGTACATGCCACGATTTTTGTATGTTCAGCGTCACTTGCAGCATGATCCCAAACATGCCTAAATTGAGTCGGACAGCATTCATGACCTCGTCGCTGTGGATGCCCTGCTCAAAGTGGTGCAGTTCGCCCGTAGCACTGATCAAGTCGATAGCGTGTACCAGATCGGACAGGGTCGCATTGTGCCAGCCTGAACCATGACTGCCGGTGGCGATCAACCCACCAAAGCGCACACTTTCCAGCACCACATTTAAGGGCAGGGCAAAACCGTGTTTTTCAAGGACGTCATTCACGGCCCTCACGGTTGCGCCGACACCAATCACCACCCGGGGCTGAGCCGAATCGCTCAGATCCATCGTCACCTGATCGAAGTGATTCATAGAGATGAGTATGCTGTCGGTGGGCACAAGCGCCGACCACGAATGTCCGCTTGTGACCAGCCGAATCTTTCGGCGCTTCTCTGCGGCATAGGCGAGGATGCGGTACAGGTCGTCAACATGCGCTGGTTGAAAAAAGTAGGCGGGGCGGCATTCGGTCGTTTTGCCCCAATTTTGCCAAAGCGGTGCCCTAAGATGATCGGGCAGGGTATCAGACCGTGTTTGTGGTGCGGTGGTAGTCATCTTGGTGGAGTCTCCCCTTGGATGAGGCTTACTCTATTATGGTTGGGTTGATTGTGCAAATGGACAAAAGGCGTGATAAAGGAGAATCAAAAGGGGAGTTTCGAAGCGGGCAGCAAAAGACCCCAGAGGGTTTTCTCTGGGGTCTTTTTGTTGTGGCGTGGGCGGGATTTGAACCTGCGGCCAAGGGCTTATGAGTCCCCTGCTCTGCCACTGAGCTACCACGCCGTAGAGCATTTACACTCTCTAGATGGGATTCTAGCAGAACTCAATCTTGTGTCAAGACAAATTATTCATTGCTTCCAGAGCGAACACACAATGTGCCTTTAACCACCCTTGATCTGTGTGCATCGCTACAAGGAGGTGGACACAACGTGGTTTGGTTTTACCCCCTAGGCAGTTCCACCAATTGGGACGATTGCCCTAAAACCCAAAGCATACTGCTTGCGCCTGATTCAAAAGGTTGCTACAATGAATCTGATTCGCTCTGTATGAAGGGTGGAGAAGGACTCATGTCCAAGAAAACGTTCGTGTTTGCGGCGGCGTTTGTGGTGATCGCCGTATTGGCTTCGGCGCTGATGCCCCTTTTGGGTGCAACCAGCGTTTCAGCGCAGTACGATGCGAGAGTGTTGAGCTGCTTTAACACAGCCACAGCCCAAGCGCGTGCCAACAGTGCCGATGGAACCCTCACCCTGTATTTTGACAGTGCAGCTACCGCTGCTTGGAGAACCCTTGTCAATACAGGACCCGCTTTCTGGCAGAAGTATCTGATTTGCAGCACATCTGCGACCACTTACGAAATTCTCTTCGTAACCCGCACCTTCTATGTGAAGAAAGCGGAAGTTCAGGTTGTGCCCCGTCAGTACTCTGACTTCCAGCAGTAGTCAGGACCGTCGTCTTTGCAGAACCGACCATTTCGATGGTCGGTTTTGATTCTAGGAAGTGATGCGCTTTGATGAATCTCCTTAACCTTATTCAACGCTCCTCTGTACCCGAACCATGGTCAGAAGGGGACAAAATCCCTTGGGATGAGCCGGACTTCAGCCACCGGATGCTTCGGGTGCACCTCTCTCAGGATCACGACTGGGCAAGCCGTCGTGTTTCCAAGATCGATGCCCAAATCGCATGGATCACCCAAAACCTGCTGCCACAGCCCTCAAAAATCCTTGATCTGGGCTGCGGGCCCGGTTTGTACTGCACCCGTTTAGCATCGCAAGGGCATACCTGTACCGGCATTGATTTTTCGCCCGCATCCATTGCTTATGCCCGTGAGCAGTCCAGCCCCCGCTGTACCTACCATCAAGCAGATGTGCGTCAGGCTGATTTTGGTTCGGGGTACGATATGGTGATGTTCATTTTTGGGGAGTTTAATGTCTTTCGCCCTGAAGACGGGGCACGTATCCTCAGAAAGGCCGCGGCGGCCCTACATCCCGGCGGGCATTTACTACTGGAAGTAAGCACCTTTGAAGCAGTGCGCCGCCAGAGTTTGCCCTCAACTTCATGGTACAGCACTCCTAATGGTTTGTTCAGTGAGCGCCCGCATCTGTGTTTAGAAGAAAGGTTCTGGCACCCTGAGCGCCATGTGACCACTGAGCGTTACCTAATTATTGATGCCCAAACCAGTGAAGTCACAAGGTATGCAGCCAGCACCCAAGCATATTCACAGGATGATTATCGCGCTCTATTGGAGTCATGTGGATTTCAAGAAGTGATCTTCTGGGAGCATTTTGGGGCAGAGGCATTGACGCCGGAATCCGGTTTGCAGGCGATCACCGCAGCCCTCAGATAATCTCCTCAACAGACTGCCCTCCTCTCGCAGCCGAGAAGGAGGGCAAGAAGGCGGGGGGGAGACGATTAATCTTCCCCCCGAGGCAGTATCAGGCCGAGGTGTCTAGCCAGCCTCAGCTTGATGCAACTTTCTTTTTGCTCTGGCTCAACGCCCATCCGGTGAGCGCGAACAGACCCACGATCACCGCCAAGACCACGATGTTTAGCGACCCGTCAGCGTTGCTCAACGGATACTTCACGATGATCGGTGCGGCGATCAGGCTCACCAGATTGGCAACCTTGATCATTGGGTTCAGAGCGGGGCCGGCGGTATCCTTCATTGGATCTCCAACGGTGTCACCGACCACACCAGCCTTATGTCGTTCGGAACCCTTACCGGTGTTGGCGACCAGATCACGCGGTTCGTCCTCAATGGCCTTTTTCGCGTTGTCCCATGCGCCACCCGTGTTGGACATAAACACTGCCAAAAGCTGCCCGGAGAGGATGATGCCCGCAAGGAATCCGCCGAGGGCCTCAACCTGAAGCACCAGCCCGACCATCAGGGGTACGACCACCGAGATGATCGCCAACGGGATCAGTTCCTTCTGAGCAGAAGCCGTCGAAATGCCAACGACACGGGCATAATCTGGCTTTACTTTACCTTCCATCAAGCCCGGAATCTTAAATTGGCGGCGTACTTCTTCCACGATCATGGTTGCAGCACGGCTCACCGCACGGATCGACAGTGAGCTGAACAGCCAAGGCAGTGCCCCACCCAATAAAAGCCCGACAAACACTTTGGTATCGGAGACCCGAATCGCGTCCAGTTGAGGCACTCCCAACTGCGCCTGTACCCGCCCCACATCGGTGATGTAGGAGGCGAAGAGGCTCACTGCGGCGATCACTGCGGAAGCAATGGCCACCCCCTTGGTGATCGCTTTGGTGGTATTGCCCACCGCGTCAAGGTCCGCCATGATCTGGCGTGCCTTCAGGGTTTCCTCATCCTCCATATCATGCCACGCCATCTCACCGATGCCATTGGCGTTATCAGAGATCGGCCCGTAGGAGTCCATGGCCACATTATTGCCTGTGTGGCTGAGCATCCCGATACCGATCATGGCCACTGCATAGAGGACATAAATCGCGCCATCAGCGCCAAAGAGCAGCAGGGCAAAGATGAAACTGATCACGATCACGATCAGGGCCCACACACTGGATTCCATACCCACCGAAAGCCCACTCAGGATCGTGGTCGCAGGCCCGGTTTTGGTTGCGCTCACAATTTCCTTGACTGGCGGACGTTTGGTGGAGGTGAAATAGGAAGTCAGTGGGTTAAAGGCCACGGCCAGACCTACCCCTACTGCGGTCAGGATCGCAAAGCGAATATCCTGCGCATAAGCCAGCGCAATGATCACAGAGATCGAGATCGTAAAGACGCTGGAGACCTCATAGGAGCGGAACATGGATTCTTCGGCATCATGGGCACGGAGCCACTTTACTGGGAATTTCTCCCAGATGGGCACGGTAAAGGTTCCGATGATGGAGGAGATCACACCCACAGCCCGGATGATCAAGGGGAAGACGATGTACTTCAGATCACCCGTCAGGGCCACCAACGTCAGACCGAGGATCAGACCGGAGACGATGGTCACTTCGTAACTCTCGAAGATGTCCGCGGCCATACCCGCACAGTCACCCACGTTATCGCCCACAAGGTCAGCGATCACCGCCGCGTTGCGGGGATCATCTTCAGGGATGTCCTGCTCCACTTTACCCACCAAGTCAGCGCCCACGTCGGCGGCTTTGGTGTAGATACCCCCACCCACGCGCATGAACAGCGCCAGTAGGGTTCCCCCAAAACCAAAACCCAACAAGGCATCAGGGGCGGCCTTACCAAAGACAATGAAGATTGCAGTGCCGCCCATCAGACCCAGACCATCGGTGAGCATCCCAGTGATGGTTCCAGCATAGTAGGCAATGGAGAGCGACTCGTTAAAACCGCGCCGTGAGGCCGCCGCGACACGCACATTGGCCTGAATGGCCATACGCATCCCCAACTGCCCTACAGTGAGCGAAAAGAGCGCCCCCATGATGAAGGCGATAGTGCGCCCCACTGCAACCCAGATGGTCGCGTTCTGTTCACCAAATTCCTCCACGGCTTCGCGGCTGGCAGGCACCACATAGACGCTGAGGAACATGATCACCGTGAGCACTGCAACCAGAGGCAGAATGGTACGAAGCTGCCGACGCAGGTAAGAGTTGGCACCGATGCGGATAGCGTTCCAAATCTCCTGCATTGCTGCCGTGCCCGTGTCCTTTTTGAGGACGATGCCGCGCAGTATCCAAGCGTAGCCCAGACTGATGAAGGCAGTGATTAACACCGCCCACACCGCGAGCTGCTCAAAGGTGTTGAGACCATGGCGGGACAGATCGAAGATATTCATAGAAGTCTCCGTGGACAAAAGGCAATATTCACTAATGCTGAGGGGAAAGACAGCCGATAGGGAGTGTGTACAGACAAACAGACCTCCTTAGTGCAAGAAGGCAGGGGCAAGTAAGTAAAGCCCTGTCTTGGGTGCGCCCAGTGCATCTGGAGGAGCAGGGATGCTCACAGCAAAGACAGCAGGGGGCGCTGGCGCTGCTAGACGCGCACTTCATTTGGGAAAAATCGTCTTGGGGACGCCCTTCCCAAACAACGATTTGATTATATCACAACTAAAAGCAAAAAGATCAGAAAGTTTAGGGCTTACGCCGTTGAGCCTGTTTACCCTGTATTTATCGAAAGGGGCAGTTTGAGGGAGCTTCACCTTCAAGAACCTTATTCCCCCCTTTTCCAGCTTGGAGACGGGCACCGCGCAGAGTCCGCAGGGGATGAGGGTAATCATCGAAGGGAGCGTTTTCAAATGGACTCTCTAAAGCCGTAACAAACATCATCAACAATGGTCGCACAGTCCAGCTCTGGCAGATGCTGCCCTAGACACCGCCAATAGTTTGGACTCTGGAGGTGGCTGTCCCACCCATCACGCCTACCATCACTCCCTCAATAAATCCGAGGTAAAGGATCGAGGTAAATGATTATGCGAATCCCTGACCTTATCATCCACTATAATGCCACCATCAGTTGATCGAGGTCAGACCAGATCGCCTCGATGAGTTCGGGAATTGAGTCTGCCTGATGCTCAAATTTATCGGATTCGAGAAGGTATCCCTCAACTTCTGGCCCCCCATAACCCCAAGCTGAAACAGCGATATAAGCATAGTGACGGGTCATCGCTTTGGTCAAAAACTCCGGAAGCAGTTCGACATCGGCATCCCAAGGATACTTCTGGTGCAGGGTGTTTGTTTTGCCTCTCCACAGGATGAGGGTGTGGAGGCCAGAACGTCGTAGATAATTGGTGGTGTAATGCCGCTGCTGCCCCGCTTTTTCGTCTGCTGGCAGGGCATTAACCCATTTTTTGCCCAGATTCTCCAAGGCATTCATTAAATCGTCCACACACCGCTCAAGACGACACACTTCACGAACCCAGTTAACGATGGTTTGAGGTGATAATGCGCGCTTGTTCAAAGCATCAAGAAGCGCTTCGTTAGTCTCATAGCGACCTATCTCGTCCTTGTCTCCACCAGAGCAATAATGAACCTCCCAGTAGTTTTTGGTACTGGATTTTCGGGGACGGATGAATATCCAGCCCTGCTGTCCTTCAACAAATGCGGCCTCGTGACACGAATAACTGTAGCGCCCAAGATGCTGAAAGTTTACGGTTTGTTCAGCCCCATACCAAAAGACCAAACTATACTCGTTTAAAGCTGTATCATGATGGACACCATAACGTTTGCGCGTGGTGGAGGTTTCAGGAAAATCTGGTGCAGACTGGGCAATACCCGCTTCACCCAACTGCTGAAGTACTTGTTCAACTTCATCCATCGTGTTCCTTCTCCCGCTGTTTAGATAATCTGAATCCTGAGGGCTGCTGATAGGTATCCGTTCAGGATATATTTTAGCAGGCATGAGAGTCCCTATAAAAAGGGGCGGGTTTACGCCGTTGAGTTTGTTTACCCCGTATTTTCAAAAGGGGCAGTTTGAGGGGGAAGCCCCCTCAAAAACCCCATTTTCCCCCTTCTCCAGAGGAGAAGGGGGCTGGGGGGATGAGTGCAAATGCGTAACTCCTACAGGTTTCAGGATCATCTGGCCGCACTTTGAACTTGGAGAACCTTCATGAATCGTCTTGCGGGGATCATTTTGGTCGCCCTATCGGCGGCAGGTTTTGGCACACTGGGGCTGTTTGGGCGATTTGCCTATGCGGATCAAATGGATGCGCTTTCGATCCTATTCCTTCGTTTTTCGTTGGCGGCCGGGGTGATGGCAACCGTGCTTATGGTTCGACGGGAGCCGCTGCCCCGTGGCAAAACCTTACTGGTGCTTGTGGGGATGGGGGCGCTTGGTTATGTGGGGCAGTCCTTCGCCTACTTAACAGCACTCAACTATGCGTCATCAGGATTGGTCGCGCTGCTTTTGTACGTTTACCCGGTAATCGTGATGCTGCTCTCTCTCTTACTGCTGCACGAGCAGTTCACCCTGATCAAGGGTGTTTCACTTGGCATCGCAATCACAGGGACAGCCCTGACGGTTGACCCAGCCGGCGGACAGGTTTTAGGCGTACTCTTGGCCCTTACTGGGGCAGCCATCTACTCGATCTACATCGTTGTGGGGGCGCAGGTCTTAAAACGTGTCTCCGTCATCCAATCTTCAGTGGTGATCTTCGCCTCAGCCGGGGCCGCCTCCGGCATACTGATGCTCCTAAATGGCCCCCACCTTCCAACCACAAGCAGCGGTTGGGGGGCTGTTGGGGCCATTGTGATGATTGCGACCGTGCTTCCCGTTGCCGCTTTTCTGGGTGGCTTGGAGCGCGTCGGGCCAAGCAATGCAGCCATGTTGTCCACCTTAGAACCCGTTGTTACCGTGATCCTCGGTGCTGTCTGGCTTCGTGAGACCATTCGTCCCATGAGTTTGATCGGAGGGGGGTTGATTCTGATCGCTGTCCTCCTACTGACCCGGAGTGAGCTAAGGCGCAGCCCGACAAAACCTCAATTTGCGCCCGGTTTTATCCAAGAGGAACAAGCAAATTTGGTGGATGACGCCGATCAGGGATGGGTGAGGTAACATTCGACAAAAAAAGGCGCGATGGTATGGACAAAGACTTTCAAGCACAGATCAACAGGCAGTTTAAGGCGTTGACCGATACCCGCAGCTATCAGGTTAGCGTTGAGGGTCAAGTGGCGGAAGCAGACCTCATCTCGGTGTATTTTTGGCGCATCATTCCTGAGTATCTTCTGTCCATCTGCCCCTTTTGCGGAGAACCGCACCGCCAGCAGCTTGATCTCTATAGCCTTTATGGTTGGCATATCTCTGGGGGTGGGCAAACTGTGGCGTACAGCCCCAACGGGCATCACAACTGCAAACACTTTACGGCCGTTCACGGGTTTCTTAACCTGAACGGTCGAAAACCTCAAAAGCGCGCCTTGTCCTTTGGACTCCTCCGCAGTACCGAACCCGAAGTGCCCTTCGTGTCCTCCTGTTTGCTGCCAGATGATCTTGAATCGCGGGTAGTCCTGCACAGCCTGCCCATTTGCAGGATTGAGGGTGAAACTTTCGTCCCAACTTACACCCTTTATCTGCTGACCTACTATGCCCAAGATGCACCCACAATCATCCACCGCCGCCACATGCAATGGGCAAACGGACCGGGTCTGCGTTATATGCCTGATTTTGCCCGGCTGCCCATGTACTGGGAACAAGTTCAAAACCAAAGTGAACTCTGGGATTTGGAGGCGTGGTGGCGTCAAGGCAGACTCTTCTGGATTGATCCAGTTACCATGAAGTTGAACGACCTTACCGTAATGGATTTTCCCTATCGGGCCATAAAGGGGGTGCGGCACGGTTATATTTTCAGAGGTGGGAAATTCACGGAGCAGGCTACCGAGTGGACTATGGAGCGTTTTCAGGCTGGTGTTGCAAAACTGCGCCAAGAACAGGAAGAAGCCCATCAACGGATGGTAAATAGTGGGGATGCGTGGAGAGCACCCCGCATTGAGGCAGAGGAATACTTCGATACCAGCCGCAAATATGACGATTTTTATGATGTGGTGGCAAAAAAAGCCAATGGTGAAGTGCACCTCATCCGCCATTACTGCCACTTCCTTCCGGGGCAGCCACCTGATCTCTTAACCATCAAGGCGCGTGAGGAATTTCCCTTGTCTGCCCTGACCCCAGACTCTCGAACCAATGCAGAACGGATCGCGGCAGCGCTGGACGGTGGTGACACCCTCGTTTATGGCAAAAGTTACGCCTATTACATGGGCGTAACCGAAACCTCATCTGGGAAAGCGGACTTAACGAGTAAGTGATGAAGTGTTGATCCGGGAGCCAAACAACCCTCGTGCCACCTCTAGCGATGGTTATCCCTCGTGCGGCACTCTGTAACGGCTGTTTGCGGTGGTGCTTGCCCCATGCTGCGGGGATCGAATTACGCCGCCCCCTTTCAGTGTGGTATACTTTCTCCCCGGACAAACGATATAAACTACCCAGTCAGGGGCAAAAACGGCATGACACTTACCGATTGGACGATCAGCGAGACCCTCGCCCGTCTTCGCTCCCGCGAGATCAGCGCGGTAGAACTGACTCAAGCGTATCTGGATCGAATTTCCGCAGTGGAACCCAAGGTGAACGCTTTTTTGACGGTCACTGGTGAGCAGGCGCTCCAGCAGGCAAAAGCTGCCGATAGCCTGCGCGCTCAAGGGGAAGATCGACCGCTGTTGGGCGTGCCGCTGGGCATTAAAGATGTGCTTTGCACCGAGGGCGTATCCACCACCGCCGGCTCCAAAATCCTCAAAGGTTTTGTGCCCCCTTTTACTGCCACCAGTGTCCAGCGGCTTTTTGGCGCAGGGGCGGTCATGTTGGGCAAGATGAACACCGATGAGTTTGCGATGGGGTCGTCCACCGAGAACAGCGGCTACCATGTGACCCATAACCCGTGGGACTTAAAACGCATCCCCGGCGGCAGCAGCGGGGGCAGTGCGGCCGCAGTCGCAGCGCGGATGGTGGCAGGGGCGTTGGGCACTGATACAGGGGGGTCGGTACGTCAGCCGGCAGCCATGTGTGGCATCGTGGGCATTAAGCCCAGTTATGGGCGAGTCTCACGCTACGGGCTGATCGCTTTTGCCTCGTCACTCGATCAAGTGGGGGCGATGGCGCGCAGCGTTGAGGATGCAGCCCTGATTTTGGAAGTGATGGCCGGGCATGATCCCCTCGATTCGACCAGCATGAATGTACCTGTACCCAACTATCGGGCAGGAATGCGCTCCGATCTCAAGGGGGTGCGGGTAGGGGTGCCCAAGGAATACTTCATTGAAGGCATCGAAGCCGAGGTTGAAGCCTCAGTGCGCGCCGCCATTGAACATCTGAAGGCGCTGGGTGCGGAAATCCGTGAGGTCAGTCTACCCCACACGGCCTACGGCATCCCCATTTATTACCTGATCGCGCCGGCGGAGGCTTCAGCCAATCTGGCCCGCTTTGAAGGGGTGCGTTACGGGGCGCGCATCGAGGGCGCGGATATGTGGGAGAGTTATAAAACCACCAGAGGACGCGGTTTTGGGCCAGAGGTCAAACGCCGGATCATGCTGGGGACTTACGCCCTTTCGGCAGGGTACTACGACGCCTATTACCTGAAGGCCCAAAAGGGGCGTACCCTGATCCGTCAGGACTTTGAAAAGGCCTTTGCAGAAGTGGACGTGATCGCCACCCCAACGACCCCACGGGCTGCCTTCTTGATCGGTGAAAAGGTCGATGATCCCTTGCAAATGTACCTTGAGGATGTGTTCACCATCACTGTGAATCTTGCGGGCATCTGCGGCATCAGCCTGCCTTGTGGTAAGGACGTCAACCAAATGCCCATCGGTTTACAGCTTTTAGGACCCGCCTTCGGGGAGGAAAAGATCCTACACGCAGCGCACGCCTACGAGCAGTCCACCGACTGGCACAAGCGCGCCCCATCCCTTTAAACGATCCCGCAGCGTCTGCGGATAGGCTTCACTTTCTTGATCGGCTCCTCTTCCCTCGCGGCAGAGGGAGCAACACTGAATTTTTGGGGCGGGATGGTAGCCCTCACCCTCGACCGCCGAGGGGGGCCCGCTCCCGACCGCCGCTTCGCGGCTAGGAGAGGGGTGAAAACCTTTCGGGGGTATCCCCCCCACCCCAGATTGGGGAGTTTGAGGGTTTAACCCCTCAAGAGATCGATTCCCCCTTCGCCCGCGTGCGGGAGAAGGGGGGCAGGGGGATGAGGGTAAACCTACTGTCGCCTCCTCTCCCATCGCGGACTGAAGAGCTACTGAGGAAAAGTGGACATTCCCTTGTACTCATCAAGAGACTTTACCAATAGGAGAATTTGAGCGATGAAAGTCATTATTCCTCTGGCAGGTTTTGGGACTCGCCTGCGGCCTCACACCTATACCAAACCCAAACCCCTGATCAATGTGGCCGGCAAACCTGTTTTGGGGCATCTGCTTGACAAGATTGCAGGGCTGGATATTGACGAATATATCTTCATTGTGGGCTATCTAGGCGATCAGGTAGAGGAATACGTCAACACCAAGTATAAGATTCCAGCGCGTTTCATCGAACAACGTGAACTGCTTGGTCAGGCCCATGCGATCTGGCTGGCCCGCGAATATCTGAAGGATGAGCCGGTTTTTATTATCTTCGTGGACACCCTGTTTGAAACCAACCTGAGCGGGCTTTCACAGCTTGATTCAGACGCCCTGATTTTTGTTAAAGAGGTCGAAGATCCCCGCCCCTTTGGGGTAGTCACCCTTGATGCTCAGGGATATATCACCCGGTTTGTGGAAAAGCCAGCCACCCTTGATAACAAACTGGTGGTCGTGGGCTTGTATTACTTTGAACACAGTGCGCCTTTGGTCTCTGCCATTGATGAACTGATGTCCCGTAAGTTGATGACCAAAAACGAGTACTTTTTGGCGGATGCGATGCAGTTGATGGTAGAGCGCGGGATCAAGTTTAAGACCCGCCAAGTAACCGAGTGGCTGGACTGTGGACGCCCCGATACGGTGCTGGCTACCAACCGCTATTTGCTCAAACACGAGAACGACAACAGTGAACAGGCCATCCACAACGAAGGGGTGATCATCATCCCCCCGGTGAATATCGCGCCTAGCGCCAAGATACGCAATTCGGTGATCGGGCCTTATGTGACCATTGGGGCGAACTGTGTCATCGATAGCTGCATCCTGCGGGACACGAAGCCACCGTGGCCGTTGA
>JACSRJ010000153.1 GCA_014879835.1 Anaerolinea sp.
ATGGCGGCTGATGCGATCCGGTTGGGGGACCGCAGTCCCCTGTCCGCTGGTGTCTTTTTTCACTTCTGCGGCGTACAGTTCCCCCTCGCCCCGCCCTAAAAAGATCACCGGGGTGGCAAAGCCCCGATCCCCGTACCCGTAACGTTCGGCCAGTTTGCGCCGTGCGCTTTGGGCTGCTTCTGGGATGGCTTTTTTGAAACCCACCAGTTGATCGTAAAACTCCAGTACAAAATCCTGAGCAACTTGATTCTCGATGGTGTACTGCATGGCCACCACCGAGGGCACACCCAACTGGGAGACCATCGAAGCGGCCACCCCTACCAAGGGGCGATCTGGGGCCAGTGAGGCGGTTTCACAGGCCTGAAAAACCGCAAGGATCGGGATGCGGGCCCCAAACAGGGCGGGCAGTTCGTCCGCGTTGATCCAGTCCGCTTCTTGGGGGAACATCTTGGTCAGGGCGATCTGCCCGACGGCGCGTTTCTGGCTGTCATAAAGCTGACCATGCCCCACAAAATGGAAGACCCCCGACTGCGGGATGGTGCGAGGCACACTCTCCCGGTTGGCGTTGGGATCAACATCGTAGTCAAAGTGCCCTTTGTAGCGGGTCTTGAGGGTGTTTAGAGCATCCCCCGTCAGGGTGTAATCCACTTCACCCATGTTATTGGGCTTGGAGAGGATCACCCCGACTTGGAGCGAACTCTCAGGTGGGAGCAGATTCACCTTGGGGAATCCGGGCGGAAGCCGCCGAACCAATGCTAAGTTCTCAACAACCGCCAGATAAAATCCCCCCACCCGCATAAACTCCCACGGAAGGGCCGCAACTGCGGGTGAAGCATTCTGGAAATCCAGTTCCACCCGCAGGGGGTGTGGGCTGCCCAAGGCGGCGCTGTAAGCCTCGCTAAACCGCTCCGATGCGCCTCCAAGCAGAATCTGGTAGAGCAGATCCCCCAGTTCGCCGATGTGCGCGCTTTTTGCCTTTCTTTGAGAGATCAGCACGGTCAGTTCATCGATTCGTGCCTGATGGGGTTCGGGCGCAAAAGGATAGGTGGCCGAAACCCCATCATGCTCCACCTTGACCGTCTCCGGTGCGGCAAAACTGACCTTAAATTTGGGCAGCATGGTTTGAGCCACAGCCTAAGCCTCCGGGAGGGTGATCGTCCATGTGGTACGCTGTCCAATACGCTTACGCTGCTCCGGTTTGCCTAAAAAGGCGTTGATCAGGTCACGCAGACGGCGCGCTAAAGTCTGAATCACATTGGAGAGTTTGCCCTCAAGCCATGCGGTGGAGAGTTCGTAGAAGAGTTTGCCCTCAAGGGTGATCTCTTTGGTGCCTTTGGGCACCCGGAAGACGATGGCGAAATCAGCATCAGTCTGTTGTTTGAGTTCGGGGTTGGCCACCGTCCAGCCTGCGTAACTGTTATGTTTGCCGGAGGCCGCCACTTCAAAGCGCCCATAATCAAACTTGAACTCTGGCACTTCGATCAATCCGCCACCGCCAACCGCACCCTGCTGATCTAGGGCCGCTTTAGCCTCCATATCCAACAGTTGGAGCGTTTTTTCAGGGACATCCACCGCCCATGTCAGATCGCCCTTGAGATCAACCTTAAAACTGCCCCCAACACCCCAGACTTTGCGCCATTTGGTATCTGGCAGCAGGGTTAGCACCATAGGCTCCGCTTTACCTTTGGGCCCAAAGTCAAAACGGATCACCAATTGAGTCATGTGTTTGGGTTCACTACCGGCCCAAAAGTTGGTGGTCATGAGCATGAAGTAGTATTCATAAGCATCTGGGGTTTCGCCGCGCAGGTCTTCAACGGCGGTTTTAATGCCGGCCTCGCTAAAACGCTCTACGGGCAGTTTTTTAAGCTTGGCGTAGGGGCTGCCAAACTCGATTTTGGCAGTGAGCAGTTCGTCAAGGGACTTATCATCAAGGGCGCTGTCTACACCGCCGCCGCCGCTGAGTTCACCACCAGCAACTTTAGCCGCTTTGATCAGATCACCCAAGAGATCATTGCCTTCACTCAGTTCATCCGGTGAGACATTGGGGATTTCAATCGGATCAGGCATCGAAATTTCTCCTTCACTGCCCAAAGAATCCATACCTGATCCTACTCAGAATCGCCGATGGGGCAAGTTTATCCGCCGAGATTTTGGTATTCTTGCACCCACCCAAGGGCAGCAGAATAATCGCTGAACACCTTGCGCTGACGCAGCCCCGCAGGTTGTGAACGCACAAACAAACCCATGGTCTCCGATACCAGCGAGCGGGGAACCACAATGGCTGTGCGCCCCCGAAGGGTCTGGGTAAGGCGCATGACCGCCCGCCCTTCCTGCTGCATATAAGGGGCAAGCCCCACCAGCCCAATCTGCATGGCGCGGTGGAGGTACAAAAAGGGACGTTCTGCGTTCCACTTTTCAACGATCTGGGTGAAGTGCTCAACCCAGACCTTCACATTGGCACGATTGGTGGAGTGGAAAGTGAGAACGAGGACACGATCATCAATCCACTGCTGGGTGAGACCTTGTGTGATCTCGGTTTCTGAAGCAGATTGCGCGCTGTTCATAGACGCCTTCCCCTGCACACCTTGTGCCCTAGATCGTTCGTTGTTGCCTCATCGTGTCTCGATATATTGTAGGCGAGAATCAGGGTTTGCTGCGGTTGTTAAAGTAAATTTCGCGCCCTGCGGCCTGAGCAGCGACCCGAACTTCTTCCTCTGGATCGGTGCGGAAGACTTGTTCCAGCGCGGGCAGTGCGGCTGGATCATTTAAGAGACGTAGTTCTTCAATGGATTTTTTGCGCACTTCAGGGTTTTTGTTTTTGAGCCGTTCGATGTGGTATTCAACAAGACGTCGGTTAGTCATAGACACATTTTTCCGAATATCCTAGGCGCATCACCCAATCCCAAGATCCCAATCCATATTTTATCGTGTTGGGGATTGATGAAGGCACACTTCAACACCATAAGTATACTAACCAATGGTGCGGATTGGGAAATGACGACCAATCGCCCAGAATGACGCCCCACAGTGACTTTTCCCCTTTCACCTTGAAGGCTTGAGGTGCGACAGTAGTTTTACCCTTATCCCCCCTTCTCCAAGCTGGAGAAGGGGGGAATCAGATTCTTGAGGGGTAAACCCCTCAGACTCTGGGGTTGTGGGGGACGCCCCACCAAAGGGTTTCCTCCCCTCTCCTAGCCGCGAAGTGGCGTTCGGGAGCGGGCACCGCGCAGCGGTCGTGGGGTGAGGGCTATCACCCTACCCCAAAATTTAGTGTCGCCCCCTCAGCCCGCTTGCGGGAGAAGGGGGGCAGGGGGATGAGGGTAAGTGTCTATCTCCTATCAGTCCTATCCTGATACCCCTCATTTATGGTGTAATCGCCTTGTGAGCCAACCGTCTCTGGGTGAAATCGATATACAATAGGGGAAGTGGAGACACACAACACAAAGTAGCATGGAGCGTTCTCGATGAGTCTGCCCGGTTTTGGTGATTTTCTGAAAAATAACCTCACCCCAAATCAGCCAGATGAAAAACCCGGCGGCACCCCGGGATCAAATGCGCCGGTATTTCAGATGCTTTGGGATTGCAAATTCTGCGGCACCAAAAAACTGTTAGGGGTTGATAACAAATTCTGCCCAAACTGCGGCTCCCCCCAAGCCCCTGAAATGCGCTACTTCCCCTCGGAGGAAGACAAAAAGGCCATTAGTGATCCCAACTACAAATATGCGGGGGTGGATAAGCTCTGCCCCTTCTGCCAGACCCCGAACAGTGCTGCCGCGAACTTTTGTAAGCAGTGCGGGGGCGACCTTACAGGGGCAAAACAAGCGGAGTTAAAGGTCGAATCAGCCGCGACTGTAGGGCAGGCTGAAGACCTTGTAAAGAAGAATTTTGACGCGGAGATGGTGCGGATTGGGGTGGCTCCTGATCCCAATGCCCAACGCAACTGGACGCCTGTGGTCTTAGGGGTGATCGCCGTTATCGCGTTGGTGGGTGGGCTGCTCTTTTTCCTCAGCCGCAGCACTTACAAGGTAGAGCTTCAAGTCGCTGCGATGCAGTGGGAGCGCACCATCACCGTTGAGCGTTTGGCGATCCTCACGGGCAGTGATTGGCAGGATTCGATGCCCGGAGACGCCTACAATGTCTCCTGCACTACCCGCGACCGAACCTACACCCGCTCTGAGTCTTATCAGTGCGGCACGACTCGCATTGATCGGGGTGATGGTTCGTTCTCAGAGCAGCCCAAATACTGCACCCGACAGGTTCAGGAACAGCGCCCAGATCGGTGGTGTTCGTACACCTATAACCGCTGGACGTTCTCGCGCAATCTGGTCACCTCTGGGGGGCCAGAAAATGAGCCAGTGTGGGCTTCCTTTACACCTAGTGCAAGCATCCTCACCGGAGCGGAGCGCGAAGCGGGGCGTTTTGAGAAATATGTGGTGAAGTTTGCGGGGTTGGGTGACAAAAAGGGGCAGGAATTCACCTACGAAGCGCCCGACTTTACCAAGTGGAAAACCTTCGCGGTGAACCAGACCTATGAACTCGATTTCAATCGGCTTGAAAATGCCTTGTGGGATACCCTCAAGGAGACTAAACGTTAGACCAAAACGGGGGGGTGAGGTCTGTCTCACCCCCTCATCCCTAACTGCCCATTCAGCCCTTATCTCCTTTGCGGTGTGCCGGGGAGTCATGGTGTAGTCCCTGTAGTACCCCAGATTTTTCCCAACGAACCCGGCTTGATCCGAATTGCATCGTCTTAGCCCGCAAACCAAAGCATCCCTGTTGGTTTTGCCCCAATGGGATTATGATAGTGGGGCATTGAGTTCCAGTCAGGTTTCTGTCCCCACAACCATCCCGGAGGTAACCACATATTAGCCCGTATGAGTACCGATATTTTTAAACGCCAAGCAGGTGAAGCTGCGGTTGAGTACATTCAATCTGGGATGTTGGTGGGGTTGGGTACTGGTACCACTGCGATCTGGGCTGTGCGCCGGATCGGAGAGCGGCTCAAAGAAGGCACCCTCAAGGATGTGGTGGGCGTACCCACCTCTCTTCAAACTGAGGCCGAAGCGCGCCGAGTTGGGATACCCCTTGTACCCACCAATAACATTGGCAGTCGTGAGATCGACGTGACCATCGATGGAGCAGATGAGATCACCCCCCAGTTCGATCTGATCAAAGGGGGCGGGGGGGCCCTTCTACGCGAAAAGATCACCGCCCAACTGAGCCGGATTTTGATCATCGCCGCGGATGACTCCAAACTTGTGCCACGTTTATGCACCGGATGGGCGATCCCGGTGGAAGTTGTGCCTTTTGGTTACAGAAGCCATAAGGACTTTTTCCTCAAGTTGGGAGGAATCCCCACTTTGCGCCTTGATCAAGCGGGGGATGCTTATCAGACCGATCAGGGGAACTACATTTATGATGTGCGGTTCCCGCCTTTAGAAGACCCGGCAGCGCTGGCTGATCAGCTCAAACGCCGCACAGGAGTCGTTGAACATGGTTTGTTTTTAGGGATGGCCACACAAGTCATTACCTGCGGCCCGACTGGCCTGCGCCACCATAGCCCGCAGAGTCGTTGATCAGTGCATCCCTGTAGAGAAGGAACTTAATCTGTATGTCTGCTATCAGTGAATTTCCTCGTACCTCACCTGAGTCTCAGGGACTTCCCTCAAAGGCCATTTGGGAATTTGTGGATGCTGTTGAACAAGAAATCCACGACGTTCACACCTTTATGCTGCTGCGCCATGGAAACGTGATCGCCGAGGGGGCGTGGTCACCTTATGGGCTTCAGCGTCCCCATATGCTCTTTTCCCTGAGCAAGAGCTTCACTTCAACAGCCATTGGATTGGCGGTGCATGAGGGGCGGCTCTCGACTGGAGATACTGTGATCTCTTTTTTCCCTGAATCCGTTCCGGCGGAGATCAGTGATCACCTTGCGGGCTTGAAGATTCATCACCTGCTGGCGATGTGTACAGGGCACGACGAGGATACTACCCCCTTCTTGCATCAAGCCTCCGATGGTGACTGGGTGAAGGCCTTTTTAGCCCAGCCCTTAAAACATGAACCGGGTACCCATTTTCTGTACAATACCGGCGCTACCTTTGTGCTCTCAGCGATCCTTCAAAAAGTGACGGGAATTACCCTTCTGGAATATCTCCAACCGCGTCTTTTGGAACCGCTGGGTATCCGAAATGCCACATGGGAGAGCAACCCCCAAGGCATCCATGTGGGCGGTTGGGGGTTGGCCATTAACACCGAAGATATTGCCCGCTTTGGGCAGTTATACCTTCAAAATGGTAGGTGGCACGGTGTACAGCTTGTACCGGAAACATGGGTTAAGCTGGCCACCAGCAAACATATCAGCAGTGGAAGCAAGGATGATAACGACTGGGAACAGGGCTACGGTTATCAGTTCTGGCGCTGCCGTCACAACGCCTATCGCGGTGATGGGGCCTTTGGGCAGTACTGCATCATCATGCCCGATCAAGACTGCGTACTTGCGATCACGGGCGGTTTAGGGGATATGCAGCCACCCCTCAACCTGATCTGGAAACATCTGCTGCCCGCCATGAGCAGCAGCCCTCTGCCCCCTGCCTCCCCGGAGGATCAAAAGCGCTTAGGTGAGAAGCTCTCTAGCCTCGCTTATCTGCCCCCACAGGGGAATACAACGTCGCCTATGGCCACAAAGGTATCGGGCAAAAGGTACCAGATCGACCCACATCCGGTGAAGTTTGAGCGGGTGCAGTTCGACTTTTCCCAACCAGAATGTATATTCCGGGTGTGGAACGGCTTTGGTGAGCAGACTATTCATTGTGGCAGCGGGGTATGGCGTGACGGGTATGCGGCCCTCTTTGAACACAACCCCAAACTGGTCGCCAGCGGGGTATGGCGGACTGAGGATACCTTTGAGATCACCATTCGCGCTTATGAAACGCCTTTTGTCCACACCATGCGATTCCACTTTGAAGGGGATCAATTGACGATGGAGGGGGTGGTCAATGTCAATTTTGGGCCCACCGAATATTCACTAACAGGGCACATAGGGTAAGCGCACCTTGCCCCCGTCTGCCTGCGGCTTGAAGGCTGAGGTAAATGGGGGTGAGGGTTGTAGCCCTCATGCCTTCGCGCCCCTGTGGTACACTACAAGCAAGCGCTGATCACCTGATTCTCAGGAGGAGTAAGCATGTCTCGACGCCTTCGTGCTGCGGTTATCCAGATGGATGCGGCTCCCGCTCCCCTCGAATCGCGTTTAGGGCGTGCAGCCGACTTGATTGCTGCCGCAGCCGCAACCGGGGCGCAGTTGATCGCCCTACCAGAACTGTTTAATACGGGGTACGTTTACGATGACAGCAATTTTGCCCTCGCGGAGCGGCTGAACGGGCGCACGGTCACTTGGCTGAAAAGCCTTGCCGCAGCCCATCAGGTACATTTGGTGGGGTCGATTCTGCTGTTGGATGAGGAAGACATTTACAACGCGGCCCTGCTGGTCGCCCCGGATGGACGTTTATGGCGCTACGACAAGCAGTACCCCTTTGCGTGGGAGCGCGCCTATTTTCGGGAGAACCGTCACATCACCATCGCGGACACGGATCTAGGCAAAATCGGACTGATGATCTGCTGGGATGCGGCTCACGCCGATCTTTGGGCACGTTATGCGGGCAAGGTAGATGCGATGGCTGTGGTGAGCTGCCCCCCAAAAGTCTCCGCGGCTGATCTGGTCTTTCCGGATGAGTCGCGGATCAACCTAAAGGACTTGGGCGGAGTGTGGCGTTTGATTCATACCGAAGTGGAGCATTTCCCCGGCGCAGACCTTGACGAACATGCCGCATGGATGGGGGTGCCCGTGCTGCACACCGTTGGCAGCGGCACCTTTCGCTCGCGGCTGCCTTCACCTGCGGCCTCTATGACCGCCTTTTTTGCGGCGCGCCCTGATTTGTGGCGCTGGATACCACAGGCGCACCTGATCCACCTTGAGGCGGGTTATGATCTTCAAACCAAAGTGATTGATGCTCAGGGGGAAATTCTCAATCGGGTGCTGAAGGTCGGTGATGGCTTTACAGCCGCAGAGGTGACGCTGGCCGATCTGCCTCCTGTGCCCACTGAAAAACAACCTCCGATGCGCACTTCACCACTGGCATATCTGGTCGCGGATGCGCTGGGAGAGGCTTTGGCTACCCGCCACTACCGCACTGGAGCGCGCCGACAGTGGGGGAACCGGGTCGCTCCAATGGATCCCCGCACGCGGGTGTGGGTGGGGGCCGCCGCGACCATGGCAGCGATAGGACTGTTCGCGGGGAGAACCCTGCGCCGGGGACGCTATCAACCATCTGATGCGGAGACTCTGGAGACTGGCGAATGAACCGTCCCGCCACAAGGGCTGTGGCATGGACGGCTTTTAGGCTCATAGTGACCCTGAGCCTGTGTCTTGTGGGTGCGGTGCTTCTGACGGCCCCTGAAGCGAAGGCCGCTGCTTTCACCCCCACTCCAAACCCTTCAGTGACGGCGGCACCTTCGCCCACACCCGCGGGCAGGTTGATCTTTGAACAGGACAATGGGCTGCTCCGGGGAGCGGCCCGAGCCAGTTTGATCACCAACATCGCGGCGCGACTTCTCGATTTTCGCCTTGAGGTGAGTTTCATAAATCCCTATGACGGTGATTCAACCTTCTGGACATACGGGATAGGGTTCGGGGTGGTTGAAAACACGGCCCATGTGTTTCTAATCAGCGCTGATGGTACATGGTCGCTGGTGAGGTCAAGCAGCGATGGAGCCTCAACGATTCACGAGGGGTATCTGAAGCGCTTTGATACCGCCCGTCAGAGTGTTCATACGATCCAGATCAAAGTGGCGGGAAGGTCTTTTCAAGCGTGGCTTGATGGTCAGTTGATCGCCAATCTGACCCTAAAGGAAAGCCCTGCACGTGGCAGTATCTTGGTGGCAGGCGCAGCCAGCCCTCAAAGAGGGGATCAGGTGATCATCCGCTATCGGCAGCTTCGGGTCTACGATCTTGAACCTCACCCTACCCCCACAGCATCACCACGACCCAAGTAAGGGTAGGGGAAGTTCTGGTCGAACGCGGCGGCTGCCGTTCATGACGTCCCTACGAGAGGGTTTGTGGGGAGGGGATATCCGTGACCAAGGGTTGGGCGGGTAAAAACCGGGTTCAACCGCGAGGAATCACATTTTTTACACTCTGCTTGCACTTTACCCGATTCAGTTCATGCTTCGCTTACATCTGGGAGGTATCGTGATCAGTATAGGGTCATGAGCATCATAAGGAACTTTCCCATGCGACGGCTGTTAATCCCCATTGTGGTTGTTTTGGTACTGAGTCTTTCACTTACACCGGCATTTGCGGCTGCTGAAAAGTCAGTGACCATTACGGAAGCACAAGCAAACGAACTGTATCGGGTGAAGAACCCCATCCGCCCCGCCGTGAGTAATGTGAGTGTGGACTTTCAGCCCGGTGTGGTGATCATCACCAGCACCGTTACGCGGCGTAACGCCGCGGCAGTGATTGCGATCACAACCTACGCCCCTTACCTCAAAAATGGACGTCTGTACTGGACGGTGACCGCACGAACGAAGGACGGTACTGCCGTCCCTGCCGATGTGCTGGCACAGATCAATGCTTCCATTTCCACCTCTTGGTTCAATTTCATTCGAGGCAAACTGCCCGCAGGGAAGATCACTGGGATCGTGATCACGGGCACAGACCTGAGCATCAGCTATACCACCCCGCGGTAGTGGTTGGGCGAACCACCACCGCCTGTGTATCCCCCTTGCCACCCTTCCAGTTCAGGAAGGGTGGCGTTTTTTTGAGGGTGATCCCTAACCTTCAGAAGTCGTCTGAGGTTGGGGGTGCGGGCAGCCCTCAGCTTTACTTTCGGCTGTCTTGAGGGACTCGATAGCGGTTTTGCGGTGATAACGCACTCGCACCGCTGACGGATGGTTCGCCCCAGCCCCAGCGACTACCCGAATATCGCTGCTCACCAGTTCCGCTTCAAACTGCTGGAAGAACAGGGCACTGATTACGGCCATCTCGTTTTTGGCAAAGTTCATGCCTGTACACTTGTGGATACCGCCCCCAAAGCCGATGATCGCAAAGGGGTTTTTGCCTTCACTACGTTCGGGCGAATAACGCAGGGGATCAAAGCGCTCCGGATTGGTGAACACATCAGGCATAAAGTGAGAGGTGGCACCGCTGACCATCACCCGCCATCCGGCCGGAATCTGATAGGGACCAACCGTGATGGGCGCTTCAACGGTACGAATCTGAGTATCGGCCGAAGGACGGAAGCGGGTGGTCTCGTCTACCGCCCAGTAGATGTGCTCAAGCCGGCTTAAGACACTGGCGTCAATGGGTTTGTTGGGTTCAACTTCACGACTGATCTCGGCTTTAACCAGCTTCAAATAGTCTGGGTGCTGAAGGAGCAGGGCGATAAGCCATGCCGCTTGTCCAGCGGTGGTCTCGTGTCCAGCGAAGATCAAGCCCATGAACATGATCACAATACTGGCGTCAGGCAAGATCGAACCATCTTTGAGGGGAGTGGTGAGCAGAGTGCTGATCAAGTCATTATAGCGGCCCGGGTTCTCACGGCGCTTCTGGATGACCTTGTTGAGGACTTCTGCGATTTTCTTTTTGGACTGATCCCGCCGCCAGAATTTGGGCAGCGGCAGGGTTGGCGGCAGCACTGGGTCAAGGCTAGCACTAATCGCCTGATACCACTCCCAGAAGTTGGGACCCAACTCCTGCTCATAATCCTTGCCGATAAAAGAGCGTCCCGCAACCTGCTGGGTAAGCCGGAGCATCTCTTGGGTAACGTCAATCTCCCCATACTGCCCTAAGGAGTCCAGCCAGCGCTGCACTTCAAGGTTCATGGCCTCAATATAACCGACCATGCGCTCACGCTTAAAGACCTCTTGTAGGACGGGACGCTGGTTATAGTAATCTTCCTTGCTGGCAGTGAACAGCACCTCGCCAATAGCTTCCTTCAGAAAGGCATAACCTTCCTGCATGTTGAGGGCTTTGTCAGTCTCTGTGTAGAAGATACGGTTATATTCGGCTCCGGTAACGACCAGCGTATTGAGGGGCCCTAATTTGATGGCGAACAGATCGCCATGAGCGGCGTGTCCCCGCTTAAACAGACCGTCGCGGTCGCGGAGCATCTCAAGGGCATGGCCCAGCACGGGCAACCCTCCGGAGAGCATAGGGGGGGTAGGGACAGTGGTTGAAGACATGGCGACTCTACTTCTCCGACTCTATTTCATTGGGTTGGGGTTTGTAGATTCTGAAACGAACGTTTCAGAATTATCGTCAATTGTAGCACAGATGACCTCATCTGGGTTCTCTGGGGCGGTTTCGGAGCAAAAAGAATCAAAGCGCTGTGCCACTTGTCGCCCGATCTGATGACAAAACGCACCTGTAGGATACGAAGCCCTCGCCTACAATCAGACAAGTTCAAGCCAAAGGGGAGACATGAGTACAAAAATCGACGAGACCCTTTATGTGTGCATGGGATCGGCCTGCCATCAAAGCGGCGTTTATCAAGTGCTTCCGGTGCTTCAAAGGCTGCTTGAGGAACACGGTTTTGAGGGTCACATTGCCCTTAAAGGGGCGTTTTGTTTGGGCCCGTGCATGGATGGGATCGTGATCAAACTGGGTGAACGCCTGATCCTACAGGTGAACCTCCATACCATTGAACGTAAATTTCAGGAGGAGATTCTGCCCCTGCTTCAACAAGGAACGCAGCCATGAGCGCCGAGACGATCCGCAAAAGTTTGTGGGAACTGCTCTGGGACTATGATCCCAACGGGTTGATCGCGGTGGATGAAAAGATGCACATTAAGGTTGTGAATCCCGCCTTCTGCCGCATGTTTCAGGTGAGCGCGGAGAAGGTCATAGGGACTCATCTCGGCACCATCCTCGAAGATGTAAGCGACTTTCAGAAAGCATGGGAGCAAAATGCGCCCATCCCGGCTACCGAACATGTTTACAGCCGTTATGGGCTGCATGTGCGCAGGGTGATGTTTTCGATTCGGGATGAAAGGATCATTGCCTGCATCATGGTTGATCTGACCCATGAATGGCAGCAGCGTGAGGAGATGATTCGGATCAAGCGTGAGACCATCACCAAGATCAACGAAGTGGTGGATAACCAGATGAAAGTCGCCCAAGAGATTGCAGGTTTGCTGGGAGAAACCACGGCCGAAACCAAAGTGAATCTGCTGCGTCTGATCCAAATGGTAGAGCAGGGGATGGTCTGAGGTGGATTCCTTCCTTGATATTTACAGCGCTAGCCTGAATAAAACTGGCGAAGAACTATGTGGCGACAAGGTCAAGGTGATCAAAACCCCACACAAGATCATCGCGGTGCTGTCTGATGGCTTGGGCAGTGGGGTCAAGGCCAACATCCTCGCCACCCTGACCACCGAGATCATTGTGACCATGCTTCGGGCCGATGTGCCTCTTGATGAAGTCATGCGCACCGTGATCGGCACCTTGCCCATCTGTAAAGTGCGTAAGGTGGCTTATGCGACCTTTACGGCCATTGAGGTGAATCAACACACCAACGCTTTTAAGGTCGTGAACTTTGATAACCCACCTCCGATCTATCTTAAAAGCGGGCGACGGGTTTCGCTGGAGTCAGCGGAAACCCGAGTCATGGATCGACTCATTCGGATCAGCGAAGGGCAGCTCACTCACGGTGATTTTTTGGGGATCATCAGTGATGGGGTGCTGCACGCGGGTTTAGGCACCGTCTGGAACTTCGGCTGGGGTTGGGAGAATGTGGCCAAACACCTTGAGGGCGCGTTTCGGCGCTGTGGGCACGGCGCAAAGCCGCTGGTGCAGGAGGTGATCCACAAGACTCGTGCGCTGTATGCGGATGCCATTGGTGACGATGCCACCCTTATTGGGTTGTATGCCCGCCGCAGCCAGCGCTTGATGATCCTTACCGGCCCGCCACTGGACAGCGCCGATGACATGATTCAGGTGAAGCGTCTCTTTGATTTTGAGGGGCGACGAGTGGTCTGCGGGGGCACAACGGGCAATATTGTTGCCGAATATTTGGGCGAGCGCATCGATACCGATCTGGTCACCTTACGTCCGGATGTTCCGCCCATCGGTAAGCTCAAAGGGATCGATCTCCTTACGGAGGGGATCATCACCCTGTCCAAAACCCTTGATCATCTGCGCGGCTGCCGGGGAGAAGATCAGCTTCTGCCCTCAGATCGTAATGGCGCAACCCTGCTGGCCCGTGAGCTGCTGCGCGCCGATTCGATCTTTTTTTTGGTGGGGCAGAAGATCAATGAGTTTTATCAAAGCCCGCTGCTGCCGGGTAATCTCTCCTTACGCAAAAAGCTGATCGAGGAGATCGCCCAAGTCCTGATCGAGTACCACAAGGATATTCAGATCGAGTACTGCTGAGGGTCTCTCCGATTGCTGAGCCTATACCTCAACCCCGGAGGGTTTAAGCTGATACTGCTCAAAGGCTTCTGCGGCGATGGGCACTGTGGGCTTTACAAATTCCCGATAGATGGTGTGGGCATAAACCCTGATCTCATACTGGGCATCCGGGGCAAGGCGCAATCGCAGAAAGTTGAATAGATTGTGCAGATCGGTTTTAACGATCCATGTGTAGTACACCCCAAAACCCGGCAAAAACAAACGCGCCATCTCCCTTGAGGAACCCTGCCGCAGGGCCTTCTGATAGAGTGCAAAACCCTGTGCGTAAAAATCGATCAGGTCTTGGGTCAGTTCGGTGTTGGCTTCAGGTTCAAGTTCACCTAGACTGGCCTGCTTATTGTCGGGTGATTGTTTGCGCCATACAGCCGGGACATAAAACTCGTCCTCCGCAAACTCGGTGTAACGCCCTGACTGCGCATTATAGCTGGCGGTGCGGTGCCTTGCCCACTGCCACCATGTGACCACCGGCGCTTTGACCCGGAACTTAAACTCCACCATCTCAAAAGGGGAGGTGTGTTTGTGGCGCATCAGGTAGTGGATCAGGCGGGCGTCCTTTTCCCCGCCTTTGCTCTCCCCCAAAAAGGAGACCCGGGCCGCTGAAGCAATGGCGGTATCAGGGCTAACCCCGGTGAGGGGGTGGGGCATAATATCCTGAAGTTCTACATAACCTTTATCCAGAACGGATACACGCTTACCGATCAGTTCGCTGCTCATGGTTTCTCCACTCTGAGGGGATCATAGTCGCGCAAATAGTTCAGCCGAATTTCACTCGTTTTGAGGTACAGTTCCGGGGGGAGCGCACCCCAAAAGTCGGCGGGGGTGGCGATCCGATCTTGACTGGCTTTGAGGTAATCCTGCCACCACTTAAAAAAGGCCTCATCACCGATCAGATCGCGGATCTCCTGAAACATACTTGCACCCCGCAAATAGACCGCATTGATATAGGGGCGTGCGGCTTGATACTCATACACAGCGGAATCAACATACCCTTTGGGTTGAAGCTGCTTCACCCGGAACAACCACCACCACTGGACATCCACCGGGGTCTTGGTCTCCATATAGAGCAGTTCACAGTAAATGGCGATGGCCTCATCGAGGTAGGGGTATGCGCCCTGATCGTTGGTCACCAGTGAGTAGTACCATTGATGCGCCACTTCGTGCGCGGTGATCAGGGTTAACCACGAAGTCAGACGCCCTTGATAACCACTGAACCAGCCTGTGCCCACATAAACGATCCCGCTGAATTCCATCCCATCAAAAAAATCTGCTTCCACCACCACAATTCGGGAGTAGGGCAGTTTCCCAAAAAGCCGGGTATACAACTCCGCCGCCTCAACCGCCACTTGAAGGGCATGTTTGGGAGCGGATGTGCTGATCCCTTCGCCAATGAAATGATACAGATCAATCAGCAGCCCGTCTTTGGTGCGGGCATTGAGCAGACTCATCTTGTTGGAGAGGCTTAGGGTGAAGGAACGCCCCTGCCGAAAGAGGATCGACCACTCACCATCACCCACCTGCCGCACTTCACCCGGCGCAATCAGGATCAGGCTGGTATCGCCTCTCACCTTCACCCGCACTTGAAAATCTCCCAGTTCGGAGTAGGTGTACTCACCCACACTGCCGGCCTGAGGGGTGCGCCAGACACCCTCGATATAAGGCGCAGCTTCGGGCAGCCAGTACCCTAGGTTCAATTGGCGGGGGGTGTGGCTAAAATAGCGCGCACGGGCGCTGGTCAGTTCTGGGATTTGCAGACTGAAGCTCAGATCAAAGGCCGCCGCGCAGCCTGTCCGAAGGGGTGTCACCAGATTAATTTCGAGGCGTGCATCCTCAAGGGTATAACCGGCAAGGGCGGCCCCTGCCGCGGCCGTGAGGTTATCCAGCAAAAAGACCCCCGGCGCACGGTTGGTATCGATGTTTAGAACGATCTGGGAAAGGCTCTTACCCGTGCGGTTATGGTAGGTGAGGCGCATCGCTACCTTCACCTGATAAGTTTCGGTATCGATCTGGGCCTCAACTTCGTAACGCGCCAGCGGCGTCTCCTTATTTGAGGATTCGCACAGCAGTTCTGGCTCCACCGTTAAGGTATCTGGTGGGGTTGCGGTGGTATAAACGGGTGCACTGGTCATGGTCACAACCGGAGCCAAAGTGGAATCGCCCACCGCCCCTGCCAGAGGATGGGTGGGGGTAGGGGCACTGTCGCTCAGCCCACAAGCCAAGGTACTGAGCGCCAACCATAAAAAAAACACGACCCGACTGCGCATGGTGTAACCTGAAAATTCCTCATGCCCAAAGGTGAATTGCCCAGATCGGCATGATTGTTCACCACAAAGGGGTGGACGTCAACTCTCTTGTATGACGTTTTGGGGACGACTGCCCCCTGATTGGTGGGCGTTCGGGTGCGCCTCACAAACTCATCAAACCTTCATCCCCAGACCGGGCAGCCACACGGGGCTGCCCCTACGAGGTATCTGGTTGGGGAGAGGGTGTCAAATGGCTTTGGAAAGGGCCGCCAGCACCACTGGCAGAAGCTGCTTCTTGCGTGAGACCACCCCAGAAGCGTCGAGGGTGCCATCATCCAAACGAGCGTAAGGCATGGCGCTGATCAAACGCTGCCCACCGACCACGATCAAACGGCTGTTGCCCCGCACCACATCGGTCACCATGAGCATACTCAGGGCAAGCTGGCGATCCTCGCTCAGCTTTTGCAGTGCCGCATTCAATTCATCAAGGCGCTCCGCAATTTCCCGGAAGTTGGCAGTTTCGATCTGCGCGATCCCCACCTTGGCCCCGTTGGCCTCATAAAACTTGAGATCGGCATTCAGGATTTCCTCCGCCCCGCGTCCACGCATCCCCGCGCCAGCGGCCAGCATCGCATCCCCTAATTCTTTGACGGCTGCTTCGCGGCTGCCCTCACTTTCGGGCAGTCCGGCCATCTCCGCCAGACGCATGGCCGCGCTGCGATCACGGGCCGTGGTGGTGGGTGAGCGGAAAATCAAGGTATCGGAAAGGATGGCGCACAAAAGCATCCCAGCAATTGAGGCGGGGATGGTCAGACCGCGCTCAAAAGCTTGTTCGGCCACCAGTGTAGAGCAGCACCCGACTGGTTCGATCACAAAGCGAATGGGCACAGAGGTGGGTAGGGTATCGAGTCGATGGTGATCAAGGACTTCGATCACTTCGGCATCTTCCAAACCGGGCACGGCCTGACGCAGTTCATTGTGATCTACCATCACCACTTGACGGCGGGGTGGGGCCAAAAGGGCGGACTTACGGCATAAGCCCACATAACGCCCTTCTTCATCGATCACGATAAATTCATCCTGATCGGAACGCATGGCCTGAGCGATCACATCCCGGATGCGCTCATTGTCCTTGAGCATCAGCCCATGTGGATCAACCGCATTTTCAGTCGGGCTGTTTAAGGTACTGGCGAGGGCCAGTACTGAGGTCGAACTGAGCGCTTCGGCCAGTACCCCAAACATGCCAGCACCAGAGACGATCCCTATCGGTTTATGGTCTAGGTCTTGGATCGGGACGGATCGGCGGGTCTTGGCAATGGTCTGGATCGCTTTGAGCATGTTTTCACTCTTCTCAAGGGGGATCACATGTTCGGTGACTTCCCCCACACGCCCCCACACATCCGCCACCAGCGGCGGAGGCGTCACCTGAAAGCGTTCCATCACAAAAGTCGTTTGGGGGTTCATCTCCCCGGTGCGTCCGGCGGTGTAATGCCCCGGTTCACTCTGATTTAGAACCCACGCATAACCCACCGCTGAAGCAATAGCATCCGTATCTGGGTTGCGATGCCCAATGACAAGTACAGTCATCAATGATCCTCTCAAGTCCTCTCAGGTTAATGGTTCAGGGATATAACGGCTCAAAGACGCGGGCAAACTGACGCCCTGCGCGTTGAGGGTCCCGATTCGGTGTAGATAGGCCGCACCCCGCATCAGGTGGAAGGCCACCTCCGCAGCACGGCGGTTTTCAGGGGCTTCGAGATAGGTTCCCCGCGCCCAGTCATTAAATGCGCCCATTGAGGGCCCGCACCAGATTTGATAATCCATCTCGCGCCCGGCTTCGCCGCTGCTTGACCAGCGTGAGGACAGGCCCAGATACCACCGGAACACAAGGGCCATCTCCCGTTTGGGGTTGCCCTGCGCACGGTGCAGCACTTCGGGATCACGCTCATTAAAATAGCTCACAGTGCCCTGCCAGATGTCGGCGTAGGTGCGCTTAAAGACCTGTTTTTCGAGCTTCTCGCGCTCCGCTGCCGGGATGGACTCCCATGAGTCAAACTCTCGGTAGAGATCATAGAGTTTTTGGGCGCGCATGGGGAAGAGTGTGCCCCGTTTGAGGAGCTGCACCTTCACCCCCATCTCAAACATGTCCGCAGAGGGGGCCATGACCACATCCGCCATATCAGCCTGAGCGAGGAGTTTGCGGGTATGGGCTGAGGTGCCCGCTTCTACCACGGCTTGATTGACCGAGCCAGTGACCACATAACCCGCACCCATCATCAAGGCCGCCAGCACCGCGCTTGGGGTTCCAATGCCGCCGCCCGCTCCAACTCGGATTGGGGTGGGGAAGTTCCACTTTGCCTGAAGCTCGTCACGCAGGGCCAAGATCGAGGGCAGGAGTGTTACCAATGGGCGGTTATCGGTGTGCCCGCCCGAATCCGCTTCGGCGGTGACATCATCGGCAACGGGTACCCGTGCTGCCAGTGCGGCCTGTGTCTCGCTGATCAGACCTGCGGTGATCATCTCCCGCAGCATCCGCTCCGGGGGTGGCTGCATAAACTTGGCCGCCACTTCACGCCGGGAGAGTTTGGCGATCACCCGATTGCCAATGTTCACCGCGCCAGCACCATCAACACTTAAACCCTGAGCGCGATACCGCACCACATGGGGGGTGAGGTCAAGAAATGCCGACGCTTCGACCACCTTGATCCCATACTGCAAGTAGAGATCAACGGCGCGGCGCTCAAGGGCTTCCTCATTGGGGCTGTGAATCAGGTTAAAGGCATAACTGCTCTGGGGAAGCCCGGCCTGAATGCTGTGGATGGCAGCCTCGATCCGCGAAGGAACCAGCCCGGCAGCCCCAAACGACCCCAATAAACCCGCTTTGCCTAGGGCGATCACCAGTGCCTCGGAGGCGATTCCACCGGCCATCGCGCCGGCCATGTAACAAAAGCGCAGCCCGTAGGCGTGGCGGAAGCCAGAATCTCCTAAATTTTCAGGGGCAATGGGCGTGGCATACGCCACCAGATTTTCACTAAGGGGTGCATGGCTGATCCCAATTTGCCCGCCCTGACGGATTACATAACAAGGCTGCTCAAACCGGAGGAGGGCAGCGCGCAGTGAGGCTTCGTCAAACGCAACTGCGGGAGAAGGAGCATTCATCAGATTCGACTCACTTTCCAGATGCTAAAAATGGCATGATCTCTGCCATCATGCGCTCTGATTGATCATAGGGAATGTAGTGGTCACACGCTGGAAACTGCTTCACCAGTGCGTGTGGAATCAACCGATTCAGCCGACGACGGGTAGCGCCGGGGTGGAAAAAAAAGTCTGTCGTCCCGATCAAGGCTAAAGTTGGCGCACTCACCCGGCGCATTTCTGACGCGGGCAGCACCGTCGGGATGATTGAGGTCATCAGGGTACGCTGGCGATAACAATCCAACATCAGCCCGATCACCTCCTGATCTAGGTCCCGGTGGGCCATTTTGCGGATCATGTGCAGGTAGCCCGGTTCCCCTCGCCACAGTACCGGGAGCATATAACGCACAAAGTTCCGTTTTTGCACCCGTACCACACCCGCAGGTGCAAGCAGCACCAACTTTTTCACCCGTTCTGGGTGATAACTGGCAAACTTGAGGGCCACCCACCCTCCCAACGAAATCCCGATGAGGTGGATGGGCTGAGCGCTTAAGGCATGAACCACATCACACAGCCAATCCCCGATGGCACCTTTACGGATGGACGGGCGCACCCGTTCACTTTTGCCCGGTTGGCCGGGAATTTCCACTGCAAAGACCCGGTAATGTTGGCTGAACGCCTCCACCTGAAGCCCCCAACTAAGGGCATTGGTGCCTGAACCATGAATTAAAAACAGCGGAGGCGCGTCCACCGGGCCGCTGATCAGCACATGGGTTGACCCGGCCCGTGTGGGCACAAAACATGACTCGAAGGGAGTCGGATAACGCGCTAAGAGGGCATCGTAATAAGGTGAGTCCATGCCTGCTTTCCTGAACGGGAGGATTATACCAGATCAGGCGCATGGCTCCATCCCTCTGCCTTAATCCAAGATCAGGGGCTGATCCAGTTGTACCGTGTCACCGCCGCCCTCTACAGGCAGACGCGAAAAATCGTGCAGGCGGTATAGTCCAAGCCTCAAACGGTAGGTGCCGGAAGGCAGTCCCCGCAGATCAAGGCGGTAGGTATCCTCAAAGGGCACCCCAACGGCCCATGCGGAGGTAGGGTAAATGCCGCCCAACGGCGCGGAGTCACCTTGCCGCGCTGGTTTTTCATCCCCCTCCGGGATCAGATGCACCAGCACATTAAAATCTTCGTACACCGACGTAAGCGCCTCCCACTGCACTTTTAGTTCAAGGCGCGAGTCCTCACGGTGCAAACTGTAGCCGTTCATTCGCAGTGCCCCGCTGAACAGGGCGCTTTGAGGATTCGAGGGTGCTGGTGGGGCGGGATTCACGATGGTGCCCCCATGCACGATCAGCGTGGTAAGGGGTCGTCCTTCAACGTCCACAGGGACGATCCGCTTTTCAGGGCTGCCCTGCCAAAAACCCACCTCGATCCGACCCTGCATCGGGGTGGATACAGGTGCAGTGATCGGGATCAGATAGTGGTCAGCATAGATCAGCCCCGGTTCAAAGGCGGAAGTGGGCAGATCGCCCCCGCCGGGGTAGGTGTCGAGGGTTCCCGCTGCCTTACCAACCGGATCAAGGACGGTCAGGAACAGGCTCAGATCAGGGCTGTTTTGGGTGCCATCCCCTGTACTGCGCAGAAACACGGTTACTGATAAGGACTCGCCGAGGCGAATAGGCGCAGAGTCAATGAGGTAACCCACAACCTCTATCGACCCGAAATGAACCTGTGTCCGAACCGCCTCTAGGGGCAGATCTGCCACGGTGGGGGGAGGAGCATAAGCCGGCGCAATCACCCCCAACGGGGTAGTGAGGGTCACCCAAAATAAGGGCAGAACTGGGACAGCACCGATCAAAGGCCGCCAGCCTGTCCAGCGCGCCCCTCGCGGGATGAGCGCCCACCATCCAGATACTATCAGGGCTGCGACAGCGCCCATAGCCGGGAACAAAAGCCGTCCCTGCGTGCCGGGTGTTTGCCGGGTCCAGTTGATCAAGGCCCCAAAGGTGATGACCAGATGCAGCGCTAGAATCCCAATGGGTTGCAGCCCCTCAAATTTCTTTTCCCGCCACAAACGGATCAGTCCTCCCACGCCACCGATCAAGGAAAGCATGGTCAAGGCATCCATGAGCGGGTAGAGCCATTGGGGGGCGATCACGTTAAACCAGCCAAACAGCCCCCAGAAGCTGATTCGCAGCCCTTCCATTTCATTCAGCATTACGCTCAAGGTGTAAGGGTGGAGGCGCGGCTGAATAATGGCAATCATCAGGTTGGTGCCTGTCCAGTCTCCGTAAAGCAGACGGTTACGCACAAACCACCAGCCCGCAATCAAAGCCCAAGCGCCGATCCATATGACTCCTAAACGGATGCCCGCTGTAAGGGGGATGCGCCGCTTCCAGAGCAGGATCACAAGGGCCACAAAAGCAGTGGGGTACAAGATCAACCCGCTGAGTTTGCTGAGCGCAGCCAAAGCCATCACCAGCGCGAGGATCAACCCCTCACGCCGTGTTGGGGTTCGCATCCAGCGCAGAATCAGCCACAGACCAAGGGTTGAAAGGGCCGTCACCAGATTGTCATTGTTGACACTTGCGGTCATGAACACAAACTGCGGGTTAAAGGCCACAAAGGCCACCATCAGCAGCCCAATTGAGGGCGTCTGGGGGAAGGACTCCCGTGCTGTACCGATAATCCCTATCAAGGTGATCAGCCCCAACACGATGCTTAGGGCACGAGTCAGATAAAAGGCGCGGCTGAGCGGTGTAGGGATTTGGGTGCCTGCTCCCCGGTGCAGGTAAGCGTTCTGGTTGTGCTGCGCCAGCCCGATCCCAATGGCCGCGTGAGGGTTTGAGGGCAGTTCGAGGATCGGCTGCGCCCCCCCACTCAGCCGGACGATCAAGGACGCAAGGTAATAATACAGGGGTGGCTGGCTGCCTTCCTGAAACCACGGGGTGATCTGGCTTGTATCCTGAACAGGCAGCCGAAAATCTTGGGCCAAACGCTGCACCATCGCAAAGTGATAACTCTCGTCCGGGGCTTCAAAGATGGGGGTAAGAGCGGCATAGGCACCTGCCAGCAGGGTATACCCCACAAGGATGAGTGAGATTAGGGTACGCGGCTTCATGGGCAGCAGTGTACCCCAGAAAGCGGACAAAAGACCAGAGGGGGACAGGTACGGTCAAGATTGCCTATTCACAGCCCCTATGTGCTCTGCTATACTTCTTTTTTGTTATGGATGATGCTGAATGGATGCGCCTCGCGCTCAAAGAAGCAGCCCTCGCGCCCCTTCATGAGGATGTGCCCATTGGGGCTGTGGCGGTGCTGAGAGGCGAGGTAATCGGGCGGGGTCATAACCGCCGTGAGATCGACCGCGATCCCTGCGCTCATGCAGAGATCATCGCGCTCCGGCAGGCGGCCCGCACGATCCATCATTGGCGGCTTGACGAGGTCACCCTCTACTGCACTTTAGAACCGTGCGCCATGTGCGCCGGGGCAATGGTTTTAGCCAGACTGCCTCGGTTGGTCTATGGGGCGGACGATCCTAAAGCGGGTGCCGGGGGCAGCGTCTTAGATCTGCTGAACCATCCCCGGTTGAATCATCGGGTGAAGGTTGAGAAAGGGTTGATGGCCACTGATGCGGCCGCCCTGCTGGTTGGCTTTTTTGCCAAACTGCGCCAGCGTGATTGAGTTCATCAGCAGCATTGGGTAACCATGTGGATCGTATTGGAGGGGTGCCGGAGAGGCTGATCGGGGCGCTCTCGAAAAGCGTTGTGCAGCAATGCACCGTGGGTTCGAATCCCACCCCCTCCGCTGAACCAGTCCATAGACCGTTTAACTATCCTGTACAGCAACTGTCGGAGATCAAACTTTGGCGAATCACAAGTCAGCAATTAAACGTATTTGGGTCAATGAGCGCCGCCGCAAGCGGAACCGGGTGATCATCAGCCAAACTCGGACTGAAGTCCGCAAGGCCCGTGAGTTGATCGCGCAGAAGGATCAATCGGCAAAGGAAGCGACTCTGGAAGCGATTCGACTTCTGGATAAGGCCGCGAGCAAGGGCGTCATCCACAAGAACAACGCTGCCCGCCGCAAGAGCCGCTTGGTGAAGCGTCTGCAGGAACTCAGCGCCCAGTAAGGGCGATCCGAGTCCCCTATGAAAAGCCTTTGAGCAGCCCACAGTGATTGAGGGCTGCTTTTTTGGTTTATGAATGTACCCGCACCACCCGGTGCAGATACCCCTCCGTATCCACGATCACCAGAGTCGATTTGGCCCAAACGATGAAGAATGGACGCACCTTTGGTAAGGTGAGATCGTGCAGTTCTTCCCCTGTGATGGTAAAGGTGTCAATGGTGGTTTGATCGGTCTCCATATCTACCAGATGGGTGATTGCCGTGAGCAGCGGCTCATCCTCATCCTCGTACCATGTGAACATCGAGGCTGTTGGCAGGTGCATCTGGGTGGTGATCTGTCCCGTTGCCACTTCCCATATCAGGCTGTAACCGCGCACATCCCCCTGATCAAGGTTAACGCTCAGATAGGCATCATCCCCACTCCACGCCAGCAGCACCACCGGATAGGGCAGGTTGGGGGCTGCTGATAAGGTCTGAACGATCTGCCCCTCGAGGGTCATGATGGAGATCAGCCCTGACGAATCTTTTTGACCGAAGGCGATCTGCCCCTGCGAAGAAACCGCCAGTGCTGAAATGGGGTTCTCCGCTTTGAGCAAAAGCTGAGGTGCAGTTTCCGCCAGATCAACGATCCACAACGTCCCATCCCAAAGCCCAACAATGAGTATTTCGCCTTCGGGATACCACGCCATGTTAGAAAGCTGATCATCCAGTTCGACGGTGCGCAGATGCTCACCGGTTTCGGGATTCCACAGTGCCACCGATTGGCGATCCCCCACGGCCAGTAGGGCAAGGCTCGGATGCCAGTCGATCAGCCCATTACCCCACGCCTGTGCCCGCACTGGTGTAGCCAACTCACGGAGAAGCGCGCCAGTCTCCAGCGTTCTGATCTCAATCTTGTCCGCGTACCCCAGTGCGATCTGGTCACTGTCGGGGTTGATGTCGATACCCCTGACCATACCCACAAAAAAGCCCGCTTCTGGGTCTTGTGCCCGCACTTGGGATACTGGGAGCGCTCCCGATAGGATCAGCACCAACCCCATTATCCCAAGAACAACCCGCTGAAATTTACCTACTAGACGTATCATGGTTGATCGCTGCCTTTTTATCGTCCGGGGTTAGGCTGAAAGCCGAGGGCTTCGCGCACGGCCGCATCGTAGGAATCCGTCACCCGGAAATTCTCTGCGCCATCGGGATAGTTGTCCTCAAAGACGGTGCCAATAATGTCATCAAACTGCCCAGCGCGCACCCGTCCCGCCGCGCTGTCCGGGAAGCCCCCAAGCAGCCCATTGGTGATCAAATCGGTGACCGGCTCATCACCGTTGTTACTGCTGCGAGGGTTATAGCTGTAACCAGTGGTATCAGTCGTGGTCAGGTCGATACCCCCCTCACCCGCGCCCGATGCATTGGTGAAATCCGTGGCCAAACCCGGGGTACGGCCCACAATCAGGTGGGAAATTTCATGCGCTAGAAGCGAATCAGAGGTGAAAGTACCCCCGACGCTGCGGTTATTCTGAGTGTTTTCAAAAAACGCCCGATCCCCAAAAGTGAGGTTTCCATTGGGATAATCGGCCCGCCCATACCAGTAGGATTCGCGCCACTCGGTAGCCCCTTCGGGCAAGGGTTGGCGTATGTCGTAGGTGTGTCGGTCGCCATTCGCGTCCGCGTAGCTGTACCAGACCACAGGCTCACCACCCACATCACGGCCCGCCGGGTCAATGGTGCCCTCCGGATAGTACTGTACGTCGTTCCCGTTCATGATGTAATTGGTGTTGTCGTTACCATCACGGCGTAAGTTCACATCTCGATCTTCGAGGGCCAAGAGCAGAGGCGCATAACCTGCCTTATCCGCCGGCAGTTGATAGTAGGCCGCAAGGCGAATCAGATCGTCTTCGGTGTAGCGCTCCAGAAATTCGCTGCGGGCATTCTCGGCCATCTGGTCAACCACACCATCAATCTGACGCAGTTCTTCCAGTGACCATCCGCCCTCAACGAAGGTGCTTTGTTCAATGTTGAAGTTCAACAGATCAAGCTTGCGTAAGGTGGTAATGGCTTCCCGAAGATCAGCCGCAGTCCAAGGATTGTCCCGCAGAAGCCCATCATCCTCGCCGATATAGTTGATCAACCATGCGGCCTCCGTGGAGGTGATGCTCTCGCCAGCCGCCAGTTCGACACCCAGTTCGCGCAGGCGGTTGATCTGCTCCTCAGTGGCGGGCGGTGGAGGCTCGGCTGTGCCCTCATCTTCTGGGGCCTCTTTGGCATGTTCCTTGCCGTTACCGCCGCCACCATCAAGGGAATCGAGAAATCGTTGGAAGGCCTTAAAAAGCGCAGCGGCTTCCTCCTCCGCCGTCTGGAAAATCTGCGCGATCTGCTTAACACCATCCGCGCTAAATTGAAATGCGGCTTCGAGTTTTTCCAGTGCGGGAAAGACGCTCTCCCTCATCTCCGCGAAGAAGGTCTGCGCACCCAAACCCGTCCATGCGCCGGCTTCCAGCTCCTGAGTGCATTGGTAGACCCGGTAAGTGGCTGCGGCAGTGTGATCTGCGGCTTGTTCAAAGGCTTTGCAGATTAGCTTTAAGGCGTCGTAGTTGGCTTGTATCCTTTGCCCCATAGGATTCATTCCCCTTAGTGCAGGCTTGTGAAGAACGGATTCAGCGTCTCATCTTTACCCATCGGGGGAGGGAAAAATCGAGACAAGCGTAAAATTTACCTTCTTCATATCAGATTGGCAATGATCTCGTTTATGAACTTGAGTTCTGTCATGCATATCCCCGCCACGGGCAAGGAAGATGAGGACATAGGTTAAGGCAAATGTGATGTGTTCACTCTGCCCCGTTCAAACGCTCTCTTGTATCTCTACAAGCTATCTGCATAAAATACAGACGGTTGATATATGTGAAGCGATTTGACAAGAAACTCCACAAACTAGTTTCAGACATTATTCCTGTGCTGGGATGATGCAATTTTCATCGGAGGTCATATGATCAAGCGCACCCTCTCACATTTCAGGCTGTTCCTAGATACTCCTCGGGCTGTTGCATGGTCTTTCATTGTGGTTTTCATCGTCGTTCTGGGTGTACTTTCAACTCAGCGACACACCCTTTACAATTCAAGTGCATTTGATCTCGCATTTCACGATCATGCCTTGTGGCGCATGGCACGGGGTGATCTGCTTGCTTTTCTCAAGCCTCCTTTCACTGGTGCCGCCCATGTTGAACCGATCATGATCTTGCTTGTTCCTTTCCGGTGGCTGTTTGCCGATGTGCGCTGGTTGTTGCTTCTGCAAACTATAGCATTGGGTTTGGGAGGATGGGGAATTTACCGGATAACCTCACGAGTCTGGCCGCAAGCTCAGGCTGGAGCTCTCTTCACTGCGGTATATTTGCTGTATTTGCCCGTCGGATACATGGCGATATTCGATTTCCATCCTGTGGCATTGGCAACCCCTCTGCTCATTTTTGCGTTTGATGCCGCAGATACCCAACATTTCCGCCGTGCAACCATCTTATTGTTATTGGCTCTGATGTGCAAAGAGGAAATAGGGTTCGTTGCTGCATCCCTTGGCATATATTGGTTCTTGGTCAAGCGCTGGAAATGGGGTCTTCTCTGGGCAGTCTTTGGCTTCCTGTGGGCCGCCTTATCCTATTTCGTGATATTGCCCGGAGGGCTTAACTTAGATGCGGTTGGCACTCACAGTTACTATAGCTGGCTATTTCAGGGGGATATCCAGTCCCGAATCGATTTCTTCATTAGAATGAATCAGTTTTACTGGGACTATAAAGTACAGTGGATGACTGCAATGTTTGCTCCTCTACTTCTGCTTCCCTTTTTGAAGCCCGCTATTTTTCTGATTGCTGTCCCCACGATACTTCTTCACGCACTTTCCGCCTATCCTCTACAACTAGTGGTAGAACATCAATATATGGCCGCAGTAGTTCCCTTTACACTGATTGCCGCTGTGCATGGTGGATATCGGGCTTGGACATGGTTAAAGAAACATGTATCTAAGAATCGGCAAGTGCGTTTCCTGCGTATTGGTGCGTTTGCCATGCTTGCGATCTCGGTGAGTGTATATGTCACCAAGGGACCTCACATCTCCCAGCCTTTACAGAGCGGTGCTAACCTAAATGGGTTGGCAGCAGCCATGTCCCGAATTGATCCCGCTGGCTGTCTGATCACTGCTACAAACATCGCCCCTCATTACACGAAGATCGAGAAACTCTATCTCTTTAATCAGGCAGGGGTTCAATGCGATATTGCCTTAGCTGACATGGGTGATGATCGCTACCCGCAGTTTGAAACCACCGGGCCTCAAGCAGCATGTCAACTTTTCGAGCAACAAAACTACCACCCAATATTCCTCCAAGATCAGGTTGTGATCTTACAACATGCTGGTGTTTTGCATGAAGGCCTGATCTCAGAAATGACTATGCTGTGCAAGCCTTATTCAGCAAAAGATAAGCGCTGATGTGCGTTAGACTGGCTACTTATCGCCGTCTCCCGTTGTCAATTAGAAAGAGGAGCCAGATAATGAGTTTATCTGCTCTATATATCAGACTCTCCCCGCCTTCGATCTTCTAGCAATTGGCATGGGGAGCGGCTATAATCAAAGAGTTCGTGATGTAAGATACAATCACGCTCCACACTTAACCCAACACACCAGAGGGATAGTTCACGTGAAACGCATTGTACCCTTATTAATCATTGCCGTGATCGGGGTGATCGTCCTAGTGACGCTCTCTACGGGGCAGGTTCCGGGCACCCGCCCCCAGACCAATAACCCCGAGGCTTCGACCCTGTATGCGACATCACAACAGGGGCTGCTTTTTTTTGTAATTGCGGGGGGACTCATCAGCGCTGTGATCGGCAATGCGGTTTTGGCTGCGCTGATCATGTGGGTACTTAACTGGCGGATCAAGCGGGCCAAAGAACGCACAAGTTCGCCCTTCTCATTTTCCCTGAATCCCGCTAAACCCAATAGTCTGGGCGCGGTGATGGCCACACATCCCATGATCACAGTAGGGTTTGTGGTGGTACTCATCGCAGGTTTGGCACTGGTGTTGGTCGTCACTGGCGCTATCCGTTAGGGTCTGGTCTTTTTGAAAAAGCAGCAGCCATAAAAAGGTTAAACGGAAATGTCCGTGCAAGCAGTTGAATCCAAACCATCCGGGGTTTCTATTTTCAGGGGAGACCGTGGATTCGTGCGGTTGGCGTTGGGGGCATCGGTGGTCACTTTTTTGATGATCACCATCGGTGCGATCACCCGTGTGACCGAATCTGGATATGGATGCGGGCCGTACTGGCCTTCGTGCAATGGTCACCTCATTCCTGAATTTCACGATATGACCGTGGTGTGGGAATTTGGGCACCGGGTTTTTGCCCTGATCGTTGGGGCGTTTTCGCTTTGGGTGACCGTCCGCGCTTGGCGTGATTACCGCCGGGTTCCGCGCCTTTTTGTGCCCGCCATGATTGGGTTTTTGCTCTTTTTTGTGCAAAGTGGCTTAGGCGCGGTGACGGTTGCCCTCTACCGTGACGCACCTGATCTCCAGTGGTTGAGTGTCCTCCTCCATCTGGGCAATTCGATGTTTTTGCTGGCCTGCTATCTGGTGGTGTGGGTGAATGCACGCAGCCTGACTGCGGGCGACTCCGTCTATGGATTATCACGGGGCAGTTCCGCCATGGTGATTCCCCCTCTGGAACTGCACTTGGGGACGATCCTCAGTTTTATGGTGGCGATGGTTGGTGCAGCCGTTGCGGGCACTAACGCAGCCAAGGCGTGTGTGGGGTATCCCCTGTGTGGGGGTGAGGTGTGGCCCACTGCACAAGGACCTTTGCAGTTATTGAATATGCTCCACCGCCTGATCGCGGGTAGTTTGGGGCTGATGCTGGTATTGATGACCTATCAAGTGATCACGTCTCGGACGGGACTTCACCGCGTCATTCGTACCGCCTTGTTTACGGCAGGCGCGCTATATTTGGCTCAGGCATTTTTAGGCGCGCTTGTCGTTCTAGTCAATGATCGTGATTGGCTGGTTGTGTCCCGTTCGCTGCATGTGACTTTTGCAGCGGCGACATGGGCAGCAATGGTGACTGCGAGTACAGTTGGATGGCTACAAGTATCGCCGAACGTCGTCTCAAAGAAACAAACTCCCCTAACCGAAGCGCGCTCCGCGACTACCTCCAGTTAGCCAAGCCCCGTATCGTCATTCTGCTGGTGTTCACCACTGTCACTGCGATGGTGGTAGCGGCCCGCGGAACCACGATCCCGGCGCTTTCGGTGCTGGCAACGGTGGTAGGAGGTGCGCTTGCCTCTGGTGGCTCCAGCGCCGTAAACCAGTATTTGGATCGGGACATGGATCAGCAAATGTCACGGACGCGCACCCGTCCCATTCCTTCGGGGCGGATCGCGCCGCTGAATGCGCTGATCTTTGGGATCGCCCTGATCGCTTCGTCAGTGGTGGTGCTGGGCCTTCTGGTGAACTGGCTTTCCGCCCTACTGGCCCTGACCGGTGCCCTGTATTATGTGATCGTTTATACGATCTTGCTCAAACGGAACACGGTGCTGAACATCCTAATTGGCGGTGGTGCAGGGGCGATCCCGGTGTTGGTAGGATGGGCCGCCGTCACAGGCACCCTTGAAGCGGGCAGCCTAATTCTCTTTGCCATTGTGTTTTACTGGACTCCGCCTCACAGTTGGGCGCTGGCCCTGCTGGTGAACACGGACTATGCCCGCGCCAATGTCCCCATGATGCCTGTGGCACGGGGTGAAGAAGCGGCCCGGGTTCAGATTCTGTTGTACGCCGTGCAGCTCGTTGCCCTTACCCTACTGCCTTTGCCCTTTCGTATTCTGGGTGGGTTTTACCTGCTCAGCGCAGCGCTCTTGGGGGCCGGTATGCTCTGGGAATCGTGGCGTTTGCTGCGCGAAAAAACCGGGGCCGCCGCCCGTCGTACCTACAAATACTCAACCTTCTATCTAGCCCTGTTGTTCTTGGCAATGATCATTGATGTGGTCATCTTTTAGCCCTTTACCCTTAAGGTGAACTGAGACTCATGGCTCAATCAGGTAATCCCACCACTGCCCGTTTGTCTGGCTTGGTGATCGGCGTTGGGGCAGTGCTGATCATCGGCTTTTTTGTGCTTGCCCTTTCCACCTTCGCGGGGCTGCCTCCACTGAAATCCTTACTCACCCCGCACGCGGTTTTGAGTGCGCCTGAATTTGCCGCCGCCGTAGAAGTGGCCGTCCAGTCGGCGGATCCGGCACGGGGCGAACGGCTCTATTCCCAGTATGCCTGTTCCGCCTGCCACTTGCCCGAAAGTATGGGCACTGCGCCGATGATCAAAGGCATGGGTGAACGAGCCGCTGGACGACGCCCCAACTACAGCGCCGCCGCTTATTTGTATGAATCGATTGTTGATCCCAATGCCTTTGTGGTTCCTGATTACCCCGCAGGGGTGATGATCCAGAACTTTAAAGAGACCATGCCCGAACGTGATGCCTACGATCTGGTGGCATGGATGCTCAAACAATAAACAGGCTGTGGGACTCTCCTGTGGAGAGTCCTGTTTGACAGCCCCAATAAGGATTTACGCAATGAAAGTGCTTATTATTGGCGGGACTGGCTTAATTAGCACGGCGATCTCACGTCAGCTCTTGGCAAAAGATGTGTCACTAACCCTTTTTAATCGAGGGCAGAGCGCCATTCGTTTTCCAGAAGGGGCAGTGAAGATCATCAACGGGGATCGTAATCAGCACAGTGCTTTTGAGGCGCAGATGCAGCAGGGGGAATCCTTTGACTGCGTGATCGATATGATCTGTTATACCCCGGAACAAGCTCACAGCGCCGTGCGTGCCTTTCAGGGGCGCACTCAGCAGTTCATCTTTTGCAGCACTGTGGATGTTTACAGCAAGCCCGCTCATCGTTACCCCATCCGTGAGGATGAACCTCGTATGAGCGCCAGCAGTTATGGGCAGAACAAAATCCAATGCGAGGATGTGTTCATGGAAGCCCATATGCGGGAGGACTTTGCGGTGACCCTCATCCGCCCCGCCATGACTTACGGCGAAGGCGGTGGGATCGTGGATACATGGGGCTGGAGTACCCGCATCTTCGACCGCCTCCTTAAGGGCAAGCCGATTCTAGTGCATGGCGATGGTACAGCATTGTGGTGCGCCTGCCATGTGGACGATGTGGCCCCGGCCTTCGTGAATGCCATCAGTGCCAACGCCTACGGCAAAGCCTATCATGTGACTGGTGAGGAGTGGATGCCTTGGAATCACTACTATCAGGCCGCTGCTGCCGCAGTGGATGCGCCTTCACCCACCTTTGTCCATGTGCCCAGCCATGTGATCGCCCATCTGGCTCCAGAGCGGTCGATTCCCCTTGTGACCAATTTTCAGGGGGTGAGTATTTACGATAACAGCGCAGCCCGAACTGATCTGGGGTTTAGCTATACAATCTCATGGATCGATGGGGTGCGCCGCACTTATCAATGGCTGCTTGATCATCACCGGATTGAAAACAGCGATGAGGATCCGCTGGACGATCAGATTATCCAAGCGTGGGAAGCGGCAGAAGCCGATCTGGTGCGCGCCTTCCAATCACGGTGAGTGATCTCGCTACGAGGTTGTTGCCCTTCTCCGGAAATTGGGTTGTGGGGGCGACAGTAGGTTTGCCCTCATCCCCCCTTCTCCAAGCTGGAGAAGTGGGGAATCAGATTCTTGAGGGGTAAACCCCTCAGACTCCCCAAGTTGTGGGGGACGCCCCCACAAAATAAATCCCCCTTCTGTCCCACATCGTGAGAGAGCAGGAACCGCGCAGCGGTCGAGGGGGATGAGATGGCTATCATCCCCCCATAACTTACAGCGTTATCCTAAAAGATTGACCTGCTATTTTCAATCTTACCCTCATCCCCCTGTGCCCACGACCGCTGCGCGGTGCCCGCCCGCACGCGGGAGAAGGGGGAAGGCTTCTTTTGAGGGGCTTCCCCTCAATCTCCCCGCTAATAGCTCAAACTTCAAGGAAACCGCAATAACTGTTGTCCCTTCAGTCCCGAAAATGAGGGCAGGGGTTAGGGATCAAACAGCCCTTTCAGCCGGCCCCAAAACCATAACTGAAAGCCGCCGCCAGTACAAAAAACACCCCAAACGCTGCTCGCGTCAGGATTGCGGCGCGGGCAGATTGATAGTATGCCCGGAAGGAAAGCATCACCACCCCCATCAACAACGGCTGTATAACCGCGTACCACTGCCCTTGTGTGGGTGCAAGAAGCAGGTTAACCACCATATAGATGATCGCCCCAACAAGGATCGCAGCCCGGTTGTCTTTTAAGCGATGGCTCAAAGCAGGATAAAGCAGGCCACCAAAGACCAATCCTTCGGCAAGGGGGAGCAGGATCACCCCATAGACCGCGGCCAACAGCCACGCCAACACAGTTCCCTCGCGCAGTCCTTCTAGCGCTGGCGGGACGATTTGTCCTCCCTTTAGGCGCAGTACTGCACCCAAGAGATCAATACTCCACGCAAAGCCCAGACTGAACAAAACAATGCCCAATAGCGTATTGCGCCCTGCGGGTTGATCAAGGCGGAGCGCCTCCATCCAACCTTGAGGATGGCGCGCACGGCTGAAGCGGATAACCCCGATGGTGATCACCGCAGCGCTGATCAATCCACTAAGGGTAAGGGTGCGGACTGAGAGCGCCGCTTGGTTGATCTCCCCGCTGATCACACTGGTCACGGAGATCGCCGCAATCCACAGCACGATATATGCACCCACCGCAATGAGTGCATGAAGCAGAGTCCAAAAAGGGGGCGGTTCACTGGCCTGAAGGTGCCCCATCAGTGATGGTCGTCGTTTTGATTGAGTCATGCTGCAGAATGTACTTCGTTCCCGCTGGGACTGCAAGCATCGTACACGCCATGACGCGCAAAACATAGAGAAGTATTAGATTCCTTTGCGCTTGGCGTGGTTTTTCCTATGATTATCAGGTGCAGAATGGTACAGGGATACGGAATCGAGGACACGTTTCACATGGAAACCAGCAGCGATATTGCCCGTCGGATGTGGGAAGAAGGTTATCAACTTCAGGTTTCGGGTGAGATTGAAGACGCGATTCAGCTTTATCAGGCGTCGATCAGTTTCTTCCCCACCGCGGAAGCGCACACTTATCTTGGGTGGGCGTACAGCCTCAAAGGGCGTTTTGAAGAGGCGATCACCGAATGCAAAAATGCGATTCAGCTTGACCCGCAGTTTGGGACCCCTTATAACCATATTGGGGCCTACCTAATCGCCATGAATCGCCCCGACGAAGCGGTTGAGTGGTTAAAGCGTGCATCACAGGCACAGCGCCAAGACAACGAGGCCACACCTTACATGAATTTGGCGCGGGCTTACCTCAAGTTGGGCAAAACCTTCCCCGCGCTTCATGCACTGCGTAAGGCCTTTCGACTCAACCCCGGTTATCTCCCCGCGATCAATGCCTACTATGAACTTTTGGGCAGACTGAACTGAGTTCATCTTGCGCGCCCCTTCTGCCCACATTGTGGGAGAGAAGGGACGTGCTTTACAACCCCCAGATCGAGGCATTTGAGGGGTTTACCCCTCGGAATCTCTATCCCCTCTTCGCCCGCGTGCGGGTGCAGGAGGATGAAGGTTCAAGGTGCACTGGCTGCCCTGACCAGTGCTGGACGAATCCGGGGTAGGGCGTGGATCGCAAAGAAGAATACCCCTAACGTTTGAAGGAGCAGTCCGGGTGCAAAAAGGCTTTGTACTTCGGGAACCCACAGGCTGAGGATTGTGCCCAAGGTCAGAAGCAGACCCAACTGAAAAGCGACGAATCCCCCCCATGCCCACCCCTGACGTCCTCGATCCGAGAGGTGAATACGGGGCAGAATCCAGTATGCAACTCCCATGCTTAACTGGATCAGCCAACCATTCAGCAGGAATACAATATGGGTGGGAAGCCAAAGCCAAAAACGAGCATCCGCGCCGCCGCCTTTGGCCGCAAGGATAAAGCCCCCCAAGGTGAACCCGATCCCCAGATAAATCAGCGCCGAACGGACAAAATAACGGCTGAGAGTAGGCATCTTATGCGCCTCCTGTGCCCGCCCGCGCCCGAACGCGGGGCCAACACACAAGGATCAACAAATAACCTGCGACAACCTGTAAGAGTGCCGACAGCACCAGCCCCATCCCGTTCAGATCATTAGGGGTTACAGATCGCCACGGTTCACAGCCAATGCGCAGCAGCAGCCCGGCATTCAGCAGCCCAAAGACTGCCCACGCTAAACGAGGGTCACCACGCATGTTATCCTTGCGGATGATCGGAAACATCCAGTAGATGACCCCAAAAATCAATTGAGTCAGCCAGCCGACGACCAAAATATGGATGTATGTGGGGTTAAGACTGCTCAGGATAGGGGAGAGCGACCACTGCGCATTGGCCCAGTAAAGTGCCCCCGCGGCCAGCCCTACCAAAAGGTAGATCATTGCGGCCCGAATCGTCCATCGGGTCAAAGTTGGCATGATAAAACCTCATCCAATGTTTACCGCAAGTGTATCACTGCAACGAGCTTTTAACTGCCCACCAACATGGACGATCAGCGCTGCTGCCAGCGTTCCACCAGAATCTGTGTACTGCGAAACGCCAGCGGAGGCAGTTCCGCGGCTGTGAACCAGCAGGCATCTTCAGCATCATCACGAGCGCACAATGCCCCGCCCTGCACTGCTGCTCCATAGAGGATCACAATATTGCCGGAGTCGAACAATACATCGATCAAATGGGAGATCGTGACGATCAGACCCGTTTCCTCTTCGGTCTCGCGGATGGCAGCGGTGGCAGGCGCTTCCCCCCGATCCACATAACCGGCAGGCAGGGCCCATTTACCCTTTTCAGGGTCATTGGCCCGCTTTACCAAGAGGATTTTGCCTTGATCTTCCACAAACACAGCGACCGCTACTTTGGGGTCTTCAAAGTGAATATAGTGGCACTGATCACAGTAGGGGCGCATCTTCCCAAACTTTAGGGCCTGATCAATGGGCGCACCACACAGCGGGCAAAAGCGGATCGAACCGGGATTCAGATTCATCAAGTGCGCGACCTTAACCACATAATCAGCAAGGTCACGAGGGAGATCAGGCCTAAAGCAAGCCCCGCCACCACCAGCAGTCTTGCCGTCGGGTTAATGTCCTCCCCAAGGGCCCGCCTGAGCATCAGATCAGATTCCTCGGAAGGTGTAGCGGTGGGTATCGAGGGCGGAGTCACCGAAGCAATTAGCGCTTCCGTGGTGGCCGCGGGTCGCTCTGAAGGTGACACCGCAGGCGGTTGGGCGGGTGCAGCAGTGCGCGCTGGCGCCTGAGTCGGTAAAGGCTGAGGCGAAGGGCTGGGTTGGGACTTCTCCGCTCGGGGTGATGCAGTCACCAATAGTGCGTCCGCAGCCCCTGCACCGGGCGCTTCCTCGGAGGCTGCGGCTGATTCCAGAATCGGCGCGGGCGCGCTGATCGTGGCGGCGCTGCCCCCTTCATCGCCCCCAGCGAAGGCCCTGACGCTGGTTGAGACCGGTGAAGGGGTGCTGGTGGGCGTTGGGAAGGCTGCGATCATCCCTGCGGCTGGTGCCGTCATCGTGAGTTTCAACTCGTTTTCGCTTGCACCAGTGGCTGTGGGCAGGGCAGTTGGCGTGTTCCCTTCGCCAGTACCTTTGTCGCTTCGGGTGAGGGCGGGAATCGGAGTCGCTTGTACGGCCGCCGAAGTGTACTGAGGCGAGGCACTGCTGATCATCTGTGGTGCGAATCCAGTTCGACTCATCAGAAGCCCAAAAAGGATCATAAAGGTCGCGGCGGCGCTGCCCACCATGGCCACAGCACGCATGGTGCCATAACGGGCCCAATAGGGAATACTCCGCCTGTATTTGGCCGGGTCAAGACGGAATGAGCGAGGGATTGCCACTTCTGGTACAGCCCGGAGTACCGCAACCGTTCGGCGCAACTGTTCAAGCGCATCCTGAAGGGCGGGTTCTGCGTTTAGGCGAGCCTCCAGCGCAGCCCGATCCCCAGCGGGGAGCTGATCATCTAGATATGCCGAGAGCAGATCAGCGTCTGGTGGTGGTATAGAGTGCAGGGAGGGGCGTGGGGTAGTCATTCCTCGTCGTCTTTCGTCGTGCCTTGATCTTTGAGACGATAAATATCTGGTAAAAGTTCCCCAAAACCCTGTAAGCAATCCCTCAGTTTTTGTCTGGCTCGGCTTAACCGTGACTTCACGGTGCCTAAGGAAGTGTGCACGATCTCAGCCGCCTCACGGTAATCATAACCCTGTACATCGGTCAAGACAGCCACTGTGCGGTATTCAAGACTGAGCTTATCAAGACAATGCTGAACCGCATCACTCAGCGCATGACGTAAGGCGATTTGTTCAGGATCATCCTCTGGGTTGGTTGCAAAGTCGATCTCCCCGTCGCGTTCTTCCGCCAGTTCATCAGCGGAAACGGTGGGACGGCGTTTCTGCTTCCGCATCTCATCATAGGTGGCGTTGGCCACAATCTGCATCAGCCATGCTCGAAAGTTCCCGCCGCGAAAGCTGTGTAGATGGTTAAAAGCGGAGATAAAGGCTTCCTGAGTCGCATCTGCCGCAGCATGTTTATCACCGATGAGGCGGTAGGCGAGGTTATAGGCGCGGCTCTGATGCATCTCCACCAGATCGTTAAAGGCTTCCACGCTACCCCGGCGGGCAGCTTCGATCAGCGCCAATTCTTCGCTTTCGCCGTTCACTCACTCCGCCCTTCTTGCCGTCCTTAGGCGTGGGAATTGTAACACTGCTTCGCGCTTAGCGCCCTTGTGCCCCCGGTTGTTCAACTCCGATCTGGGCACTTTGGGCAATCTCGGCAGGATCAAAGGGACGGCTTAGAGCAGCAGTGAGAATCTTCACTTCAACCCCCTCAGCGATCTTGATGTGGGCGATACCTTGCCCTGCTTCCATCCGGGTGATCGTGCCAATCATTCCCCCGGCGGTGATCACCTCGTCGCCTACCTTCATGGTCTGTACATATTTGTTATGCTGGCGAAACAGGCGCTGCCGAGGCAGGATGACAAAGGAATAATATGCGGTCATCAGGACAAGCAGCACAAACGAAAAACCGATGAACTCACCCATTTTTGAGCGTTTATCTCCTGACCCTTTAAAGGGTAATCAGCAATCTTTGGGAATGCTACTTTCGCAAATACCCATTATAAAGTTTTGAGGCGCTGAATCCCATGCTCAATTGAACAGGTCAAAAGGGAGCAAATTGGGTTATACTTGGTTTGATCGAACGCTCGTTCTTGATTCCTAAGACAGATGATTGAAGCCATGACCGAACTGATCCCCTATCAAGCGCCATCCGCCGGGCTGCCTGAGCTCGAAACGGTGAATGTATATGTCGCCATGGCCGGGCTTTCGGCCCATACGCAGCGCGCCTATCGACGCTGGATCAAGACCTACCTCAGCACGGTGAATCAGATCGATCCTCAGAGCATCAACCTGAAAGCGCTCAATGTTGAGGCTGCCAGCGCCTCGCTTGCGCCGGCCCCGCTCAAAGCATGGTTAGGACAGTTAAAAGCAAGAAGCTTGGGCAAACAGTCGATCATGCAGGCCAAAGCTTCAGTGGTCTGGTTAGCCCAGTTCATGGCTGATCTGGGTCGGGTGGAGTACTCGGTTGCCAGTGGGCTAAGTCGGGTCAAAGCCCCCCGTGCGGAATCGGGACAGCGCACGGGCACATGGCTTACCCAAGATGAAATTCGTGCCCTGATCAGTGCCGTAAGAAGCATTGATACGGGCAGTGAAGCCCTTCGCACACGCAATGTGGCCATTATTGTGCTGATGGTCACCTGTGGGCTGCGCCGTGACGAGATTGCAGCGGCCCAGTGGTGTGATCTGAGCAAACAGGGCCGTAATCAGGTGCTGCGGGTGCATGGAAAAGGCGAAAAACTGCGGGTGGTGAAGCTCCCTGAGATGACACTGCTCATGATCAATGCATGGCGCAAGTTCCACCCTCTGCCCGAAGGTGAACGTGCATTGTTCTCACGGGTGCGGCGAAATGGGGATGTGATCACCGATGGAATTACGGACCGCTCCATTTGGATCGTGGTGCAGCGGGCCGCAAAAGCCGCCGGTTTTGATCGCATTTCTCCCCATGACTTACGGCGCTCTTTCGCCAGAGGGGCCTATGAGGCAGGGGTCTCTTTTGAGTTGATTCGACAGGCGCTGGGGCACTCCAATATTGCCACGACTGAACGTTATGTGAACTCAGTGTTGGAACTAGACAAAGCGGCCACGGATATTTGGGCTGGCATCCTCGACAAGGACTAGAAGCATCTTTGAAGATCAATACGAACGCTTGGAATCGGATCCGTTATACCCTGTATGTGCCCATTTATAACCTCACAGTGCGCGCCCTTCGGGCAGATCGACAGCGTGCCATCAGCGCGCTGAATTTGCAACCGGGCGAACGGGTGCTGCTCATTGGGGCCGGAACTGGTGAGGATCTGCCTTTGCTGCCCACCGGAGTGGAGATCACTGCCGGGGACATTACTCCGGCCATGATCGACCGCTTGCGCCAGCGTGCCCAATCTCTGAATGTGTCCGTTGAAGCGCGAGTCATGGATGGTCAGGCGCTTGATCTGCCCTCCAATGCCTACGATGTGGTCATCCTGCATCTGATTCTGGCGGTGATCCCTGATCCCAACGCCTGTTTTGAGGAGGCCCTGCGGGTGCTGCGGGTGGGAGGGCGGATCAGCATCTATGATAAGTTTCTGCCTGATGATGCCCGGCCCTCACTGCTGCGACGGGTGCTGAACGGGATCACTGGGGCGGTGTTCACCGAGATCAACCGTCAGTTAGGACCCATTCTGAAGGGCAAAAATGTCACCATTGAACGGCGCGAACGGGCAAAAACCATGGGGCGTCTGGGGTACAGTATTGTCCTGCTGCGCAAAGCTGAACCAGCGCCTCATGGAGCAGTTCCAGAGGGCTGATCAAATTATTGGGCGTCAATCCCTGTTAGGCAAGGCATATCCCACGTTCCGGTCACTTTTTTCCGGGCGAGCGTCAATTTGGTCTCACACTGGTGGTTTATAAGAGGTGATGGTGCGGATGTATTCAGCCCGTTCGGTCTTGCTGGGGTTTTTGCCCCCAAATTGAGAAAGCAGCCCCTGAACTTCGGCCACTGAGCTGTATTCATTGCGCGCCAGCCATGTTCGAAGTCCTTCATCCAGTACCCGAAGGTGATCGATACCTTCACGCAGCAGTACCGAGGCCAGCATGGTCACTTTTGCCCCCACCATCAGGGATTTGACCACATCCTCAACGGTATGAATGCCGCCAGTTGCAGCTAAATCCGCCCGAATGCGCCGGTACAGGATCGCAATCCAGTGCAAAGGCAGCCGCAGATCGGCCGAGGTGCTGAGGTTCAGGTTGGGCTGAACACGCAGCGTTTGGGGATCAAAGTCCGGCTGGTAAAATCGGTTAAAAAGCACAAGGCCATCAACCCCGGACTGATCAAGCTGACGGGCCAGATTAGAGAGCGCCGTAAAAAAGGGCACCAACTTGAGCGAAATGGGAATTTTGACCATGCCCCGGACGGCTTTTAGGATGCGCACAAACACATCCTCGGTCTGCTCAGAAGTCACATCGGGATCGGTGGGCAGGTAGTAGACGTTTAGTTCGATGGCGTCCGCCCCCGCATCTTCAATCGACTGAGCAAACTCGATCCAGCTTCCCAAAGAAGTGCAGTTGAGGCTGCCGATGATGGGGATAGCCAAGGCTTGTTTGGCGCTGCGGATATGCTCTAGATACGCCTCTAAATTAGTCCGAAATTGGTACGAATTGGCCGGGTTGAGGTCTTCTGGCGGTGCGGCATGGGGGTACTCACGCCGAAACTTGGCCAGCGCTTGATCGGCGCGCACCTGCTCTTCAAAAAGTGAGTACAAAACAACCGCACCCGCGCCTGCATCTTCCATACGCTTTAATTGATCAAGACTGGTGGAGAGCGGACACGATGCGACCACCAATGGGGAACGTAAATTTAACCGTAAATACGAGGTGTTTAACATAAGGTTTAGTTTATCAGGATGCCGACAATTAGAATCTGACCCGGATGCGTAAGTGACCCAGACGCAGCTCATCACCGCTGCGCAGCAGGCGCTCACCTTCAGGGATCAATTTGCGCCCATTAAGGAGCGTGCCATTGGTACTGCGCAAGTCCGCCACATATAGGAGCGCCCCGTTGCGCCGAATGCGCACATGACGACGGGAGACGCCCAGTTCACCAGCGTGAAATGCAGATAAATCAACATCAGGTGAATCAGTCGCGGGATCGCTGATGCGCCCCACCACGATCCGATCTTTCACCGACAGATTCAACTCTCGGTTGTCGATCTCAAAGGTGATCGGGGTTTGATCCGGCGCAAGCGCTTCACCAGTGGGATGGGCCTTTTTGTCGAAATTGATGTTCTCTTCTTCCACTTTGGTGGTCTTGCCTGCGGCCACAAATACATGCCCACAGCGGGCACAGACCAACTCTCCGGTTCGATAAGGTTTGCCGCAGTTGGTGCAGGTCAGGGTTTCAGGCGCTGGGCTGGGTTCCGGAATCTTGACTTCCGGCTTGCTTTCGACCTTTATCTCAGATTTGATCTCAGGTTTGTCCTCAGGCACGGGAGGCGGCTCAATCCCATCAGATTTGATGGGGGCAGTCTGAGGCGTATTTGCCTGTACTGATGCCGCCAACATCCGGCGATCAGACATCTGAATGCGAATAGTCGGTTTGTCATCCGGTAAGGATGGCAGCGGCTTACTCTTTTCTGGCTCTTCGTGATTATCCGACATTGCGCATCGCCTCGCTGGAGCTGAGTGTGGGTATAATATTGAAATTCGCTAAAGAATCCGACCTCTCAGGACTTCATCACAAGTATATAACATTGAGATCGAAGGCGCAACCACCCCATGTGCGCTATACTAAGTTTACGATTTTCGGTTGATAAGAGATCAAGACACCTTGGCACAAACCCTGAACAATCGCCAGATCGCGGATGTATTCGACACGATTGCCGATATGCTTCAACTGAAGGGTGAAATCATCCACCGCATTCTGGCTTACCGTCGGGTGGCAGAAACCATCCGCGAACTCCCTCGTGATCTGCGGGCACTGGCCGCAGAGGACAAACTTAACGAGATCGATGGTGTGGGCAAAGTCCTCGCGGAGAAGATCAGCGAGCTTCTAGAGACTGGCGAACTGCGCTTCTATCATGAATTGGCGCAGGAAATCCCGCCGGGGTTGGTCGAAGTGCTGAGGGTGAACGGGGTAGGCCCCAAAAAAGCGATGCTGTTTTACAAAGAATTGGGTATCGCTTCTATTCCGGCACTAGAAGCAGCGGCTCAGGCGGGCAAACTGCGCAATTTGAGCGGTATGGGTTCCAAAAGTGAGGCTAAAATCCTCGAATCGATCACAGCCCTTGCCCGCCGCACCAACCGGGTTCGCCTTGACACAGCATGGGCTGCCGCTGAGAAGCTTCTTCGCCCCCTGCTCCAACTCCCCGGTGTGATTCAGGGGGATATTGCCGGGAGCGTGCGGCGGGGTAAATCTACCATAGGGGATATTGATCTCTTAATCGCATCCTATCAGCCACTGCCCATTATGGAAGCCTTTGTCCATCACCCCGATGTAACCCGCATTTTGGGGCAGGGAGAGACCAAAAGCAGTGTTGAACTTGAGAACGGTCTCCAGTGTGATCTACGGGTGGTACCCCCAGAACGTTATGGGACTGCCCTGAGTTACTTCACGGGCAGTAAAGATCACAATACCCGCCTTCGGGAACGGGCTAGAGATCGCGGTTTAAGTCTCAACGAATGGGCGTTCACCCCGCTTGAAGGGGGGGCAGAAGTTCTGTGTGCCTCTGAACCTGAGGTGTATGCCCAACTTGGTCTGCCTTGGATTCCCCCCGAACTGCGCGAGGATCGAGGAGAGATTGACCTCGCAGCGCAGGGTATTCTGCCTCGTTTGATCGAGATCAAGGATATTCGCGCCGATCTCCATATGCACACCACATGGAGTGACGGCAAACTCAGCGTGCGGGATATGGCGTGGATTGCCCGTGAGCGCGGTTTGTCCTACATTGTGATCAGCGATCATTCCCAAAGTTTAGGGGTCGCCAATGGGCTGAGCGTGGAACGACTGCGGGCCCAACGTGAGGAGATTCGGGCCGTGGATGCGGAGTTTGCCCCGTCGCTGCGAGTCTTTCAGGGGGTAGAGATGGAGATTCGGGCGGATGGTTCACTGGATTATGGCGACGACGTGTTAGAATGGCTCGACGTGGTGATCGCTTCACTCCACAGCGGTTTGAGGCAGCCTCGTGAGCAGGTGACGGCGCGTTTATTGAACGCCATCCGTAACCCTCATGTGGATATCATCGGGCATCCACGCGGGCAGATGATCCCAGATCGAGAGCCAGCCGATCTGGATATGGATGCAGTCTTTGGGGCAGCCCGTGAGCACGACACTGCACTAGAGATCAATGCCAGCCCTTACCGACTTGACCTTGATGATGCGCACGCCCGACGTGCGGCAGAGATGGGGATCAAGATCGCGGTGAATACCGATTCCCACAATGGCGATGGGTTCACAGCGCTGCGTTACGGGATCATGACCGCACGCCGCGCAGGGCTGCGCCCGGAAGAGGTGATCAACACATGGTCGGTTGAATCCTTCTTAGCATGGCTGAGGCAGTAACCATGAGTGATGTTCGTGACGATCTGTTTGGGGATGATGATCCTCAAGAAATCCCACCCGCACCTCAACAGCGCTCACCCCGCCGGAGTGAACCTGAGGTAAAAGCGTCTTCGGAGGCCTATGCGCGACCAGCGCTCCCGCGGCAGTCCCGGAGCGAGCGCGAATCGCGCCAATCCCGCCCCATGCCACCTTCCAATGTCCGTCAGGGGGGATATGTGCCCCCGCCGCCAGATGCGCCCGCCTCATCAGGGCGGAGACGGCGTCCAGCGCCAACGGCTGCCCCGCGCACCAAACGAGACAGTGGTTTTTATTTGCCGTGGTGGTCGTTGATCATCATGCTGGTGTTTGTAGGTGCAGCCGCGGTAGGCGCATGGGCTGTAGTGGATTCGATTGGGGGCAGCGCCCCCCCCGGTGGCAAGACGCCGATGGTGGTGATCGTCACTGCCACCTTTACGGTGGGCCCGCCGCCAAGCCCTACGGCGCTGCCTTTGCCACCCACCTCACCACCGCCGATCATCTTGGCCACCCCTGAGCCGACGCTCACCCTGCCGCCGGGCAACTTTGTGCCCGGAACCCTCGTTGAGGTCATTGGAGTGGGCATTGCAGGCCTGAATATTCGCTCTGGGCCGGGAATCGACTCCGTGATTCGGTTTCAGGCGCCCGAAGGCTCACGGTGGCTGATCAAAAGTGGGCCCCAAAATGCCAGCGGTGAGGAATGGTGGGAAGTGGTTGATCCCAACAATCAAGAGCGGGGTGGTTGGGGCGCGCGGCGCTTTTTCCAGTCGGTGGTGCAGTAGAAAATCTAATGCCACGCCCAGATTATGCCACATTGTTTGCCCCATTGGGGCTTGAGGTGCGCCTCAACGAACCCCTTCAACGTTATACCGCGGCCCGTTTGGGTGGGGCCGCGGATGCGCTTGTGGTGGTCACCTCCGCTTTGGACCTTGATGCTGCGGCCCGGGTGTGTTGGTCAGAAGGGCTGCCCATGCGCATTTTGGGCGGCGGCGCGAATGTCCTGATCAGCGATCAGGGGTATCGTGGGGCGATCCTCATCAATGACGCCAAAACAGTCACTTTGGAGGATGAAGGAAGGGTGATCGCAGAAAGCGGCGCAGGGTTGATCAGCCTCACCCGCCGCTGCATCGAACGAGGATTGGGCGGGCTGGAATGGGCGATCAATGTCCCCGGCACAGTAGGCGGCGCAGTGGTCAACAATGCAGGCGCACATGGCGGGGATACGGCCGGGCTGCTCTGGTGGGCAGAGATTAGTGAGCCGAATCAGCCGCCCCAACACTGGACAGCCGATCAGATGGGCTATCGTTACCGCGAGTCAGCCCTGAAACACCGCTCCACGCCCTTTGCAGTGCTGCGTGCTGCATTCCACCTGAACCCCGGCTGTGATCCCAACACCCTGAACGCCCACGCGGAGGAATTCAGCGCGCACCGAAAACGCACTCAACCCCCCGGTGCAAGTTTGGGAAGTATGTTTAAGAATCCGCCCGGAGACTATGCAGGCAGGTTGATCGAGGCGGCGGGATTAAAGGGAACCCGAATCGGTGGGGTGGTGATCTCCCCCCTGCACGCAAATTTTTTCGTGAATACGGGCGGAGGGACGGCCAGCGACTATTATCAATTGATCCGGCTCGCCCAGCGCACCGTTGAGGCGCAGTTCGGGATCAGGCTGGAACTGGAAGTTGAATTGATCGGGGCGTGGGATGAAACGCCCTGAGTAGCCATTTGAAAACACGCCCGCTAGATCGACCTCATCCCCTCTTTGCGACCACTTCGCGGTGCCCTTCTCCAGTTTGGAGAAGGGGGATCAAGGCTTCGAGGGGTGAGGGCACCCATCCTACCCTGAAATATAGCGTCGCCCTCTCAGCTTGTCAGCGATTCAAACTGCGGAAATCTCACTCAAGTTTGTCAAAAACCTTGTGCAGTTCCCGCGGGCGCACCTGTGAAAGCTGCGCGATCCGGTCGCTGGATTCACGCAGGCGGCGGCTGAGGACATTGATCAGCTTCAGGGAGAGATCAGGGTATTGGCGAATCAGGGCCAGCAGGGGTTCGCGCCGCAGTTGTAGGGTCAGGGTATCCTGAATCGCAATCGCCTTCTCCGTGCGCGGGCTGTCGTCAAACATGGTCATTTCGCCGAAGTATGAGAGCGCCTCAACCGTGCCAATGCGGGCTGTGGAGCCTTTGCGTTGACCAGCGCGTTCCAGTGCTACCCGCCCCCGCACCACCACGTACATCACCCCGCCGGGATCACCTTCGTTAAAGATGACCGCATCATTGGCAAACAGTTCTTCCTCACACACGCTGGCGAGGACTTTGAGTTGATCCACGGTCATGCCTTCAAAAAAGTGAACTTCCCGCAGGAAAATGATCTTTTCAATGGTGGATAACATGCTTCCATCCTCACTTTCAGTGACCCGAACTGCACCTGCCATCATACGGCGGGCTGCTTTGGCTGCAAGGCGTACCTCCGCGGCGCGGTCTTTGAGCGCAGGGCCGATCATGGCTTCAAGCTGCCCTTTGGTGAACAACGTCAGGCAGGGTGAATCTTTGGCAGGGGTGAAGGGCTGTACCGCTGGTGCGGGTGATACCGCCAAAACGGGTTCTTTGTCCTCCGCTGGTTTTTCGAGGGATTTTTCGGCTGGTTTCTGGCTTGGTTTCTCACTTGGTTTCTCAGTGGACGGCTTGTCCAGCGCTCCCAAGAGATCACTGGGAGCACGGCGGGCCCGCCGTGTTTTGGGATCGGGCGGCGGTTCGGGTTTGGTGGCCTCGGTTGAGGCGGAGGACTGTAACGGGGTAGGTGACGTTTCTTCAGGTACATCTACCGCGGGTGGGTAAGCGGCCGCTCCGATCTCACCGAGGGCATAAGCGACCACAGCACGGGCCCACGAGTCCTCGTTATCGCTGCCAAGGGTGCGCAGTACCGCCCCCGCATCCTGAGCCGTGACCCCTGAAAGCTCCTCACTGATTTCGAGGAACTGGGCCGGACTCGCTGCACGGTTAAATAGGGGCTGGAACATCCGCGCCAACTGGGGATTGAGAAAAGTTTCAAGGGCTTCTTGGGCATTGGCCCGCACCCGTTGAGAGTCACTGTTAAGCGACTCCGCGATTAAGCGCACTTCCGAAGGCGGATGAAGGGCGGAGAGTAGATAAAAAATCTCCTCCAGCAGGGACTCGTTGCGTTCCCGCAGCACATCACGCAGCACCGCCACCCCTCGGAAGCCCACACAGGGGGTGAGGGCCTCTAAACGCACGATGTTGCCATAAATCTGTACCAGATTGGCCCGCACATATCCCCGGATCAACTCCGCCGACTTCTCCTTGTCGATCTTGGTCAAAACCACCGTGAGCATCTTACGAAGCTGGGGATCGGTTGCCTCCGCACGGGAAAGGGCGATCAGGGTAGCCATATCGCCTGAACGCCCCAACGCCTGTACCGCCGTCTCACGGATTTCGGGGCTGGGATCGGTCAAAAAGCTGATTAAAGTGGGCTGGACACCGGGTGTATGCAGATTGCCCATGATGTTCAGGGCAGCCCGGCGGATACGCTCAACCGGATCATGCAGCAGGGTACTGGTAAGCTGGGTGAGCAGTTCCTGTACACTTTTGCTTAACGGTTTGCCGGAGAGACTCTCAATGGCCGTGGCCGCCTCAAGGCGCACCTCGTCGTCGTTATCTCCCACATAAGGAATCAGAGACTGAATGAACCGAGGATCATTAAACTGGGCCATCAGCCGAACCGCCGAAGCCCGACGGGTTGGTGAGGGATCGGTCAGAAGCGGGGTGAGCGCCTGCATCGCCGCTGCCATATAGTAAATATCCCCAGTGCGGATTAGGATGGGGATCACTTGCAGGCGAATATCAGGCTCCGGGTCGCGCAGCAGCTCCAGCGCGAGGTTGTAGGTGTTCTCCTGTTCTGACCAGCGAGGAAGTCCGCTCACAGCCGCAAGACGCACCGCTCCGTCCGGGTCGGAGAGCATCTCGGTAAATAACCCTCGCACTTCAGCGCTCCGGTAGTCGCCTGCCACAAGGATGTTGGCAATCGCAGCGCGGGTTTGGGCGCTGCCCGCTCGGGCCATTTGCACCAGAATAGGCACCGCAGCCCGCCCGCCCACATCACTCATCAATTTAGCGATAAACACTGTTGTCTCTGGGCTGGTGCTTTCCTCTGCCTGCTTCTTGAGTCGTTCCAAGGTCTCGCCGCTGACCACCGTCAGATCTTCGGCGGGCTGAAGCACAAACGAATAGTCTTCCTGTTCCAGCATCCGCACCAGCGCCTTGGAATATTGACGACGCACAAAGATCGAGGCGATGAAATAGGCCATCCCCAGCAGCACCAAAAGCCCCGGCAGAAGCCATGGCGCATTGGGCACCACCGGAATGAGCAAGAGCAGCCCACCACCCAACAGCGAACCAACGGGCACCAACAACCCGGTGGTAAAGGCCCGCGCCCGCCCTTTCACTTTGAGGGGTACCGCATTGTAGAGCAGATTATCAATGGTCATGCGGAAGGAGGTTCGGAAGGTGGTGCGGTAGAAGTACGCCAGCCCCGCACTGAATAAGGCGGTAGGCACTCCCGCCAGTGATCCCACCGTGATCAAGGTGCCCGTAGGGTAAATCATGTTGGTATTGCCCAAGCCCAACCACGCGATGATCCGTCCCATCAGGAACAACTGCACCGGGAACATGATCAAGTTGGTGATCCCGGTCAGATTGCCTACATAGGAGGAGATCGCGGCGGTGGATTGGAGCTGAGTCTTAAGAATTTGGCTGGTCTGATAGGTGATCAGCGGCAGCAGAGTCATCAGAATCAGGGACGAAATGGCCATCCAACGCAGATAAGGCGAGTGGATCACGTAAGACCAGCCCTCGCGGATGTTTTCGGTGTAACCGCGCCAGCCTCGGTTCACGGGGCGTTTCGCTTCTGTCCGGGGTTTCGGGAAAGCCCCCGTCTGTCCCGAAGTGCTCAGTTCACGTTCATCTTTGACCAAGCGAGGCATCAAGACTGCCCCCGCAGCCACCATAAGCAGAGAAGCCGCCCACAACAGCACGATGTTTTCAGGGGGCATCCAGCGGTTAAGTAAGGTCATGCTGAACCCAGCGATGATCCCCGCCACCCGCGCCCCGGTCGCAATAAAGGGCACAACACGTTTGGCCGCTTGGGTATCATAAAAACTGTTGACGTAAGTCCACCAATGAAGCACAAAGGTGTCTTTGATCACATGGGAGGCGAGGTACAAAAAGGGATAAGTGAGAATACCCACAGGGCTGCCTACCATCCCCCGACCTACCACCACCAGCACTGCGCTGATGAGCATGATCCCGATGAGCAGTTGAGCATGGGAAATGCGATCCACAAATAGGGTGTAGGCCGCAACCGCGATGATGGCGATGACCGCGTCCGCAATGAAGGTATAGGGCAGCACCCCTACCCCCACCAGTTCCAAAAAGGCAGCCTCGGCGATGGTCTCCCCCCACGTGATCCCGGTGAGAAAGATCAGCCCCATGATATAGAGCACCAGAAGGCGGGGCCACTCGCCCCGACGGATGTCAAAGAGATAACTGAAAAGTTGAAGCATCGGGTCCCCTTTGGCAGTCCTTGTTTAAGCGCCTTATCAGGTGCGAATCAGTTGGTTAGCGGCTTCTTTCAGGGTTTTGGTCACCGGATGTGATGGCTCGCGCAGCACAAAAAGGCGCTTCTCGTCAGAGATGAACATCTCGTCAAGGTGGGGGATGACCCCAATGACCGGGCAGGCGAACTTCTCACTCATGAGAGGGATTACCTCCTGAGCACTGATCCCGGCGGGCATTTCATTCACCAAAAGGGTCACATTGGCGCCGTCAAGTTTGCGGGCCACCCCAACCAAGACACTTGTCCCCTGAAACTCTCGACTGTCATAACGCATCACAATTAGGGTCTTGTCCGCGATAGCGATCAGGGAGAGATTGTCCTCCAACAGCCCGGCGGGGTTGTCGATGATCAACACCTCAAGCTTGAGGGTTTCCGCCAGTGCCCGCATCCCTGCGTGCAGCAAATCAAGGTCGTAACCATGACGCAGCAGGTAAGCAATATCACGCGGCTCTGGGCTGGCAGGGACGGCGAAGAACTCCCCTTCGCCCGTGATCCCTAAAAGGGCCGTGGCATCAAAGGCCGCGGTCAGAATGTCAATGCGCCCCGCCAGATAGTCGTTGAGACGGTAGGAGATATGACGCTCATCCAGCCCCAACAATATATGCAGCGATGGTGATTGAAGGTTCGCATCGACCACGGCCACACGCATCCCCTGAAGCGCCATAAGCACGCCCAGATTGACGGCGGTGGAGGTCTTACCCGATCCACGACGGTATGAATGGATGGAGATGATCTTAGACATCATAGGTTTCTGTGCTGATTGATGATACGAAGTGATCTAGGCTAACGACTATACATCACCCCTAAGGATGGGGCAATTTCTGTGGGGAGACTTGACGGGCTGAGGACAACATTTGCTTAACGCCAAGCCTCTTGTGAAATATCCCTCAAACAAATTTGCCATCTATTTTGATGAGTTTTTATCCAACAGAGTCCACTTTTGATCAGCCTTTATCTCTACAATGGAAGAGACAGGCATACGAGGTTCAAACGCATGTCCAATCAAATCATCACCGGATTACTTGCCCGCATTTTGGTTCTGGATCGATTCCACTATGCCCATCTTCAAGACAAACGCACCGGCGCGATTAAACTAGCCGAAGGGCCCTGTCGGATGTACCTGAACCGCCAGCAGGAAATTCTGGGCAAAGTTCAGGAGAAGATACGCCTCACAGAGGGGCAATATGTGATTGTCCTTAACCCCTACAGCGCCGACAAGAAGGACATCGTTGAAGGAGAGCGTGAAGTACGCGCTGGGCCGGCTATATTTGCCCTTCATCCCGGCGAATTTCTCGCTCCTGACGAGCACGGACTGCTTGTCCGCACGGAATACGTGTTAAGTGAACAGGAAGCCCTTCTGCTTCAGGCAGACCGGGACGCGCCTCATCCGACGCTGGAGGGGAAACTGCTGCGTGCCGGTGAGCGTTATTTGCTTCAGGGTCCCGGCCACTATACCCCCCACAAAAACGTTCGGGTACTTCACCTCCAAGCCTCGATTCCGCTTTCCGAAGGGACCGGAATTTACATTCAGAACGATGATACCGGTGAGGTGCAGTTGGTCACTGGGCCCGCAGATGTATTCCTCGAAGCCAATCAGCGCCAGTGGCAAAAGCACCTCTCTCAAGATGAATTGGAGGCCCTTGGTTATTCGCCCCAATCGATCAAGGACAAATCCATTCGGGTGCTGAGTGCCGGGCCCAAACATCGAACCAGCGAATGTGATGCGGTGGTTGTCTCCCTCGAAGGCAATGAGGTGATCTACCTCTATGATGGGGAGAAGGTACGGGTGGTTTTTGGCCCCCAGACCGTATTTCTCGGCCCCAATGAGCGTCCTAAGGTGTTGTACCTTTCGGCAGGTGTGCCCGTCACCCCCAACACCCTCAAGGTGGCCAAACTGAGCCGAGGGCCAGAATACTTCCGGGATCGGATCGATGTCCGCACCCGCGACAATGCCTCTTTGGAACTAGAAATTGCCTATCGCTGGCGCTTTGACGTTGACGAAGACCACCCAGAACGGCTCTTTGCGCTGAAGGACTTCATCGGCTTTGCGGCGCAAACCCTCTCCTCAGATATACGGGGCGAGGCAGCCCGCCATGACTTTGATCGTTTCCATGCGGAAGCGGGGCTGCTGGTCACACGGGTTGTGTTTAATGGCGGTACGACGCGAGTATTCCCCGAAAATGGGCTGGTGATCTTTGGGGTCGATGTGGAACGGATCACCCCCAAAGAAGATAAAATCAGTGAACATCTGGCGACAGCGATCCTCAATAATGTGGAGATCACCACGGAGACCGCACGTAAAAAGGCCCAGATGGAACGAGAACGGGAACTGATCGCAGGCAATGCCCTCAATGAAGAACAGCGAAAGTCCCTACTGACCCTCGAATTAGAGAATGAGCAGCAGCGCACCCTAGCAGATGCCCAGACCGCGGCTGAGAAGAAGCGGATTGAGGCGCAGATGCAGGCGGAAGTGGAACGGATTCAGGCGCAGGTAAAAGCCGAAACGGAACGTATTCAGGCACAAGCGAAAGCTGATTCGATACGGCTTCAGGAACAGGCCAAAACGGAGGCCGAACTGGATCGTTTACAGCGGTTGATTCAACTGCTGGAATCACCCGGCGGTCAGGCCTATATTCAGCTCGAACGGGCCCGCGTCCTCAAACAAACCGACAAGATCATTGTACCGACCGATGCGCGCATCCATCTTGGCACAAACGGAAACGGGGATATAGAGTAGGTCTAGGGGGGCTGCCGGGGACGGTTCAGCGCGCCAATCCAAAACTGCCATCCGATGAGCAGTTTGAAGGAACCATAAGGGGCGATCTGATGGTTATTGATCGCCCTTTTTTAGGAGGCCCAATGCAGGTCTAGTCTGCGTCCATTGCGCCCGGATCAGGCTGCAAACGGGTCTCCACATCACTTGTTGTTAAGCCCTCCACGGAGATCATTTTGTCCCGGTGTTCGTGGCCTGCCACAATCTCGATTTTGTTTTCGGGAACACCCAAGCGGGCCGAGAGGAAAGCGATCAAGGCGCGGTTGGCCTCTACCCCCGCGGGGGCAGTGAGGCGGATTTTGAGCGCGCCGTCCTCTTGAATACCCACCATCTCATCCCGTTGAGCGCGGGTCACGATCCGAACTGCAAAGGCCGCACCCAATTTTGCGTTTGAAAACTTGTGTTCTTCTTTCCGACTCATGAGCGACTCCCTTTCCGATGAGATGGACTGCCTGCCATTCTAGAATATTGCGTTCACAAACGCCAACAAGATACCTTCTGCGATAAAGGCTGCAATGATAACCACGATGGGGCTGAAATCATACATCCCACCCTGAGGTAAGCGCCGTCGTACCGGGGCCAAGATCGGTTCGGTGACGGTATAGACAAAGCGGTAGACCTGATTGGTATAGGGATCAGGATTGATAATACCCATCAGCACCCGCGCCAAGATAAGTAGATTGAGCAGGGTGAATGCGGTGGTGATCAACCCTGCAATTAGCCCACCCATGTGAATTTAACCTTCGTCCCTTTCTCCAAAAAGCGCGCGCCCGATTCGCACCATCGTCGCCCCTTCTTCAATCGCCACTCGATAATCGTCGGTCATGCCCATACTTAGATGGGGCAGATGCAGTCCTGTCAGATCATTCAGCAGGGCCTCACGCAGCAGCCGCAACCCTCTAAATACTGGGCGGGTCAGTTCTGGGTCTGCCCCATACGGGGCCATGGTCATCAGGCCTTCAAGTTGGAGTCCGGGCAAATCCTTCATCTGCCTCACAGCCTCCCATAAAGAACGCCTTTTTTCGGTCTGATCCTGCCATCCTAGGGCATCAAAACCGCTTTTGCTTTGCTCTCCGGAGATGTTCATTTCCAGCATCACCCGCAGAGGTCTTTCGGGGTGGTTTTCAAGCCGAAAGCGCCCCAGTCGTTCCGCCAATTTGAGGCTGTCCACCGAATGAACCACCTCAAACCATTGGGCCACATCCCGCGCTTTGCGGCTTTGTACATGCCCGATCATGTGCCATGTGAGGGTCTCTGCACCCGCACCTAACAGGGTCTTGAGCGCGCTGATTTTGCGCACCCCTTCTTCAACCCGATTCTCCCCAAAATGAGTCTGGGCGCACGATACCGCAGCCGCGACCACCTCTGGAGGGTGCGTTTTGCTTACAGCCAGCAGGGTCACCTCTTTGGGCGAACGATGGACACCGACACAGGCCGCACTGATCGAAGTTCGCACCAACCCAAAGCGCGCTGCAAGATCAGTCAGGTATTGGGTCTGACTCACGTTCACACCTCCAGCGCAATCACAGCGCAAAAACGCCCTGTTTTGCCCCGTTCTGCCCGGTGCGAAAAAAATTCCCCAGTATGGCTCGCGGTGCACATGCCTGCGGTCTCAATGTGAGCGTGCTGCAATCCAGCTTCAAGCAGGGCTTGTCGGTTCGCTTGCCACAGATCAAGGTGCGCGCTGCCGTCAGCCATCCAACGGATCAGATCGTTAGTCTGCCCAAAGGCTTTGCGCACCGCTTCAACCACCTCTGGCCCCACCTGATAATGTTCAGGCCCGATGCTTGGCCCGATGGCGGCCCGAATCTCCGTAGGGCTGCTGCCATAGGCATTCTGCATCGCCCGGACGGTAGCGGCCGCCACCTTGCCCACTGTGCCTCGCCAGCCTGCATGGGCGATCCCTGCTACCTGATGGGTGGGATCGTAAAACAGGATGGGCACACAGTCCGCAAAACGCATGGTCAGGGGCAGCCCCGGAACGTTGGTGACCATCGCATCAGCACGCGCCAACCAGTGGCGGCCGGGGGCGCGGTGATCGACCACTACCGCATCCGCACTATGAACCTGCCATACGGTACAGGCGCGTGCTTCGGCCGTTCCTAAAGCAGCGTGAATGCGCTGCTGATTGGCCCGTACCGCTTCCAGATCATCCCCTACAGTACCACCTACATTGAGACTGTTAAAGGGCGCTTGGCTCACCCCACCAAGGCGGGTAAAGACGCCATGCCGAAGGGCGGAAAGCCCCCGCCAGCTTTCAAACTGGTAAAAGACCAGATCGTTTCGTTGAATTCTGTCCATGACACCTTTTTGCGACGATTTCGGGCTTATTCTGTTGGGCTTGTTTACCCTCATTTCAGTTGAGGGGCAGCTTGAGAGAGAAGCCCTTTCTAAAGCAAGGGAAACCCCCCTTCAAAAACTTTGTTATCTCCTCCTCAAAGGAAGAGGTGCTCAGGCATGTGTGTAACTCCTAACGATTATAGCATTGACAGGCAAAGGACAGCGGAACCGAAGAGGCGGTGCCGTGTAGGACAGAGGATTCAATCAAGTGCGTTCTAAACCAAAAACAAACGTGGATATAATGCGCCCGGTGTCGCGGACGATGGTTGATCAGGGTACACTTGAGATCACAACACTGCGCAGGAAGTGAGGGCTATCCGGTGGCACGCGAACGCATCCTTGTGGCTGATGACAGCGCCGAAAACCGTGAATTTATCATCACCTACATCTTGAGACCCAATCAATTTGAATCACTCGAAGCCAAGGATGGTATCGAATGTATGGAGTTGGCGCGCCGTGCCGCGCCGGACTTGATCCTGCTCGATTTTCAGATGCCCCGCCTCGATGGACGTGGCGTTTTGGAGGCCCTTCGGCGTGAGAATCTGAACATTCCGGTGATCCTCATGACCTTTCACGGTTCTGAGGAGATCGCCGTTGAGGTCTTTCGGATGGGGGTGCGGGACTACGTCAAAAAACCCTACACCCTAGAGGAGATGCTTCAGGCGATTGAGAACAGCCTTACCGAAACCCGTCTGCGCAAAGAGAAAGAGGCCCTTACAGCGCGGCTTCTTAACGCTAACCGAGAACTTCATAACCGGGTCAAAGAATTAAATACGCTGTATGGGATCGGCAAGAGCGTCACGGCTCTGCTTGACCCTGCCCTGCTCTTGACCCGCATTGTAGAAGCGGCAGGCAGTGTGACCAACGCCGAACAGGGCAGTCTTATTTTGGTCGAGGGCAACCAGATGACCCTGCGGGCGGTCAAACGACGGAATGAACCGCACGCCCGTCCCATGAACGAACCGACTCAGGATCGCCTTGCTGAACGCGCCGCAGAGTCAGGCGTCCCGGTCTCTCTATCGCCTCAAGAGCTTGCCCCCATGCGCCAGCGCAACCCTAACGCGCCGTTGGCGGTCATGTTTGTGCCTATCAAGCTCTCTAACCGGGTGATCGGGGTGATCGGGATCGAAAATGTGACCAACGCCCGCCCTTTTACTGATCATGATGGGGCCCTGCTCTCGGCGCTGGGTGATTATGCGGCTATTGCCATCGAAAATGCGCGCAATTTTCAGCAGCTTGAGGAGATCAAAGAACGGGAAAAAACTGCTATCCGCAGCGCTTTTGAACGTTATGTCTCCCCAAGTGTGGTTGACCGGGTGCTGCGCACGGGTGATACCCCCGGGGCACATGCCCAGCGCCGTGAGGTAAGTGTTCTCGTGGCTGATCTGCGGGGATACAGTACGGCTGTTGAGTCGCTCAGCCCAGATCAGGTGATCGAGACCCTCAACGGTTACTTCACGCTGGCTGCCGATGTGATTTTCACCCGTGAAGGCAGCCTCGATAAGTCCTCTGGTGATGCGTTCATGGCCTTCTTTAACGCACCCGAACCACAAGAAGATCACCCCTACCGAATTTTGGAAGCCGCGGTTGCGCTTCAGAGTGCGGCCATGGAGGCCAATCGGCGGCGAGGGGGCACACTGGTTACTTTTGGCATTGGGGTGGCCCTTGGCGAGGCCGTGATCGGCAGTATTGGCACACAGGGAGCCATGAACTATACCGTGATCGGTGAAGTTGTGAATGTGGCTAAACGCCTTCAGGAACGGGCTGAACCGGGGCAAATTCTCGTTGAAGAAAGCCTCATCAACCGCGTGCGCGAGTTGGCTGAGGCAGAACGTCTGGGGGAACTTCAAATCCGGGGGAAACGTGCTCCAGTGGTGGTGTATGCCCTGAAGAGCCTGAAATAATTGGTGAACGTGTACTGGAAGGCTGGTTTAATCGGTCAGGTCTTGTAACCACCCCAAGAGGGGCTTGCTATAACGTTGGAGATCGTCCTCACGCAGGTCTGACACAGGCACCCACTGAGGGGCGATTGCTTCTCCGTCTTGGATTTGGTCAGGGGTTGCCAGTGTCCGGGTGAGTGGTCGGCACAGGTAGATAAACTGGAAAGCGTGGAAAGCCTGATCGAGGGGATCATAATAAAAGAACGCCTCTACCACATGAAGCAAGCGCACAGGCGCAACCTGCACCCCAGTTTCTTCGATCAGTTCGCGTTTGACGGTCTCTTCAAGAGTTTCGCCCAATTCAACGGCCCCGCCGGGAAGCCCCCACCTGCCCGTACTGCGAATCTTCGTCAACAGCACCCGGTCGCCATCGGGGACAATCGCATAGACTGTGGGACGGAAGCTCAGTTGATCCCGGCGCACCCATTTGGATTGGTTGTAGAGGGTGTAACATTCAACTTGATCGGACATGTTTTTTCCTAAAATTGGGAGAGACCCATATGAATCGACAGCAAATTGCCCGCGATACGCTGGCTGCACTCCAAACTGGCAGTTATCTTACCGCACACGGGCAGCAAGTCGAAATAGGGGCGCAGGCTTCGCGCTGTGTAGAACAAACCCGGTGTTACAGCCCCGAAAGCCTAAGTCAGATTCAGGGTCAAGTTCTGGCATCGCCGCTGGCTTTTGCCCACACCACCTTTGAAGTCGCCAATGAGACCACCTTAGAGGGGTGCGCTCATCTGGTCACAGAAGGGGGGTATGAACGTGTGGGTGTGCTGAACTTTGCATCGGCGCGGCATCCCGGTGGTGGGTTTCTTGACGGTGCCCAAGCTCAGGAAGAGAGTTTAGCCCGCAGTTCGGGGTTATACCCCAGCCTGATCGCCTGTCCCGATTACTACCGGGTCAATCGTCAGACGCGCACTGCTTTGTACACAGATTGGATGATCTACAGTCCGGCGTGTCCGGTCTTTCGGACGGATCAAGGGGGATGGCTGGAAACGCCCTATCGGGTGGATTTTCTCACCAGTCCTGCCCCCAATGCGGGCGCGATTCGCCAAAATGAGCCAGAGCGTGTGGGCGATATTGAACCGACCCTCCATGTGCGTGCCAGCAAGGTTCTGGCGTTGGCGGCATCTCAAGGTTGTGAGGTGTTGGTGCTGGGGGCGTGGGGATGTGGGGTTTTTGCCAACGATCCTCAAGTAGTGGCCGCTGTGTTTGGAACAGCCCTTCATGCTACGGGTGCCTTCTGGCGGCGCTTTCAAAAGGTTCGCTTCTCCGTTTGGGATCGCAGCAGTGCTCAAGCCACCTTTAAAGCGTTTGAGGCTGTTTTTGGCGGCCCTTCATAGGGCCACATAGGGCGGATTCTCCCCTTTTTGATGAATACGGGGACACAGGCTCAGTTGAGTCGGACTCAACACATTTGCGGCAGTAGGGGCAGGATGGGTACTTTTAATCCTCGCCAAGACGTAGGGTTTGAGAGAGCGAAAGCCCACGTACCAGCAGCAAACTGAGGCTGATCACCAGCGCGATCACGATCAGCAGGACACCCCCGTACTGAAGCAGCGCCGCAGTCTCCACTTGAACGATGAACGGCGGGGTGATCTGGACGCCGCTGGCATCTTGGGCCAGTCGGGGCACCACCTGACTGCTCAGGACGGCCCCCAAGGCTCCCCCAAGCAGCCCACCAAGAACGATCACGAAGCCCTGTTCGAGTGCCAACTGCCCAATCACACCGGCGGAAGGTAGACCTAAGGAACGCAGCACCCCAAACTCAGATCGGCGGTTGGAGGCTGTGAGTGCAGCGTAAGTCACCAAACCAACCACGCTCAGGGCCATGGCCAAGATGAACGCCAGCAGCATCAAACCCAACAAGCCTCGGCTGAGGGGGTCGGTTTGCAGATTCTCGATCTCACCGGGCAGTGTCATCACCTTAATGGGGGCGGCGTCCGCCGTGCGCAGTCCCTCGATAACCGCCGTGGGGGAGGTTTCTGCGCCCGTTTTTAACCACACCTCATCCGCGTAAAGCGCCACACTGGGACGACGGTTGAGGGTATACAGGAGCGGCCCATGCGGGACAACCACAAACGCCTGTCGGTCTCCTTGATCAAGCCACTGGTCTTGGGTATGTACAGCATCATACAGCGAGGGGTAGTACGAGGTGCTTTCCACAAGGCGGAACTCCACCGTACTGCCCTCAAGGTTGCGCACCGAAAGCCGCTGTCCGGGCTGCAAACGCAGTCGCTCAACCAAACTCTGACTGGCGATCATGGGGATTTCGGTCAGCGGTGGATAGTTCAGCAAAATGCCCATGCGGGCTGATTCTGCCTGCTGATCCCAGCCTATGGTCAGCCCCTCACCGTGTCGCTCCGGGGAAGCAGGTACCACTTGCCCTTCACTAAATGCGCCGGAGTCATAGGCAAAAGACCATGTCTCACGCTTAAACAGGCTCAGCGCTTGACTGATTCCTTGTGGATCAAGGCCGCGCAGATCGGTCAAAGTCAGACGTAGGAAACGCTCACCCTGAGCAGATCGCCCTCGATGTGACCAGTAAAAGGAAACGAGACGTAAGGGCGCGATAGGCTGATAACTGAGTCGACTCAGATCAGCCTCAAAGCGGGCCCAACCATTGGTGGTGAAGCCGCCCCCACCGCCCAATCCGGGCTGTTCGACGCCCGTGCTTATATACTCGATCTCCGCCAACTGAAAGGGCACGGTGATCCATGCCCCGGATGCGTCCAGCAGGCGCACCCCGAAGCGCACACGGTTGGTGAGACGGTCGATATCGGGAATATGGCTGCCAAACCCGCCAAGGACGTCAAAGCGTGCCCAAAATTGCAGTTGGCGCGGTGTGAAGGGCAGAACCTCACCTCGTTGAGGCAGGGGAACCTCTTCGGGCACCGGCACGGTTCCCAAATCCTCGCGCCAGTGGAGGGTATCCCGGAAGGCTGTGGGGTCAACCCCTAAAATGGTGCCAAGGAGTGCTGCTGCGCCGGGGTTGCTTTGAAGATTCACATTTTCGCGCCGCACTCCCACACTGGCAGCCTCAACCCCCGGAAGGTCGGTATAAGCCTCCAGATCACGCGCCCGAAAGACGTTCAGGCGCTGATCCCGCTCCTGATAACGAATGTCCGTGCCCACCCGATACTGGGCCTGATCATTCTGGCTGCGATCCACGGTGGCGCGGAAACTGGTCGCAAACCAGCCGATCCCCACTGCCAGCGCCAATAAGAAGGTGATCCGCCCGTAGTGGATCGGTTCCCGGCTTAACTGCCATGTGGCCAGCGATCCAAGCAGCCCGCGGCCAGCACTCAGAAGCCGTGAGACTCCCCCCGCAATCAGCGGGAACAGACGCAGCAGCACACTGCCGATCCCCAAAAATAACAGCCCCGGCGCGAGGAGTAAAAAGGGATCCGTAGCGCTGCCTCCAGTGGCAGTGGTGAACAACGGGGTATCTCGATTGACCAGACGCAGCAGGGCCGCAATCCCCAAAACTGCCAGTGCCACATCAAGATAATAACGCTGCCACCACGCTTGCTGATGGCTGCGCATGGCGCTGCCCCCAGCGGAAATCAGCGGCAGACGAAGCACAGGGCGTAAGGTGCTGATCAGGGCCCCAAATGCGCCCACCCCCGCGGCTGCGCTGTAAGCAAAGACGGTTGGGGTGATCACCAGCGGCAGGTTCGGATAATTGGCGAAGAATGGGGTGATCAGAATGAGCAGACGCTGAGCCACAAAAGGGGCTGTGAGTACCGCAAAGACGCAGATTCCTAACGCTTCCAAGCCTCTGGTAATGGTCACACTGCGATCTGCTGCGCCCCGACTTTGAAGCATGGCGATCTCGCGCCGCTCACCGCGTCGTACCAAGGCCGCAGTGACCATCAGGAAAAACAAGACCAACGCCCCAATTTGGAGCAAAAGCAGCCCAAAGGGCGCATCCAGAGAACGGATCGAACGCTCAAAAGCGAGAATCTCACCATCGTCAACGATTTCACCGTTGCGTTCGACGGCAA
>JACSRJ010000269.1 GCA_014879835.1 Anaerolinea sp.
GTCCGGGATCATTGTCCCCACTTAGACCGATTGATAGCTCGTCGTAGCGCCAAATCGGATCATCAAAATTAGGACGATGTTGCCGGATTCTTTGGGGGTTAACGTTAGAGGACACGACAAAGACCCCTCAAACGCCCCGGTAACAGCTCATTTTTCAAGGAAACCGCTATAAAGCCCCCACAAGGGTACGTGTGTCTTCAATGGCACGTTCCTCTCTTCAAACTGCTTCTTTTCAAATGATCTCTGAGGGGGCGACTGTAGATTCACCCTGAATCCACAGTCGCCCCCTTTTCCATATTGTGGGGGTAAGGCATAACCCTCTCAACTGCGTAACACCTCACTATAATAGTAAAAGCAATGGAAAGAGGACAATTCACCATGAAACGCTTATTGTGGCTCAGCCTGATTTTGGCCTTGGTCTTGATGAACGGTGGGATACTATCCGCGCAGGAGAGTATGTTGATTGTTGTTCAAATCGAGGGGGTTAGCTTTAGTTTAGACAATACTTTGGCTTTAGGGGTTGGGGTTCAGAACATGCCCGCCGACCCCGTAGATCAAGCTTTTCCCGGCGGGCCACTTCCAGCCCATCGCTTGCTCACTTTGATAGGTTATGGGCCGCTGCGCGGGGCTGACGAGTATGGCGGCGTAATCCGGGTGGTCAAAACCGCCGATCTCAAGGGATTAGGGGTCAACGAAGACATCTACCTTCAGCTTCAGAAATTGCTCACCGAAAAACCTGATCTGAGCACCTATATGAAGCCTGATATGGCCCAGCATTCGCTTGTTCTGCCCCACCTCTATCCGCCCCCGGCTGCCCAGATACTGCGGGCCAGAGCCGCCTATGTGGAAACAGATCATATGCTGGGGATTCGTTATCTGGCGGCCTATGCACAGGATGTTTCGCCACTTTCTTCAGAGCAGATCATGTACCTCTATGAGGGCATCAGCACGGATGGGAACTACTACGTTTCAGCGCAGTTCCGCTTCAAGACGGGGTTATTCTCGGATGAGGTTGCCCCGGATTTTAATTACGAACGGTTCGCAGCCGGGCTGGAGGAGTACCTTCAGACCAGTATTGATACCCTCAACCAAGCATCCGATGATGAAATTAACCCGGCCCTATTTGCGATGGATGATCTGATCAAATCCTTCAGGATAGACTCGGAGGGCAGCACGGGGATTCAAGGGATCAACTGGAAGCTCAAGGCTATTTTGAACGCCTCCGCTGATGTTTTTACAGTCGAAGAACCGGAGCGCTATACCTTCCTGATCACGGCGACTCAGATGACCCAAATGCGCGTTGACTGCAATCAAATGCGCGCCCCGGCCATGCTTGAGGGTGCATCGCTCGTGATTGATATGACTCAAGCTCAGACAACCCTTGTTGGATGCCCTGAGGATTCTCTCGCTGCACCCTTCACGGAAGCGCTGGCAAAGGTCACTGGCTACCGAATCGAGGGCAGCACCTTGATGCTTGATTTAGACGACGGGGGCGCACTGCATTTCGGTTTCTAGCGCTTCTGGGTTTTCCCTCACCCCGCGCTGATTTTGATGAATTTGTCACAAAATGTCCGTCTTGCTCGTCCTTTTTTGTAGGGATACAGAACAAGGCAGAAAGGCGGACTAAAATGGCACAGGTTGTGATCATCGGCGGGGGGTATGGTGGGATATTAACGGCGATTCGGCTCTCGCGTAGACAAAACAAGGCACAGATCACCTTAATCAACCCCCGCGATCATTTTGTGGAGCGGATTCGCCTGCATCAAACCGCAGTAGGCACAAAACCGCGCCGTTTGTCTATTCCTGAGATGCTTCGAGGCACGGGTGTTCACTTTCAGCAGGGATGGGTCACCGAGATTCGGCCTGATCACAAGACCCTGTGCGTGAACACTGATCAGGGGGTGATCACCCTTCCCTTTGATTATCTGGTGTACGCTTTGGGCAGTCAGACTCGGCGCGATCAGGTTCCCGGTGTGGAGCAGTATGCATTCAGCCTTGATCTCCATTCAGTGGAAGGCTTAAAACCTGCACTCACCCAATTAGGGACACAGGCTGGGCGTGTGCTGATCGTGGGTGGTGGACTGAGTGGAATCGAAGCCAGTGCGGAGATCGCTGAACGTTACCCCGCACTCAAAGTCGAGTTGATCACCCAAGGGGAGTTAGGCTCAAATCTCTCTCCAGAAGGACGAAATTACCTTCGTCAGACCCTCACCCAGATGGGAGTTGGGCTGCGTGAGCACCTGAAGATAAGCCGGGTCGAAGCCCAACAGATCATCACGGTCTCCGGCGAGACACTGCCCTACGATCTGCTGCTTTGGACAGCCGGGTTCAACTTTTCGCCACTGGCCCAATCAGCAGGAATCAAGGTGAACGGGTTAGGTCAAATCATCGTTGATCCTGAGCTTCGCTCAGTCTCCCACCCCTTCATTTATGGGGTTGGTGACGCCGCGTGTGTGCTTCTTCCCTCTGGGCGGGCGCAGCGTCTGGCGTGTGCCACTGCCATGCCAATTGCGGCTCATGCTGCTGATAATCTCGCCGCTTCTATCGCAAGACAGACGCCACGGGCACTCGCATTTAGCTACACCCTGATATGCATCAGTTTAGGACGGCGGAAGGGTTTGGTGCAGTGGGTAAAAGGCGATGATAGCCCAACTTCACGGATCACCACTGGGTTCAAAGCGGCTGTGATCAAAGAATTGATCTGTCGGTATACAATCCTCTCTTTCTATCTGGCGCGCCGTTTTGGAGGATTTTATCTTTGGTCTCAGCCCAAACCCCAAAGCGGATTTGCCCCTGCCATCAGGTGAGGTTTTATGGTTGCATTTGAAACGCTGCGCCCTAAACTCTTTGCCATCGCCTATCGTATGCTGGGCAGTGTCACGGAGGCTGAAGATGCGGTTCAGGAGACCTTCCTGCGCACGCTGGATACTCGCTGGATAGATGTCCAGATACCAGAAGCGTTCTTACGGAAGACGCTGATTCACTACTGCCTTGATCAGCTAAAATCAGCAAGGGTGCAGCGCGAATCCTATGTGGGAACATGGCTTCCGGAGCCGCTCCCCACCCCTGATCCTGTAGAACAGACGGAGGCTCTCTCGGTGGGGTTGATGATGCTTATGGAGAATCTTTCCCCGCCGGAGCGCGCAGTTTTTGTGCTACGTGAGACCTTTGATCTCAGCTATGCAGAGATCGGCTCCCTCTTGAACAAAACCGAGAGTGCGTGCCGAAAGCTCTTTAGCCGTGCCCGACAGCGCTTGAATCCAGAAGCATTCTTTGTGCCCCCACAAGCCCACCCTGAGGATCACCGGCGGACTTTAACAGAACTTCTCGTGGCCATCCAAAGTGGTGATGCTCAGGCGCTTCTGTCCGTGCTATCCCCAGATGTCACCAGCCATGCTGATGGTGGGGGAAAGGCCAGCGCTGCCACCCACGTATTGCAGGGACATGAGACCATTGCCAAACTGCTGTTGGGCTTGGCGCGCAAAGCTTCACCGGGTGAGATTTTTGAAATCCGCAGCCTGCACGGGCAGGATAATCTCGTGATCCGCTCTCCTGATGGGCACATCCATACGGTGATGGTCTTTGAAACCCACGCGGGTAAGGTGCAGCATCTTTTTGTGGTGCGCAACCCTGATAAACTCGCCCATCTGCAATAAAACACCGCTATCCTGACACCTGACGTTTACCCAATCGGTGGAAGAATCGCGTACCTGCTCGCATCCCCTTACGAGCGCTGTGTGGTGCCCGCCCTTCTCTCCCACATCATGGGAACTGAGGGGAAGGCTTCTTTTGAGGGGCTTCCTGTCGTGTCCTCTAACGTTAACCCCCAAAGAATCCGGCAACATCGTCCTCATGTTG
>JACSRJ010000227.1 GCA_014879835.1 Anaerolinea sp.
CTCATCCCCCTACGACCGCTTCGCGGTGCCCGCTCCACCGGAGAAGGGGGAAATGAGGTTTTTGAGGGGCTTCCCCCTCAAATTGCCCCTTTAGATAAACAGGGGCTAAGTGGGTTCAACTGCGTAAGTCCTACGGATATTGCACCCCTTCGTCATCCCTTCGTCAGAAGCCCTTTAGAAACTCACCCGCGTGCAGAAGAGAGGGATAAAGGGGTTGAGGGCAAACTTCAGGTCAATCCATATGAGAACAATGGTGCCGGATTATTGGGGAGTAACGTCAGAGAACACGACTGAAGGGGACACTTGAGGGGTGTCCCCTTTGAGGATAAAACCCAGCCTCAGCCGCGATCAGATGTCGAGGGTTGCCTCGCGGGAATGGGTCATGATGAACTTCTTACGGGGCGGTACTTCCGGGCCCATAAGCATGTCAAAAGTACGGTCTGCGGCGGCTGCATCATCGAAGGTCACCTGTAGTACGGTGCGTTTCTCCGGATTCATAGTAGTTTCCCAAAGCTGATCAGCGTTCATTTCGCCCAGCCCTTTGTAGCGCTGGACGCCCACTTTGTCAGGCTCCGGGTAGTTCTTCAGATACTTCGCCAGCAGCGCATCCTCTTTGTAGCCCGCTTCCGGATAGACATAAACGCCCTGCTTACGATATTCCAGACGGAAGATCGGGGGTTGGGCGATAAACAGACGTCCATGGGTGATGATGGGCTGCATGAAGCGGAAAAAGAAGGTCAAGAGCAGGGTGCGGATATGAGCTCCATCAACGTCCGCGTCAGTCATTACCATCACTCTTCCATATCTCATTTTGTCGATATTGAAATCATCCCGGATGCCAGTGCCCAGCGCGGAGATAAGGGCCTTGATCTCGGTGCTGTCAAGGATTTTGTTGAGGGTAGCCCGCTCCGTGTTCAGGATTTTCCCACGCAGGGGCAGGATCGCTTGGAAATGCCGATCCCGTCCTTGTTTGGCACTCCCACCGGCACTGTCGCCCTCTACTATAAATAATTCAGTGTCAGAACCCTTATCGGAGCAGTCGGCAAGTTTGCCGGGCAGGGTGGTGTTGGCAAGCAGGCTCTTGCGCTCACCCATCAGCAGTTCCCGCTGCTTATCGAGGGCATCTTGAATACGCATGGTGCTGAGGCATTTCTCAACGATGCGTTTGCCTTCTTTAGGGTTAAGTTCGAGCCACTCGTTAAAAGCCTCACTGACCACTTGTGCCGCCGCAGGGCTTACTTCGGGGTTCATCAGTTTGACTTTGGTCTGGCTCTCAAACTGGGGGTTCGGATGGCGCACACTCACAATGGCAGTCAACCCATCAAGGGTATGACGCCCAGTGAAGTTGGCATCTTTCTCCTTCAAAAAGCCGGATTTGCGGGCATAGGTGTTGATAGCACGGGTGAGGGCCGTCCGAAGCCCGGTCTGATGGGTACCCCCATCTGGGGTGTTGATGGTATTGGCGAAGGTCAGTTCGGTGCTGTTGGTGCCATCGGTATACTGGAAAGCAAATTCGATCTCCATCTGGGCTTCGGTGGATTTGCCTTCTACCACCATGTTAAAGGGAACGCTCCCGCGGCCCGAAACGACCTCATGAATGGATTCGCGGTTGCGGTTCAGATAACGGACAAAGGCGCTCAGCCCGCCCTCAAAATAGAAGGTGGTCTCACGGGCGACGGCTTGTTCGCGCTCATCAATCAGATGGATGGTCACCCCAGCGACTACATAGGCCATTTCCCGAAAGCGGTCGGCGAGGGTCTTAAAATTGAAGTCCATCTCCTCCCGGACGCCCATAAAAATCTCGGAATCGGGGTAGAAGCTGATACTAGTCCCAGTGGGTTCATTGGACTCCATTTTGCGCAGTTTCTTCAGATCGCTGGTTTTGTTCCCCCGCGAATAGGTCTGACGCCACACATACCCGTCGCGGTAAACGTCGGCCTGACACCATTCGGAGAGGGCGTTCACCGCCTTCACCCCGACGCCGTGGAGACCACCAGAGACGGTGTAAGCGCCGCTGCCGAACTTCCCCCCGGCATGGAGCTTGGTCATGACCAGTTCAAGGGTGGGAATAGGATACTGCCAGTGGGTTTCGACAGGGATACCACCGCCATTATCGCGCACGGTGATCGAACTGTCTGGATGAATGACCACCTCAATCAAATCGCAGCGTCCAGCCATCGCCTCATCGATGGAGTTGTCAACGACTTCGTACACAAGATGATGCAGGGCATGAATATCGGTTCCCCCAACGTACATTCCGGGGCGTTTGCGAACTGCCTCCAGTCCTTCAAGCGCTTGAATGTCACGTCCGGTTTGCTGCTGCTGCGGGGTCGCCACAGGCGTTCCTCCTTCAAATCTGAACGATAATGTAACGGTGACTACACAATTTGAATACGACTTAGGGAGAGACTTAAAAAAAGTCTCGATAAAGCACGAAATAGCCTCACATATTGCGGTAAGAAACGAGGTTGATTATACCTGATTTTCGCAGACATTGCAAGCACAGGTGTTCGATACTCAATCGTGCTCAGAAGGACCCGGAGGGGCAGTTTCAGTTTTTATTTTTCTGGTTAGGGATTACGAGGCTTGCCCCTCAAACACACCTCAATGATTTGACAGACCCAGAGGGGGAAGTGGTGAAAGCGCTCATTCCCCCGGTGCAAGGCACTGAAGAAAGGTTGTCAGTGGAAAAATCCGCCTCATGACTTCTCGCCCAAAGGCACCATTTGCCACGATTTCAACACATGGCACAGAGGCGGCGCACCTTGATAGGGGTGCGCCGCCTGAATGTGTCACTGAGTTTGACAACACCTGATCCACAATCCCCAAGGGGCAGAATCCTTAGGGTTTCAGACCTACCACCTTCGGGGTGGGGCTGGGGGTGAAGGTCCCCATGGGCAGACTCTCAAAAGGTGTGGGGGTTACGGTGATCGGGTTCGGGTCGGAGTGAACCTGAAGGGTGGCTGCACTTACGGTGCTGGTCATCCCGGTCAGGGGAGCTTGCTGGGTGAGTACATCTGCTTGCATTTTGGGCGCACGGGCAGTGGCCGTCGCAGCCGACATGGTGGCCGTACCCTCCAGCAGTTCCTTACTGAAGTTTAGGGTCACACCGTACATACTACAGCAGCGTACCACTTCGATCCACGTTTTGCCGGGTTTGAGCCGGATGGGGGTTTGTCCATCGGGGTAATAAAAACCCAACGCGCCCTTTTCCCGATTGCGGCGCATCCAAATTCCCTGATACCACTGACCATCACGCATCACCCAAGCGTCATCGCGCCCCCAGAGCTGAATCTCAACGGTTTTAGCGCCGCTTTCACTCTCATATACATCGGGGCGATCCACATGATTGGCCTGAACGATGACCACATTGTCGGCGCTGAGCTGTTTACCAGTCGCCGCATCCATGTGCGGTAAGCCTGTGTTCCAGCGGTAGTACTTGCCGTCTTCAGGGTTGTACTGCCAGCGTGCATCCTGATCCCCGTACCATTCAATGAAAATATCGTTGATCGGCTTTCCATCAGTGGCAGGGGCTTCATCAAAGGCAAACCCGCGAGCGGGAAAGCCTTCATTGACCCCGCGCCGGGTGGCCAAGTCCCACATCAGGTAGGTGCTGCCAAAAAGGGTATGCTCAAAGGGCACGCCCGGTCGAGGGAAGCGGCAGAAGGGTGGGCAGTTGTCGCCAAACTGTGGGGTGAGCGTCCAGCGTTTCCACTCGGCCTCACCAATCATGGCTTTGATGTTGTCGTTCACCCCGCTGTAGGCAAAGAGCGCCTGATACATCACCACCAGTTCGAGGTCAAGCAACCGTCCACTGCGGATTGGGCCCACAAAATCAGCGCCCTCACTGCGGTAGATCGCCGCGAACCGAGTCGCGCCGCCTTCAACCTCATATTCGTACACCACGTCGGCTTTGCTTAAGCCGCTCTGGGGGCGCACGATCCAAGGATAGTTGGAGATCTTCACGATCAAGTTGCGACGGTTGCGTGAAGCCTCATCTGGGAAAGGCAGCCCCGTCAGTGAGTTGATCCCTTCGGGATAAACCACCGGCCCGATGGTGGTTGGGGTGGGTGAAGGGGTATAGGTGGGGGTGAAGGTTGGGGTAAAGGTGCTGGTGGGTGTGTTGGTCATCGTCGGGGTGATCGTTGGGGTATTGGTCACCCGTTTGGTGTTGGTGGGCACAAGGGTCGGGCGCTTGGTATTGGTAGGTGGCGCACCTTCTCCACTGACAGTTGCACTCGCCACAAAGGAGACTATGAGCATTACAACCAGAGCCAAAAACAGAATCGGCAGACGCCGTGACAGACGATTAAGGGACAACTTCAACCTCGATAGACCTTGACGACAGATATGCGACAAATCAAAGCGTCCAATAATAACCCCAAAATATTCAAATGCCCATATCGGCGGGAAAGCGTGGGGAAAAGACCGGGAGCGATAAGCTGTATTCGGCAAATAGGTAGGAGCTTGTTAGATTTTAAAATATCTCTGGCTGATATTTGAAAAATAAGCCGAGAAGTCAGATCAGGTGCTGAGGGCACACATCGTCACCTCCCTAGAGGGTTGAGGTGAAGATGATGGGTACAGCACTTAGCCTACCAGAAATTCTTTTGAGAGACGAGAGGCGAGCGAATTATGTGTAAGAACGATCAAGATCAAGTGATCACTGTGGCACAGAATCCTCAGGTTCTAGAACTGCTTCAGACTCATTTGGCGGGGGGAATCTCGCGTCGGGATTTTATCGTCCGTGCCGGGATGATCCTTTCTGGGGTAGCTGTCGGGGCGAGCCTTAACCCTGTTGGGGCGCTCCGGGTGAAAGCACAAGACAGCACGGCTACCCCCTCTCCAACCCCGCCTTCGCCTGTTGGGGTGACTGATCTGGGCGATCCCACCGTGAAATTGATCACCCGCGCCGTTGCGTTTCCGGCGGGTGAACTCACCGTCCCCGGTTATCTGGCCCATCCTGAAGGTGAAGGGCCCTTTCCCGGTGTGGTGGTCATTCAGGAGTGGTGGGGGGTGGATGATCACATCAAATCGGTGGTGGAGTTGATGGCCCGTCATGGCTTCGCCGCACTCGCGCCGGACTTGTATCATGGCGAAGTCGCAGAGGAGCCAAACGAAGCCCGCAAACTAGCGATGGCTTTGATCATGTCTCAGGCGATTCAAGATGTGCAGGGCGCGGCCGATTATCTGACCAACATGGACATCGTTCAGCCCAAAAAAGTCGGGGTGATGGGATTTTGTATGGGCGGACGAATCGCTATGCAAATGTCATGGGATGGTCAAGAAAACATTGGCGCAGTGGCCAGCTTCTATGGCGGCGGACTGAATCCTACTGATGCACAGTTTGAGGCGGTAAAAGTCCCGGTGCTGTCCTTGTATGGCGATCAGGATGGGGGGATTCCCATCGCTTCGATCCGCGAATGGGAGGCGAAGTTCAAGACCTTCAACAAGATCAATGAGACCGTCATCTATGAAGGCGCGCCCCATGCCTTCTTTAATGATACCCGCCCATCCTATCGCCCTGAAGCAGCAAAGGATGCATTGGCGCGGCTCTTAGAGTGGTTTGAGCGCTACCTCAAAGAGGCATAACTGAGGGGGCAACAGTAGATTTACCCTCATCCCCCCTTCGCCCCACGCAGCGCAGGCGAAGGGGGAATCAGATGCTTGAGGGGTTTACCCCTCAAGCATCTGCCTTGTAGGGGCAGCCCGGTATTTTGTCTGCACGCGCCGGGCAACCACATGGGGTCGCCCCTACAGCGAACTCGCTTCCGTTGGGGGCGGGGCAGTAGGGTTTAGCCCAGCGCCGCTAAGCGCTCACGCACACTCTGCTGCGCCTGTTTCAGGTCTGCAAGTTTGGCCCGTTCCTTTTCGACCACTTCGGGTTTGGCCCGGCTCACAAACTGTTCATTGGAGAGGTTCTTCTCGGTTTTGTCGATCTGGGCACTGATCGTGCCTAACTCTTTGCTGAGGCGCTCTCGTTCTGCGCTCAGATCAACCATACCCGCCAACGGTAGGTAGAGAGTTGCATCGCCGGAGACCACCGCTGCGGCCTGTGCAGTTGAGTCGCCATTAAGGATCGAGATCGATTCGATGTTGCACAAGCGCGAGAAGATTGGCGCAAGGGCAGCGATCCGAGGTGCTGATTCCCCTTCAGCGATGGCCTGAATGCGTTTGGCCGGGTCCACGTTGTAGGTCACCCGGGTGTTGCGTAGTTTTACGATCAGATCACGCACCTGATCCATGATCACCGTCGCCCCCTCATTCAGATAACGCGAATCAGGTTGAGGGAATGCGGCAATGATCAGCGCGCTCTCGCGGTTGGGCAGGTAGCTCCAAATTTCCTCAGTGATGAAGGGCATATAGGGATGCAGCAGGCGCAGGCAGGTATCAATCACTGTAAGCAGCACAGCACGGGTATCTTGCTTGGCGTCTTGATCAGTGCCGTAGAGTGCGTTTTTGCTGATCTCCACATACCAATCGGCAAACTCATCCCACAGAAACTCACGAATTTGTCGCCCGCCCTCTCCGAATTGATGTGAGTCGTAGAGCCGATTCACATTACTCACCAGCGTGTTCAGGCGGCTCATGATCCACGCGCTGGGCGCGTCCAGTTTTTCGGGCGAAGGCAGGCTGAAGCTGGACTGATCGCCCAAGTTGGTGATCACAAAGCGGGACATTTGCCACAACTTGTTGCCAAAGTTGCGGTTGTATTCGATCTGGGACTCGGCCAGATTCATATCGTTGCCGGGTGACCCGCCAGTGAGTAGGGTAAAGCGCAGGGCATCGGTGCTGTACTTGTCCATCACGATCAGGGGATCGATCACATTGCCCTTGGTCTTGCTCATCTTCTCACCGTGTTCATCCCGCACCAGCCCGTGCAGGTAGACCGTATGGAAGGGAATTTGATCAAGGAACCACAACCCACTCATGATCATCCGGGCCACCCAGAAAAACAGGATGTCGTAGCCCGTTTCAAGGACATCGGTGGGGTAATAACGGAGCAGATCGGGCGTTTGTTCACTCCATCCCAGCGTGCTGAAGGGCCATAAGCCGCTGCTGAACCACGTATCCAACACATCTTCATCCTGATGCAAGTCAGTGCTGCCGCAGGTGGCGCATTGGGTCGGGGTCTCGCGGGAGACGGTGATATGACCATCCGGGCAGTACCACGCCGGAATCCGATGCCCCCACCACAGTTGACGGCTCACGCACCAGTCTTTGATGTTTTCGAGCCAGTTGTAGTACACCTTCTCAAAACGTTCTGGCACGATCTTGATCAGCCCGTTGCGCACCGCGTCAATGGCTTTTTGGGCCAGCGGCTCCATCTTCACGAACCACTGTTCGCTCAGCAGCGGCTCCACGATCTCCCCGCCGCGTTGACTGCGTGGGGTGGTGCGTTTGTAAGGTTCGGTCTTGAGAGTCAGTCCGGCGGCCGTCATATCCGCCCACAGTTTTTGCCGGGACACATCCCGATCCAAACCGGCATAAGGTCCCGCGTGCTGATTCAAGGTGGCGTCCTTGTTCATGATGTTGATCAAGGGCAGGTTGTGCTTCTTGCCGATCTCATAATCGGTGAAGTCGTGGCCGGGGGTGATCTTGAGCGCCCCTGTGCCAAACTCGCGCTCCACCTGCTCATCGGCGATCACTGGGATTTCCCGATCCAGCATGGGCACAAGAGCAGTCTTGCCGATGTACTTCTGGTAACGTTCGTCTTCAGGGTGCACCGCCACCGCTGTATCACCCAAGATCGTCTCGGGGCGGGTGGTGGCCACGGGGATAAATTCGTCAGTCCCAGCGATCCGGTATTTGAAGTAGTACAGAAAGGCATCTTCCTCCTCGTACTCCACCTCCAGATCGCTGACCGCAGTCTGTAATCCCGGCGACCAGTTAATCAACCGGGGGCCGCGATAGAGCAGCCCCTGCTCCCACAGGCGCACAAAGGCCTCACGCACCCCCCGTGAGAGGGACTCGTCAAGAGTGAAGCGCAGTCGATCCCAATCGCAGCTTGCCCCCAAACGGCGCAGTTGATGAATGATCGCGCCGCCGTATTTCTCCTTCCACTGCCACGCCCGTTCGAGGAACTTCTCGCGTCCAATATCGCGCCGATTCAGACCCTCTTTGGTGAGCATCTTCTCCACCTGAAGCTGGGTGGCAATGCCCGCATGGTCGGTGCCCGGAATCCACAATGCAGCTTTGCCTCGCATCCGTTCGAGGCGGATCATCAGGTCTTCGATGCTCACAAACATCGCGTGACCCTGATGCAGTTCCCCAGTCACATTGGGCGGGGGGATAGCGATCACAAATGGTTTGGCGTCAGGCGGGGCAATCTCCGGCTTAAAAAAGCCTTGCTTCTCCCACCACTGATAAAGGCGCGCTTCGGCTTCACGAAAGTCAAAGTTCTTGGGCATTTCTGCCCGCTGTTGGTCACTCATAGCGCTTGTTGATACTCCCTTGTGGGGCGATGCCCCAATGCATTCACCACTGGCATGTTCACGGCTGAGCCGAAAAAGACGATTAACTGCTGTGACTGAACCTCAACACCCTCGTCAGAAACCTCTGACATGAAGCATCACCTCCTTTTCAGGTAAGCTGTGGGCAGGGCTGAGAGACTTTTCAATCTCGTTTGGCCGTAAAGACCAACTCCCACACATCGCGCTCGACTTTGATCTGGGTGAAACCCGCTTCCCCAAGCAGGGCTTCCAGTTCCTCACGACGCAGTGCCCGATAGGTGACGGGATAACGCCGGGCACTGTAGTGATCACCTTTGCCACTGACAATGAAAGTGTTAAAAGTCACCGTCACCGGATCGCTGTCGTGCCATTCCCACAGGTCAAACAAGATCACATCCCGTGCTGGGTCTTCGGTGTGTACCTGACGGGGTACAAACCGGGGGCGATCTTCGAGCATGGAATCAAAGTCCCGAATGCCGATCACCAACATCCCACCGGGACGCAGCAGGTCATAAAAACCCTTCAGCGCCGTCTTGATCTGGTCATCGGTGAGCAGGTGCGGCAGGGCGTTGCCCTTGCTGATCAGGGCGTCAAACTTCACCGCCATAATCCGGGGTAGGCTCAAAAAGTCCCCGGTGATGAAGGTAATATCCTCCGCCACCCCAAAAGTGGCCGCGTTCTCGCGGGCCTTCTGGAGCATTCGCGGGCTGGGATCAACGGCGGTCACCTCAAAATCGAGCCGCGCAAGGGGGATGGCCTGTGTACCCACCCCACAAGAAGCGTCCAGCACCGTCTTGATCCCCTGATCACGGAAGGCGCGGCGCAGGGCGGCCCCTTCGCGCTCCATGGTGGCTTGCCAATCGCGGTAGAAATAACTGTAGTCATCCGCAACAGCATCATAAAACGGGTTGGTGTCATTCCCCGTCAGATCGGCATCATCGTCAGTTTGATACTGGGGCATGGTCAGCGTTTTTCCTGTCAGGTGTTTTAACATCGTCGGTGATATCCCCTTACTCAACATCATTCCTTTGGTCCCTTACGGTTTTGGGTGCCTATCTCCAATAAAAAAGCCTCTCGTCCCACACAAGGACGAAAGGCTTCACTTTCGCGGTACCACCTTGATTTCCGGGCAGGTTTATCCAACCCCGCACCCGGACTCTCATGATCGCGTTAACGGGCGAACCCGGGTGTGCTTCAAACCCTAGCGGGGTTCAGCACATCGACTCTGGAGCGACCTTCAGCGCTTTACGTGGGCGGTCTCTCAGCCGGGAACCGCCTCTCTGAGCAGCGTTTTGCGCTTACTCCTCTCCTTCATTGTCGTTGGATTTATAAACCAACGCGATCAGTATATCACGCCTCCGGGCTTAGCTCAAGCGCCAGATATTAAGGTTAGAGAAGGCGCACTTTTCAGCGGTGCCAGAGACGCCTCGGATCATGAAGTAACCAATGGAGCCGCCCTTATACAGCTCGCTCACGTCCTGCTGAACCACCTGTTTACCATTCAGATATAGGGTCATGGTTGTCCCCAGCACCACAATGGTCATGCGATTGGTGTCGCCAGTGGTGCGGTTGATCCCCGTCTCACGCCCATTGACGATTGCCCGACTGCTCCACTTGGCCAGCGCCCGCGAGTCAATGCGCCAATTCTGATTGCGGTAAAAGTGGGAGACCAGCATGTCAATATCGGTCACTTTATCGCCCTTGATGGTCTCGTTGTGACCGCCCACGTACATGCCGCACGAGGTTGAACCTTCACTTTGGGTGCTGCTGCTCACGCTCACATCCACCGAGATGATCAGATCATAGTAAATTGAGCGGGTGAAGACCTCCGAGTAAAAGACATTGGTTTCACCAGTGTCACCAACCACCTCGTGTTCAGGTTCCTGAACGGGCACGCTGATGGCGCGGCGGTTAGAAGGCACAACCCCGCTCTGGATCAAGGCTGCAAGCACCTCATCCCCCTCATCGGAAAGCAGATCGCCCGAACTGACGGCGATGGTTGTGGCCGCAAGTGTTGGGGTCGCAGCAGCGCGGGTCACCGTTGGGAATCCACGCCGAGTCGGGGTGATGGTGGGCGCAAGGGCGATGGCTGTAGCGGTCTTGGCCGCAGCTTCAACGGTGGTTGTCAGATTGAGATTAAAGGCCTCAATAGTGGACATCTGATTGGCGAGGGCCGTTGCCGTTCCACCAAGGACTGCCTGCATGGTCGCAGTCGCGTTGACCATGACCGCAGTTTCAAGTGCCGCTTGCGTGGCTGTCTGATTATTGCTGAAGGCATCAAGGGTAGCCAACCGTTCGGCAATCACGGTCTCCGTTGCGTTAGGGGTTGAAGTGGGTGTCTCCGTCGGGGTATGGGTCGCCGTCGGAGTGAGCGTCTCGGTTGGAGTCGTGCTAGGAGTCATGGTGGGGGTGGGGGTGTTGCTGGCCAGCGGGGTCGCTGAGAGTGCGGCCACTGCAACCGCTGTCCCCGTTGCATTGGCGTTGTTCTGATTATTCTGATTGCCGGTGATAACTGCCACCCCGATCCCGCCGCCGCCAAGCAAGAGCGCCGCTAACAATCCCAAGATCAGTAAGGGGTTACCCTTACGTGCTGATGCCGCCGGAGCCGCATCCATCGATGAGGGCATCGAGGGCGCTCCGTATCCAGAAGACGGTTGGTTATAGGGCGACGCGGCAGGCCCGGTTGCAGGCACCTGATAGGTTCCCGGCGATCCTCCCGATGGAGTTACAGGGCGTCCCGCCGTTGGGGGTGGGGTCGTAGCCACATAGGTTTCTTGTGCACCTACCGGTGCCGAAGTGGTGGGCGGGACTCCCCGAAGGGCATTCTCAAATTCACGGGCCATCTCCACCGCAGCGGAGTAACGCATCTCTGGTGCCTTGGACAGCGTTTTTTCCATCACAGCAACCACGCCCGCAGGTAGGTCAGGTTTGATGCTCTGAGGCGGGGGTGGGGTCTCGTAGACATGTTGGAAGATCAGGGCCGCGGGGGTATCAGAATTGAAAGGCAGTTTGCCGCAGACCATCTCATAGAGCATCACACCCAGCGTGTAAAGATCGGAGCGTCCATCAACATGACGCCCCATAGCCTGTTCGGGCGACATGTACGCAGGTGTGCCCATCACTGTACCAGTCGCGGTCAGTTTACGATCACTGCCTTCAATACGGGCAATACCAAAATCGGTCAGGTAACAATTATCCTCCATATCAAGGAGGACGTTGTTGGGTTTAAGATCGCGGTGGATCACCCCGCGCCGGTGGGCATAATCTAGGGCCGAACCGATCTGTTTGAGGTACTCCGCAATTCGCTGAAGGGTGAGACCTCCAGAACGCATCACATCATCAAGAGAGCCGCCCTCCATATAACGCATCACGATATAGGGAGTACCGTCTTCTGCACTGCCATAGTCAATGACGGGAAGAATGTGAGGATGCTCCAGTGACGCCACGATCTTCGCCTCGCGTTCAAAACGCTCTACGAAGCCGGGGTCATTGGCAATCTCGCGGGACATTACTTTGATCGCAACCTTGCGATCAACACTGGTTTGGCGAGCCAGATAAACTGCTGCCATCCCACCTTTTCCAAGCCGACGCTCTAGGGTATAGGGTCCCAGCGTCTTTCCCGACATATCAGACATTACCGCCATAACCGCGTCCTTATCGTTGTTAAGGGAATAGGCTGTTGGAGCAAGCTGCGTGCAGTGACTAGATTTATACAGCGCTCAAGGGCGCTTGTCAAACCGCGTCTGTCTACTGCACCTCAATAATGACTCTGTTTTCCGTCCTGTTACACACCGGACGGAAAATGATCACCTAACCGCGCTCGTAAACGTAAAAACCGAGTGAGCCATCTTCACCCAGAAATACCTGACGGACACGCCCACCGGGAAACTGCATCCGAATCCGATCCAAGTCCTCGCGCCGTTCTGGGGCCACAATGAAGGTAAAGGGTTTGTCGCCTCGAAAATCCCCTAAACCATCATCATACATGTAGTATTTGCGCCCCATCATAAAGTACTGTACCACAAGTGTATTCTCGACCCCGGTTGCGAACTGATTCACCACCACTACTTGGCGCCCGGCATTGGTGGCCGCGACCATCTCGCGGGCGGTGGCATTGGTTGCAAAGTTGGGGCGGTTTTGAAGGAAGTTATTTTCCGGCACATACACCCCATAATAAAACCAAGCGTTGGTCGCAAACAAGATTGCGCCGATCACGAGGGCAATCTTGAGGTACGCTTGAGGCCGTTGAATCACCCGGGCAATGCCATAAGCAACTGCCCCCACGCCCATCGCCACCAGCAGCGAAAACGCCGATACTGCGGGGAAGTAACGTTGATACTGAGGCGGGCTGATCGAAAGCGTTGACCCTATCAGAATCACGGAAAAGCCCCAGCCTAAGGGCAGTGACCAGCGTGGACGCTTCCAGATCAGAATCAGCGAAAGCGCAGCCCCAATCAGCAGCATCGGCGCACCGTAAATACCCAGCATGTTGGAACCGGGCCCGATCCAGCCGCTTTGGTCGGGAATCTGGAATAGGGCGAGAAATGAGTGCTTCACCTGAGTCAGAAGGTACTCGCCCACATCCTGACCGCCTTCTGCGACTCGCTGCAAATGTCCACCCAAAAGGATATTGGGTTCAGCACGGGTGCTAAATGGCTGCTGGAAGTAGAGCAAATAATGATTCTGGGGTAGGGTGATCAGGAATGCCCCTAATGGTACGATCAACAGATAACGCCATTGTCGGGTGATCACTGAGCGTTCACGTATCCAAATGAACAGCACATAGGCGATCATTACGGGGATCGCCAGCCGTCCACCCAGATAAAATAATTGAGCGCAGCCTAGAAAGATACCCGCCAGCGCATAATCGCTTGGGGCACGCCGCCGCAGCCCTCGAAGTAGGTAATAAAAGGCAAATGTGGCAAAAAGTGGGTCACCCGGTTGGTTCATGGAGAGGCGGCTGAGTTGGATATGGAAAAACCACGGGATCGCATACAGCACCGCCACCAGCGCCAACTGCCAACCGAACAATTCTCGCCCTAACAGATACAACGCGACCATGCCCAGCGCTCCCATGATCGCTGAGGGCATCCGGGCCCCTTCTTTGGTGTAACCAAAAATGGTATTGGAAACGCCGATCATGGCCTGATAGATGCGAGGATGAGAGTGGTTACCCGGCTCAAAGGGGGTAATCAGGAATCTCTCTAGGGGGAAGGTTGCGCCTTCACGGGCAAAGACTGCCTCATCCTGATCAAGCAGGGGCGGATTACCTTCAAGATTGGTGGCCCGAAAAAGCATTCCAAAGATGAAGATCACCACGATCAGCCCATACTCCCACAAGCGTAAAGGGTGCGTGTTGGGACGGCGCGGTTCGCTTTCCGCAGGAGAGAAGGCCATCACCAGCGCCACCATCGACAAAATCCACAAGATGATATGTTCACTCAGATGGGCTTCTTGAGGTTTGAGGATGGTTCGGTAGGACACAAAGGACACCAAACCAACGGAGATCAGCAGCCACCACCAACGAATTTTGAGTCGGTAGGCATCGGTGGGTTGATTCTCAACCGGCGTGGTGGGTCCAGTAAGGGGCGGAAAGTCCCCTTTGAGCGCCGCAAAAAACATGGCAAACCCCACGAGGATCATCACCCATCCGCCGCTGGTCGGGTAATCCTTCGGGTCTTGATAGATGACCGATTGTCCCACATACATCATGCCCAAACTGACCGCAATAGCAGTTGCCCGCTGCCAGCGAATCTGAAGGACGCCCGCACTGAATCGGGCCCAAAAGTTCTGAAGCTGAGACCTAAACGAAGGTGGCGGTTCTGTTGGCGCAGCCGTTGAGGATATGACTGCCGCGCTTTGGGGATCACGGCGGGTAGAGAGGTACAACGCTACCGCCAAAGAGGCGACGACGAAGATAACCAAAAACAAAAACGCGGTTTGCGGCGGCTGGGTCAGGATCAACGCAGCGCTGCCGATCAAGACCACCAAAAAAGCGAGCCAGCGGTTCAGCACAGTGACCTCACAAGGTTGAGCATTCGTGCGCCTCTAAGGGTACTGCGAAAAACGTGCTGAGACAACCACCCCTTGATCCATTCAATCGTCTGAGGGGGGACACCACCTAACAAGGGCAGTTTTTTGGGGGAGGTAGGATTCAGCCTTATGCTGGGTTTCGTAGGGGCAGTCCCGTGTGGCTGCCCGGTATTTTGTCTGTACGCGCCGGGCGACCACATGGGGTGGTCCCTACAAGGCGGATTTTCGAGGGTGAATACCCTCTATTTTCCCCGGTAGGGGCGTGGCGCGCCATGCCACCCAGTTAACCGAGGGCTTGGATCAGCAGCGCTTCCCCTTCTGATGAGGCTAACGCTTCGAGAGTCATGCGGCACAGGGACAGGGTGATCTTGGCTTGATCCGGTTTACGGGTTTGACCTACATCAACATGTTGATCGAACCGTTCGAGGGTACGGGCAGCCTGATAAACAATGGTCTTGAGCAGATCAAAAGCCCCATCCGAGAGCGGTGGTTTGCCTCGATAGTTCTCCAGACGCCCTCCCTTCCGATAAGCAGGGTATGCCTCCAAGCCCATAAAACGCAAAAACCAATCAGCGCGATAATGTCCAAGCGCAGCCACGATCCCAGCGTAATCAGCGATCAGTTCATCAAGCAGGTTGTTGCGCATGATCCCAAAGAGGCGCAGGGTGAAGTAGTGAACGCACTCGTGTTCGCGTCGAATGACAAAAGAAAGGGCGCGCCACTGAGAATCATCACAGTCCATCATTTCAGGGCTGACTGCGCTGTAATATCCCTCACTGAGGATGATCAAACGATCTTGATAGCGGTTTTTTTGAGGGACGAGGGTCTCGAATAAATAGTGCTGCCAAGCGTTTTCGGAACGATCTGGGGCGCTCTGCTCCCATTCACGGCGAATTGCCTGAATGCGCGCCCAATTGTTGAATCCACTGACCGTACAGGCACCCATCGAATCCGGGATTGGATAAGGTTCGTTCCGGTGGGAAAAAGCCCGCACAAGGCTCACAAAGTCCTCACGGGCAGGGGTCACCAGAATAGGGATCGTGCCTACCGGGGTTGGGTAGAGCTGTACCTTTAGCCCCTCAGGGTTCACAAGGATTAAGCCTGTAGCAAGGTTCGATTCCTGTGGCCAAACCCCACGACGTGTGGCTTGTCGGTAGCTTTCCTCGTTGCTTATGCCATCCCGAATAGGGAAGGCAAACTGAGGCAAACATGTCCGCAGTGCCTCCCACACCCCCTCAGGCGCGGCACTGATCTGCTTCCAAAACGAGACAAAAAGTTCATCGGGCAGCGGAAATTCAAGCGCGACAGGCACCTGTTGGAACGGGTTATGGGTATAGTCCAGAAGCTCCGGAACCATCTCCGGTGACGCTCCTAAGGCAAGGAGGATGCTTGCGCGAGTCTCTTGATTGATCATACAATGGGGCAAACCCTGAACATCAAACCGGTAGTCCGCTAATGCTATCTAGCATCCATGAGACCACAAGTGGCACGGAGGGTAACACATGTCTAAAGAGAACGCAAAAGCGTTCCTACAGCGCTTGCTTCAAGATCGAAGCCTGCTTGAACGCTGTCGATCGTCCTCAAAGACAGGAAAGTGGCGGATCGCGTCCGAGATCGGGCTGCCCCACACAGAGGAAGACATGCGCGCCGTGATCGCGGAGGGAATCCAGCAAGCCCGCCGCTCTAGCGGTGAACTCACTGATGAACAGTTAAGTCATATTGCCGGGGGGGTAATGCGGGTTCCGGGGGAGGTGATCAGTTTGCTCTCCGACGCCCCTTTATCGGAGATAAACGGTGATGTGCTTCTCAATCTCAATTGAATAAACACCACAAAATCGACCTGTGGGGCGAACCTTAAAATGGTCACGAGAGGGCAGCGCCAGCATCCCCGTAGGTCTTGATGGTCACCGTTTTAGCAGGGTTGATGGGGGGCGGGGCAAAGGTGTTCCTTGCCTACGCGTTTTTCTTGACAAGCCCCTCGTTTGTGATTATCATCCCAAATGCCGGAAATGCTCAACTTAAACCCGATTTCGAAGGAAACCCATGCAGCAAGAGACAGCCGTTCCAGCCGTCGTTGCGACTCATGCTTCTGAGGCGCACGCACATCATGAGGTCGTGCCGTTCAGCAAAAATAACAGCAAGTTCGCTATGTGGCTGTTTTTGGCGTCAGAGGTGATGTTCTTTACCCCTCTGATCGCGGCGAATGTGTGGGCGCGCACGGTTCAACCCGAAGAACACGCCCTGCTCAATATCCCCATCACCAGCTTAAACAGCTTCATCCTACTGGCCAGCAGTTATTTTGTGGCGCGGGCTATCGGGGCCATCCGTAATGGGAATGTGATCAAGATGCAGCGCAGTCTTGTGCTGAACCTCGTTGCGGGTCTGGTCTTTTTTTTGATCATGATGACCGAGTACGTAGAACTCTCGCACCATGGGATCACCCTGAACAGCGGCCCCTTTGGTTTTGCCTTTTTCACCCTCACAGGCTTTCACGGGCTGCACGTCCTGATCGGCTGCACATGGTTAACCATTGTGCTCAATAAGGCGATCAATGGGGTCTACACCAAAGACAATTACTTTGGAGTGGAATTTTACGGGTTATACTGGCATTTTGTTGATGTGGTGTGGATCTTCATCTTCACCATCGTTTACTTGTTTTAATCGGGGAGAACGCCTTTCATGACCACACCTGAGACCATCGCCCACGCGCCCGAACACGAAGAAAAGCACGCCAGCGAAGGTACTTTTTTTGTAGTTTTTGGGGCACTGGCCGCACTCACTGTTATCGAACTGCTGGTGATCTACCTCCCCGGACTGCGCTACCCGCTTTTGATTGGGTTGATGTTCGCCAAAGCGTGGCTGGTCATCGACTACTTTATGAACTTGCGCTATGACAACAAGCTGTTCCGCATTTCCTTCCTGATCCCCGTTGCTGCTGGGGTGATTATGACGATCTTACTCACCCCGCTGAGCCATCCATGAGATTGCATTTTTTTCGTCGTGCCCTTGGTCTAGCGCTGATCGGGATGCTGTTGGTGAACTTGATGGCAGCATCCCACTCCGTTCATGCACAGGACGCGGTCATCCTCGCGGCCGGAGACATCGCCGCGTGCATTTATACGGGTGACGATCAGACTGCGGCGCTGCTCGACAAGCTTGATGGATTGATCCTCGCTTTGGGCGATACGGTTCAGACCAAAGGCGCAATGGAAGAATACCTGAACTGTTTTGAACCCACATGGGGGCGGCACAAAGGACGCATACGTCCCATCCCCGGCAATCATGATTATCAGGGTGATGGGGGTAAAGCCTATTTTGAGTATTTTGGCGAAGCCGCGGGCGAGGCCGGTAAAGGCTGGTACAGCTTTAACTATGGCGCATGGCATCTGATCGCGCTGAACAGTATGGTCCCGGCCAACTCCCGCTCCGAACAGGTGGCATGGCTCAAGGCTGATCTGGCTGCAAACCCCACCCCCTGCACCTTGGTGTACTTCCATCATCCAGTGTTCAGTTCAGGGGCGGGCGGACTGACCTCGCGCATGAATACAGTGCTGCGGGTGCTGTACGATGCCGGGGTAGAACTGGTGCTGAGCGGCGATGCCCATCATTATGAGCGTTTTACCCCCATGACCCCCGACAAACTGATCGACCGCGAAAAAGGGGTGCGCCAGTTTGTGGTAGGCACAGGCGGCGGATACCTGACCCGCTTGGGCAACAAGTGGCGGGCCACCGAAGCCCGTACCAACGAAACGCATGGGATTCTGCGCCTTGTGCTGTCCGCGGGCAGTTACTCATGGGAGTTCGTCAAGGTCGAGGCAAGCACCTCCGATTTTGAGGACAGCGGCAGCGCTCCCTGTCACTGATACCTGAGAGGGCGACACCATGTGGTTGCCCGGCTTACCCTTACGGGCTGGGTAACCACATGGAGGTGTTTCTACGCAATTCTCCGCAGACAAACACTTCGGTGCATCAGCCAACAGCAGAGCGATCAAGGGTGTTCTATAAAGGTGTCCTCTCCTCAGACAGTGTGGGAGGGAAGAGGTTATCAGGTTGAGGGCAAGTGCGTAGCGTCTACCTCCTCAAAGACTTAATCGCCTCTTGTTTTCTCCGTTTTAGGGCGATGTGATCCCCCAACACAGTGAAACCACACGCCTCTCCAGTTTTGGTTAGAGGTTCTAAACTTGTAGGATTTCCGAACTCCTATAGAATCGCCTACAAGATGAAGGACTTTAAAGAATTCGTTAAACTCAATCGTGTGATCAAAGTGGCAAGGTGAAACCCAATTAATCCTATGTTTGATCGGGATGAATACGCCATCCTCTGCGTGCTACCTGACAACCATGACCTCGAAGCGCTATCCCAGACACTGCGCCTCCCCCGCGCTGCTGGACGCCAGTTTAGGTTGATTACTGTGGCGGAGCTTGCCCAAATTTCCGACCACCTGACCCACGATCAACCGGACGCGGTCATGATCACCGCCGCCTTGTTTGATCAGTATCAGAAGCAGTATCGGCATCATAAACTGCCTATCATTGTGGTCATTTCCCCTGAAGCTGAAGCCCAAAGCCAGCAGTGGATCGATCAGGGAGCATTGTGCTGTGTGCTGGATACAGAACTCTCCCACCCGCTCGTGGTGACCGCAATTCAGGGAGTGATTCTGAGTTATCACCGGGAGAATGCCCGCGCTGCCAATGAACTGTCACATCGCCTGAAATTTGAAAAAGCTATTTCGGAGATTTCCAACCGCCTAGTGAGCGCATCACCCCACGAGATGGATGCGGCCCTTAACCACGCATTGGAGATCATTGGTGATCTGACGCAGGCTGATAACGCTTATATTTTTCTGCTCCAGCCTTCCGGCGAATACACTGACTGTACCCATGAGTGGCGTACCGAAGGGATTGAATCCCTACGCACAATCGGGCCTTCCCATCGGCTGATCGATTATCCGTGGTGGACAAGCCAGATGAAGCTGCTGCGCCCCCTACACTTCCCCTACGTGAGCGAAATGCCCCCAGAAGCCGAAAAGGAACAGCGCTTATTCACCAGTCAGGGGGTTCAATCGATGCTGGTCTTCCCCCTTTCCAGCACTGGGAAGTTCATTGGGCATATGGGCATTAACAGCTACCGACATACCCGCACTTGGCGTGACGAGGATATCACCACCCTGCGTATTGCCAGTGAGATTATCAGCGAGGCCCTCACCCGCCGTCGGACTTTAGAAAATCTGATGCTTACGGAGGAGCGGTTTCAACTGGTTATCGCCCACGCGCCGATCATCATCTTTACCTTTGATGCTCAGGGGACGTTCACCTTCGCTGGTGGCAAGGCTCTTCAGGACTTAAACATCCCTCCAGAGTCCTTCATCGGCAAAAACGCCTTTGATCTCTTTAGGGGAATCAGCGACGATGTAATGGGTGTTTTGGATAACATTCGGCGTGTTCTGTCTGGGGAAATGTTCTCGGCTTTGATCAGAACCGCCAGCGACCTTTATTTTGATACATGGTACATCCCCATGCGCGATGCTTCTGGCACCGTGACCGGTGCTTTAGGCGTAGCGTTGGATATTACTGAACGTCAGGTGGCCGAAGCGGCGGAACGAGAACAGCGTAGTTTTGCGGAGGCCCTCAGCAACATCGCCACAACACTTAGCACCACCCTTGATACTGAGGAGATCATGAAGCGGGTGCTTGCTAATGTGGGGCGGGTGGTCCCCAACGAAGCCGCTACCATCTTCATTTTTGAAGGGGCCCAAGCCCATCTTTCTTATATCAACCCGGAGAACCCAGTCCTCCGAAACATGCAGGATTACATCTTTCCAATTGATATTCCTACCTTTCGCTACATGATTGAATCCGGTGAACCCTGCTTGATTCAGGATACGGAATCTCCCAATAACCCTGTCATATGGACAACAACCGATGAAAATACTTGGACACGCTCCTATTTGGGCATTCCCATCAAGGTAGGGGGCAAAGTGATTGGGGCCATTAATCTCGACAGCCCCATTCCCAATTTTTTCACGCCCCGTGATGCAGAGCGGCTCAAAATCTTTGCCAAACAAGCAGCCGCGGCCCTGCAAAATGCCCAGATCTATGAATCGCTGCGTCGGAATGCAGAACCACTGGCAGCATTTGTACGCGCAACCAATGCCTTGATTCAATCTCTCACCACTGTGCGCACGGTTTATGAAGTGGCCGATCAAATTGAGCAGGCCCTGCACAGCGAATATCTTCATACCGACTGTCGGGTATACCTTTCAGGCAGCCCCAGCCCCGGCGGGTTGGTGAATCATGTTTTTGAGCATCAGGAGTTTGTGTACGCCCCCGACGTCAATTTTGATCCTCGGTATGTGCGCACCAACCCCACGGTGCGTGCGGAATTGGCAATCCCTTTGATGACCGCGAGTGGGATCATTGGGGTGCTGGATATGCGCAGCGGTAACCGGGATGCCTTTTCGGAAAACGATCAGCGGGTGCTGCTGGCTTTTGCAGAGCGCGCCTCTGCGGCCCTAGAAAATGCGATGCTTTATGAGAAATTGCGCAGCTATGCCACCGAACTTGAGCAACGGGTGATTGAGCGCACCGCGGCCCTTGAGGAAGAACGTGCTCAACTGAATACTATCCTCGAATCCATGGCCGAAGGGGTTATCTACGCGACCATTAGCGCTCAAATCAAAATCAAATATGCCAATCAGGCCTTTCAGACTCTTACCGGATACACCTCAGAAGATTTTTCGCAACCAGATATGTATCGTTCGCTGAACTTCGACTCCGATCCTACCATCGTCAACAGGACTATGTCCGTTCTTGACGCAGCCCGGAGAGAGGGGACGGCGCAGGCTGATATTCCTTTCCGGCGCAAAAACGGCTCCGTTTTTGAGGCCCACATCGCGGTATCGCGGATTCGGCTGCTGCCCGACAGCAGTTATGAGATCGTCGCGCTGGTTCGTGATGTGAGTCTTGAAAAGCGTCTTCAGGAGCAAAAAGACCGGTTCATTGCTAATGCTTCCCATGAGCTGCGAACCCCACTCACCAACTTTAAGATGCGCCTTTACCTGCTGCGTCGTCAATCCGATAAATGGGATGAACATCTGCGGGTTCTCGAACAATCAACCAATCGAATGCAGCAGTTGGTGGAGGATCTGTTAGATGTCTCCCGGTTTGAGCGTGGGGTGGTGGAGCTTGATCGGGAACCGACCGCCCTCCAATCCCTCATTGAGGATGTGGTCAACGTCCAGAAGCCACACGCCGATCTCAAATCGCTGGCGCTGCTTGTCCAGCTTCCGGAAACCCCAATCATTAACTATGTAGATCGAAGTCGGATCACCCAAGTGCTGACCAATTTGGTGGTCAACGCAATCAACTATACCCCAGAAGGGGGAACGATCACCGTTGGTTTAGAGACGGCCACCAGCCCTGACCTCAATCAGACTGTGATCTTCGTTCAGGATACCGGGGTGGGCATCCCCGCCACCCAGATTGACCATATTTTTGAGCCGTTTTATCGCTCCAAATACGGCAATATCCGAGGCACTGGGCTGGGGCTGACTATCTCCAAAGAAATCATCACCCTTCATGGCGGGTCAATCGAGGTTCGCAGTCAGGAGAACGTGGGAACGCATTTCACCGTTACGCTTCCGCTGGTGCTGCCTGATCGTCAGAATATAAGCGAGTGAATAACCATGCCCGATCCCACCCTCGAAAAAGAACGTGAAGCGTCCGCTTCGGTCGATTCAAGAACCTCTAAAAAGGAAAGCTCCGCACGCCCCTTGCAGTTAACCAGTGAGAACTCTCGGCGGGTTCGATTCACCCGTGCTATTATGCGCATTTTGGGTGATGTGTGCATCATGAAGTCGGTGTGTAAAGTGAGCGTGAATCATCTCGAACGGGTTCCCCGCCAAGGACCCACCATCATCCTTTATAACCACATGACCTATCTTGATCCAGTGCTGGCATGTGCTCCGATCCGCTTTCGGGACAATGTGCCCATTGGCAAAGAGGAGATTCATGCCCATCTGACCACTGGTTGGATCACGTGGATGTGGCAGACAATCCCCCTTAAACGTGATGAGCTTGATCTACTTGCCCTTCGGCGTGCCCTGTACGTGCTGGAACACACCAATGACATTCTCTCGATTGCGCCTGAAGGTCATCGCTACAAAGCCCTAGGCAAACCCAAAGAAGGGTTTGTGATGCTCGCCGCCAAAACGAATGCAGTCATTGTGCCTGTGGGGTTGAGTGGACAACAGCATGTTAAAGGGAATTTGCGCCGACTGCGACGCACCCCCGTCACAGTAACCTATGGCAGACCGCTGCGCTTAAAAGGCAAGATCAGCCGGGCCCAGTACGCCCTTTGCGCTGATGAGATCATGTTTCAGATTGGGGCCGTCCTACCCCCCGAACTGCGGGGTGAATACAGCGCTCAGGAGCAGGCGACCATGAACTTGATCGAATATGTGGAATGAGTAGGGGGTGTTCAGTTTCAAGGGTATTGTTTAAAACCACTTCTGAAGGTTACCCAATCCCCGCCTGCCTGAACGGCACACAGGTCGATCAAGGGTTTCAGCCTCTGCATGTGGCAGAGGCTGAAAGGGAAGCATCCACTCAATGAACGGCGATACGCGCTTGTTGGAGCATCCAGATATAACCATCCTCAAGACTTGGCTCCACCAAAACGGCTTCATGGTGTGGCTCCGGGGTGCCCACTACCCGGTAACGCACCCCGTTTTCCAGTTGAAGCATGGAGACCACCGACAGCCCGTTATTGGGGCTTTCACCGCTGGTGGTGATCTGCCACACCTTACCCCGGGCCTGCCCAATCAGGGTTGAGGGGCTGCCCCGAAAGAGGATTTGCCCCTTGTACATCAGGGCCAGATCGGTACAGCTCTGGCTGATGTCCTCGATGATATGGGTGGAGAGGATCACCGTGCAGCGCTTGGCCATCTCTGAAAGCACCGTGCGCAAGCGCACCCGTTCTTCGGGATCAAGCCCAGAAGTAGGCTCGTCGATGATCAGCAGTTGAGGGGTATCCAGCATTGCCTGAGCAATCCCTAAACGGCGTTTCATGCCGCCTGAATAACCCTTGACCTTACGATCCGCCACTTCTGTCAGCCGTACCGTCTCCAAAAGAGAATCACATTGACGGCGGCGCTCGAGGCTGCTGGTGATTCCTTTGAGGATGGCAATATAGTCGAGAAATTCGCGCCCGGTAAGGTTGGGGTAGATGCCTAAATCCTGAGGCAGATAACCCAAGGAGGCTTTGACCGCTTGACGCCCGCTAGAGTCATGCAGATCATGCCCCATGACGCGGGCCTCGCCCTGACTAGGGCGCATCAGCCCAGCAAGAATACGCATGAGGGTGGTTTTGCCCGCGCCATTTGGCCCGATCAACCCGAACATGCCGCCGTTGATCTCCAGATCGATCTGATTCAGGGCCCGAACGCCGCCGGGATAGGTTTTGCTGAGCTGGCGAATGGTGATTCGGTTTGTCTGTTGGTTGTCAGTCATGATGGGTTGTTATCCTTCCCTATTTCCGTGATTTAGCGTCCATCCCTAAAGCGCGCCCAAAGCCAAGCGCCTACTGCGGCGGCGATCAACTGCAAGGTCCCACCCAAGATGGTCACTTCTGGGGAGAGGGTCTGCGGTTGGCTTGGTGACGCTTGCTGGAGGTAGTAAAAGAAAAGCCCCGGCCGAAGGGGATTGAGCAGTTCAATCAGGGTGCCGTTTCCTTCAACACCTACCAGAATGGGCAGCAGCACCACAAAAGCCACACAACCCAATACGGCGGTGCGGCTGTTGGGCAGCACCGAGGTGATCAGCACTACCAGCCCCACGTTGATCAAGGCCATGGGCAGGGCCCCAGAAATCCAGATCGCTGAGTAGACCGAAAGATCAAAAGGTGCAATCACGATCCACCATGCAGCGCCGCTGGTGATGACGGTCAGAATAAGGCAGGTAACCGTGCCCAGCCATGCCCCAAGGGTCTTGCCTGCAAGGTACGAAAGTGGACGCAGGGGGGTGGTGTGAAGCACCTCACTGACCCCGATCTGGCGATCCCGCGGGATCGCGTCTGCAAAGATGAAGGGCATCACTGCAAACAAGACCGCGCCCACTGCGGCCCAATGAATACGGATCACGTTTTGGGTGAAGTACTGCACCCCTTCCGCGCCCAAAAGTGAATCGCTGCTCAGTTCGTTACGCACCAACATGATGGGCAGAAGCGTGACCCCTAACATGCCCAAAGTAACCACCAGCAGTCCCCGCCGCCGCCAGTGCATCCGAAACTCATAAAAGGCAATCCCGACGATTTGAGAGAGAACGATCATCACCCTACTCCTTGATGACTATTCGCTTGAAAGGGGCGACTCACATTGCCAAAAATCAACCACTCAGTATTCCTCATCCGGCGGATTATCCAGATGATCAGGACGACCCCCACGCTTGCCACCACTACCCGGTTGAGAAGGTAGTCGGTAGAAGTCAGTTCACCCGGCTGCAAGTAAGGATGAAAGACCCACAGCAGGGGCTGAAGATAGTTCAAGGGGAAAAAGGTGGGGTAACCGGGTAAAAGGAACTTCCCCGCAATCGCAGCAGTACCCCAGATGAGAAACGTGCCTAAGGCCCCCAAAGCGATCTGCCGGGTGCGAATGGAAACGTACAAGGCGATCCCAGAGAACATCAGGGTTGGGGGAATCCAACGCAGCAAATGGAGCAAAAAAGTACGAACGGGCATTTGGCCAACGATCATGATGGCGATCAGGCTTGCGCCGAGGGCCAAGACCGTCCCCGCAGCAGCGGGCAGCGCGGCCCGTTCTAAGGGCAACCACCACACCGGGCGAGGACAGGTGGCGATCACTTCCAGTGTGCGATCCTCCGTAGGGGCAACGGCCAGTGCAACCTGCACCGCTAAAGCCGCGGGGATAATCAGTTCTGCGATCCGCAGTTTGTCGGACGGTTCTGTTTTGGTGACCAGCAGAAGCCCCATGATGATTGCGGCGGTTACAGTCGGCAGCCATGTGACTAATCGTCGACTCACCTTCCAAGCGAAGCCCCGCCTCCGTGTCCATGCGGCCCGTGCGGTAAGGATCACTGCGCCCCCGGCTATCCCGCCCAAAGCCAGACTGAGGACAACCGCATAAGGGCGGGTCGCGGCGGCGGTGACCACAAATGCCACCCCGCGCATTTCCCCGATGCAAGCGCTTGAGGGGCGGCGCTCAGGATGATTCACAAACTCCACTGCGATTAGGATTGGGCAGGAAGCACCAACCCCCACAACCCCATGCCCCAGTCCGGGAAATTCGAGGTAATAGCTGTTGCTCAGGTTATCGGCTGTTTGTTTGCCCCAAACAGGAGGGGTGACTGGATCATGCTCACCCGCAAGAATCAGCGCAGGGACGTCACTTTGCACGACCTCATTTTCGCGGGGATCGGGAGTGATTCCGGCGGGAAACCAGACCTGACACAAAGCCCACATCTCCGCACTGAAGATCGAACCGTGCATTTGCATAGCAGATGGGTAGTTCTGAGCGACAGCGCTCATTTCATCAAGGGTAGAAAAAGGCGCTTCCTCGCTGCACATGACTGAAAAAAACATGCCAAAACTGAGCGCGTTGCTGATCTGCGCGGTTGCGTTGACGGCTGCTGTCACCTGTTTGAGATCGCCATCCCGAAGCCCGTAGATGAGTGAAGGTAGGTATCGAATGGCGTGAGGATCATAAAGGAACTGAAACACCCCAGCAGCGAAGCCATCCGCAGTGAGGTAATAGTCGATCTGCTGGTTAGCACTAGGAATGGTGAGGTCAAGCTTCACAGGTTGTTTGTCTAACTGGGCGTAGACGTCCAGAAAGGCGTTGCGCAGTTTAGGATAAAAGAGGTTACATAAGAGATCAGCGGCACAGCGGTCAAACAGTACCGAGAAGGTATGGTCGGCGTTACCGGGTGCATCACGGTACATTTCCACGTGAGGTGGGTAGACCGAATCGAGCACAGCGCTGCGCACTCCAGCGGGAAAGTCGCGCATGACTGTGAGCGCTAATCGGGTCCCGTAGGAACCACCCCAAAGATTGATCTGAGGGTACCCAAGTGCCTGACGCAGCGACTCCACATCAGCCGCATTTTGGGCACTGGTATAAGCCTCCAACTTGATCCCTGCGGACACTAACCGGTCACGACAGGCTTTTAGGAGGGGGTGGATCAGATCGGCTGCTGGAACTTGAGGTTGAGACAGGATGAGAAGGCTCAGGTTGTCTAGTTCAGGGCAGTCCAGAGACGGCTGCGAATGCCCCGTACCGCGTTGATCGAGGAAGATCAGATTGCGCCGTTCACGGATCGTCCGCTCGTAGAGCGAATCGCCCATGCTGCCAACCGCCCCGGATCCCGGCCCCCCAGAGAGCAGCACCACCGGATCAGGTTCTGGCTCTGGGGAAAGGCTGTGCGCCGTGGCCACCATAAGCCGGATGGTTTTACCCTCTGGCAGTGCGTGATCTTCGGGCACAATCAAAAAACCACAGGTAAAATCTGTCCGATCACGCAGCACACCGGGGCACTCTACTGGTTCAAAACGTGGTACTTTGCCCTGTGCGGACTGCGCTTGAACGGTGAGAGGCACACTGATGGTCAACAACGCCCAGATGCACAATAAGGCACGGACACAGGTTCCAATTTTCAAGAAACGCCTCCTGCAAGATTGAACGCTCATTGTGAACCGCGAATCCAGCGCTCATCACGCCCGGCAAGCCATAACCCGGCCACACCTAACAACACTGTGACCGTCCACAATAGGGGTCGATCCAAACTCATGATGATCACTGGGGCTTTAAAAAATGGGATGTTGATGTGCTGCCAGAGCCATAACAACATACTGCCAATGCCACCGATCAATGGCTCCTTAAAAAAGATCGCCAGAAAGAAGGCTAATGCAGAAAGGAACGACATGGGCGCAAGCCATGCGGTGATCAACGGGAGCAGCGAAAGCTCTGGGCGAACAAGACTGAGGGTGAAACTGCTCATCAGCCCGATCACCAGATTAAAACTGAATACCAGCGTCAATCGGGCCAAGAGGATCAGGCGCACTGAGCGCGGACAAGCAAGCATGATCTCAAAGGGCAGATCAGCACTGGGGTTAAACACAAAGGCGACCCCAAAGGCCGCCATGATGGGGGCCACATACACAAAAGGCAGGGTCTCCACCGAGGGTGCCTGAACGGTGTATACGGTCACTAGTACCCCAATGGCCATAATTAACAAGGAGGCCACCCATAACTCATAACGGGCTAAGCGCAGTTCCGCCCGAAGCAGGGTGATCCCATATGCAATCTGTTCTCGCAGTGTCCCAGACCAGCGGGAGCGTTCTGTCTTGGAAGGCTGCAAGTGCCTTGTCAGACGGGCGTTTAGGGTGGTGATCTCAGCGGTCTGGATGAGAGGCTCTGGCAGTCGCCGCAGTTCGCGGGTTAGGGGCAGGTAGCTTTCATAGTCTGGGCCCCAATCCTCACGGAGCATCTTCACCAGATGGGCTTCACTTTCATCACCATCAGCGGGGGAAGGCAGTAAGGGGTCAGGGATCATCGTTCATCCTCCAAGGCGCTCCGAAGCCGATCTATACCCAAACGGAGCCTCGATTTGACCGTTCCCAGAGGTAGATCGAGCATTTGGGCAATCTCCACTAAAGGCAGTTCTTCAACATACCGCAGGACAATGATCTGCCGCTGTTGAATCGGAAGCCGTTGAAGTTCCGCCTCCAAGCGACGTGAAGTCTCAGCCGCCACCGAAAAATGCTCTGGGGTGGGTTCGCGCTCATCGGGTAGACGCTCAACCGCTTCATCATCGTCATGTTGGTAACGATGCTCTGGGCGTTTGAAGTGATTTCGCAGCAGATTGGTGGCAATGGCATACAACCATGGACGAAAGGGACGTCCCGAATCGTATGAAGGCAAACCTTTGATCAACTGAAGCATGGTCTCTTGTGCCAATTCTTCACTTAAGGCGCTGTCGCCACCACTGACCCGATACAGGTAGCGCTTTAGGGCAGGGTAGTAACGCCTGATGAGTTCTTCCAGACAGGCGTGATCTCCCTGCTGCAAGCGCAGCGCGACAGTTTCATCGGAAAGGGTCTGGTACACATCCATCCTCATTGATGGAAGGGACACACACAGGGCGCATCAAGAAATATCCCAAACCGGACTCTGGTTACTCTATCAGCGCTGATCATCAATACAACCGAGATCAAAAAAGGATCACTTTTTGAAGGATCAGTTTTTGGGGAATCAAAAAGCCGGAAGTTTGTCTTCCGGCAGCAACGAGTCATTGAGGGGCTTTAGGGCTGAATATGCGCTTCATCTTTGCGTTCACGCCAACCGCGCCACGGACGATAGGGGACTTTTTTGCGCAGCAGTTTTAACCCTTCCCAATGGATGGCCCCAATAACCTTGAGGGTCATCAGGGGGTAACGAAGGATGGCCCCGCGCAGGGTGTCTTTGGTTAGGGGACGAATAGTACCCCATAAGCGGGCCTGAAATTGACGTTTATCATCCCAATATTCGTCTAGATGAACGATCATCTTTTCGCCCACCGGGGTGATAGACATCTCATAAGTGGCATTCTGGGGGATGAAGGGTGAAACATAAAAGACTTTGGGGGCAAAGTAGCGACGCATGTTTAATTGGTTCTCTTCAGCCCGTTTGAGGGGGATTTCCGTACCGGAGTGCATCACATAGGGGTGCTGTTCTCCATGCGTGTTGTTCACCTCTGCGAGGATGCCCACAAACTCCCCTGAAACACGATAAGCGTAATAGACAGTGATGGGGTTAAAGACGTACCCAAACATGCGCGGGTTGGTAAGCATGTAGATTTTGGGATTCTTCCCCAAGTCGATTCCCGCTTGGGCATAATGGGCGATCACCATCTGCTTCAGAGGGACGCGCTTGCCCTCTGGGTCAGGCAGATGATCCTGATCACAGATCGCGGTCAGGGCGCGACGGTTATAACCAAACCCCGGGATCTGGGTGTCCATAAAGGGCAGATCATCAAGATCGAGCAAGACCATAAACACGCTGTACACAAAATGGTGGTTCACTTCAGCGCGACGGCTGTGCATCAATTTGCCCTGAAAAAGGTACGAATTCAAGCCCACCTCCATAAATGACTGCGGATGTTTGGGCAGGTCTTGGCATTGGCAAGCCATTTCTCAAGTGTACCCCCTTGTGCCCCAACCCGCATGGGATCGCCTAAGCCCGCTTGGTGGGCATTCCCCCTGTACTCGGCCTTGAGGGGGAGGTCGTTCCAGCACCTCGATGCAACGGAAAGTGGAGAAAATCCCTGAAGGTTTCGGCAAGCCAACGCCTCAACAGCAACAAAAAAGCCCCATTCTGAAGATTCAGAGTGGGGCTGTATGAAGCTGTTGATCAAGTTATTCCTGAGATACCTCAATCACCTGCTCACCCTTGTAATAACCGCAGTTTTTGCAGACCCGGTGTGCAAGAGTGTATTCGCCGCAGTTCGGGCACGCGACCAAATGCGGCAGCGTGAGCTTATCATGGTTACGGCGGGTACGTTTGCTCGTCTTTGACAATTTGCGCTTCGGGAGCGGACCCACGATGGTTCTCCTTACCTAATCCATGCAAAGAAACAACCCGGCATTCGCTCTCCGGGGCAGTTAGGGGCATTATAACAGGCAAAACAAGGGTGTCAAGGTAGAGTGAATCAAAAATGCGCACCCTAGATCAGGACTCTTCAGCTTCCCTTCACCCGCGCCCCCCTGCAAATTTCGTTGGCTCTTGCATCCTCAATATTCCAGCAATTGGTGAATATCACCCGTGATTGGAGCCGGTTGTGGCGCCGATGCCGAAGCCGCCTCGATTCGCATTGGCAGCCCACGCCGAGGGTGCAGGATATTGCCGCGAGTCAGGCGATCAATCCGTGTGCCCGCGGCCATTGAAAAACGGAAACGCTGTAATACCATGGGCAGCATCAGGCGCAAGGCGCGTTCTGCGAAGAGCATACCAATGCAGGCGCGTGCCCCAGCGCCAAAGGGCATATATTCGTAGAGGGATGGGGTCATATCGATCCAGCGGTTGGGCATAAAACGTTTCGGTTCGGGAAAGCGAACTGGATCATGATGGGCCGCCAGTGGGCTAATCATTACATTACTGCCCTTGGGGACTCCAAACCCGCCGACAGTGGCATCTTCGGCACACACACGCATAAACAAAAATGGGACGGCGGGGAAAATACGCATTGACTCTTTGATCACCCGGTTGAGCAGTTCCATACGCTGAATATCCTCAACTTCCGGATCACGCCCGCCAAGGATCGTATCAATCTCAGCCATGAGGGCGGCATGAATGGCTGGGTGTCGTTCTAGAAGAAACAAAGTCCAAGCAAGGGTAACCGCAGTTGTTTCATGCCCTGCAAAAAACAGCGCCGCACTCTGCGCGATGAGTTCATCCTCAGTGAGGGGCTTGCCCTCATCATCACGGGCATTCATGATCGACCACATCACATCTTTTTGCTCGTTCCCTTTTTGGCGCTTGTTCTCAATGATAGCGCTCAGGTAAGCTACCACAGACTCGCCAAGTTTTAGCGATTTCCAGTAGCCCAATCCCGGGATGTTAAACGGCAAGAGAATGGTAGAAGGCGCGACAAGGGTCTTGCCCCACTCCGCTGCTAAATGTCCCAATTCGTGCGCGTCTTTGCCGATATCCAGCCCATAAAAGCATTTCATCGTCATGGCCAGCACGGTCTCTCGACAGAGATCATCGACCATGCTTACCTCACCAATCTTCCACTGTTCGAGCATCACCCGCGTTGTGGCCACAATATTTGGGGCATAACTGTCCAAGGCGCTCTTCTGGAAAGCGGGCTGCATCAGTTTACGATGGCGTTTATGCAGGTCACCGTTAATGACGACCATACCAAAGCGCATCTTGCCCATGGCGGTCTCTGGAGGGGCCTTGATCAGATCTTCATCATGTCTAAATACTGCGGGCTGTGAGAGGACTTCGCGGTTGCGTTCCGACCCAAATACGAAGATAACGGCGGGGTTTTGATCCATCAAGGTGACCACTTCTTCGCCCCGACTGCGCAGACTCATCACCACATCTACAGGATCATTCAGCAGTTTGTAGAGGCTTCCTATGGTGCCGATGAATGGCAGCGGCTTTGGCCCTCGAATCGCCACCTTGTTAAAACCAAAAAGTTGCGGCATTGTGAACCTCCCAGTCGTTGTCTATACGAATCTAGACGGGATACAAAGCAGCCTCGAATGCTGCTGGGCAGCATCCTCTTCAGGGAATAATGATGTTTTTTGATTGCTTTCCACCTATGGGCGGCACATGAGTAGAAACGATTATAAGCCCACTGATTTCGGCGCACAATAAAGCAAATGCGGAGCATAAAAATACAAGACTGCCTGACGAAGCAACCCTGCTGTGTGGATTTTGGGCATCCAACCGATGCGGGGACTGAGAAAAGGCTAAAGGCTGTGGCAGCGGTTTTTCCCTCAACTTATTCCTTCTGTAAAATACCAAATAAAAGGAGCTAATTCCGTAAGTCCTCTGGATCAAGAATATTTAAAAGGATTCCCCTCATGATGAATCACCCAAAGCCCACCGCAGCCACCCGAGGGCGCTCACAGCTTGCGCAGTGGGAAAAGAGCAAACCGACCAACTTCTTCAGCGCCGACCTCAACCTTCAGGTTGTTTTGCGCCGTTATCTGGGTCCCCGCTACCCCGCGTGGGAGGCGCGTTTTATCCAGTTTGGCGAGGTGTGCGCCACCACCATCAACGAGGCCGCCCGTCTCGAAGATCAGATCGGCAGTCATCCCCGCCTAGAACGCTGGTCAGGTATCGGGGAGCGCCTTGAGTCCATCATCTTTCACCCCAACCATGAACGGATTGGGCGCTTGGTGTGGCAGTCCGGCTTGATGGCGGCGCAGGCGGAGCCGGGCAACACCGTGGCTCAACTGGGTTTGTATTATCTGCTGGCCCAAAACGGCGAGGGCGGTCATATGTGTTCGCTTGCCTGCACCTCTGGCCTGATCCGGGTTTTGCAGCAGGTGGGCAGTGACGCGCTCAAAGCCAAATTCCTGCCGCCCCTGCTCAACCCTGATTTTGACCAGATGCAGCACGGGGCCCAGTTTTTGACCGAAGTTCAGGGGGGCAGCGATGTGGGCGCAAATGCGGTCACCGCAAGCGAAGCGGTCGATGGCACATGGCGGCTCAACGGTGAAAAGTGGTTTTGCTCCAACGTGAACGCCGAGCAGTTTTTGATGACAGCGCGTCCGGTGGGGGCCGCCGAGGGCACACGGGGTTTAGGGTTGTTTTTGGTGCCGCGCCGGTTGGAAGATGGGACTCTCAACGGCTTTTTTATCCGCCGCCTGAAGGATAAACTGGGCACCCGCACCCTCGCCAGCGCTGAACTTGATTTTCAGGATGCGGTCGCCTATCCCTTGGGGTCCTTGGATCGGGGTTTCAAAAACGTGGTAGAACTGGTGCTGAACACCTCACGGCTGATGAACGCCATTGGCTGCACGGGGGGGATGCGCCGCGCTTATGTGGAAGCCTCCACCTACGCCTGCCACCGTGAAGCCTTCGGGGGCACCATCGCCGCTTACCCACTGGTGCAGGAAGCGGTTGCGGACATCCTGAGCGAGACACAGGCCGCGGTAGCTTCTACCTTCTATCTGGCGCATCTTTTGGATCAGCTTGAGACCGGACAGGGCGGGGAGGACACCAGCGCGATCTATCGCCTGCTGGTGAACGTCAACAAGTATCTGACCAGCATCCGCATGACCGAGATGGTGCATCGGGCCATCGAGGTGCTGGGGGGCAACGGGGCTATCGAGTCCTTCAGCGTTTTGCCCCGGCTCTACCGTGATGCAGTGGTCTATGAGAGTTGGGAGGGAACCCACAACGTGCTGGCCCTTCAGGTGCTGCGTGATCTGGGGCGCTATCACCTCTTTGCGCCCTTCAAAACCGCTATGGGGCAGGCGCTGGCGGCGGTGGTTCAGCTCAAGGATGAAGCCGCACTGGTCACGGACTCGCTGCGCCGTACTGAAGTGCTGCTCGAACGGCTTTTGGTGGGTACACCCCGTTACGCGGAGGCTCATGCCCGCCGGGCCATCGAACAGATCGGGGTGGGGGCGCAGGCCGGGCTGCTGATCCTTGAAGCGGAGTGGGAACTGAACGAGGGCATAAACAGCCTCAAACCAGAAGTGATCGCCCACTTCCTCAACCGGAGGCTGCGTCCCGGCTATGATCCCCTTGAGGATGAGGCTTATCTGCCCCGGTTGGAGCGGCTTATGGCTGCGACGTGAAGCATTTTCCCTGAAAAATTGAGCTGTTAGCGGGGCATTTGAGGGGAAAGCCCTCAACAAAAGCACATTTGCTGTAGGGGCGACCCCACATGGTCGCCCGGCGCGTGCAGACAAAATACCGGGCAGCCACATGGGGCTGCCCCTACGAAGCAGATTCTGTAGGGGGGATGCCCTCATCTCCCCCGGTAGGGGCATGGCGCACCATGCCCACCGTTTACACACCCTCACTCCGCTGCTGCCCCGCTACCGTGCAGCAGTGGCGGGGTGAGGGTGGAAAGACACTTAGACCAGCGCCTGTGACTTGTTCTCCACGATAGCGCGCACTTTGTTGATGAAGTCCTCAACGGGCATCGCGCCCAAGTCCTCATTCGTGCGCAGCCGCACCGAGACCGCGCCCGCTTCCGCGTCTCGATCTCCAGCGACCAGCATATAGGGCACTTTTTGCCCTTGCCACAGGCGAATCTTGTTGTTCATGCGCTCTTTGCCGTCATCCACCTGAACGCGCAGCCCTACCGCCCGCAGCCGCTTTGCCACCCCTTGAAGGTACTCCACATGGCGATCCGCAACCGGGATCAGGACTGCCTGAAGGGGAGCCAACCACACCGGGAATGCCCCAGCGAAGTGTTCGATCAGGATGCCCACAAAGCGCTCCATACTGCCAAAGGGCGCACGGTGAATCATGATCGGGCGGTGCGGCTGATTGTCGCTGCCCATATATTCCAATTGGAACCGCTGAGGCAGGTTGTAATCCACCTGAACCGTGCCAAGCTGCCACTCGCGCTTGAGTACGTCACGGAAGATGAAGTCAAGTTTGGGCCCGTAAAAAGCCGCTTCACCTTCAGCCACAAAGTAGTTCAAGCCAACTTTATCGGCGGCGTCGATGATCGCTTTCGTGGCCTGATCCCACAGGGCCGGGTCGCCCACATACTTGTCCTTAAGTGGGTCTCGCGTGCCCACCCGCGCCCGGAAGTCCGTGAAGCCCATGACCTCAAAGATGTACTGGATCAGCTTCACGACCGCGATGAATTCTTCCTCAAGCTGCTCCGGGCTGACAAAAAGATGGGCGTCATCGACCGTGAAGCCCCGCACCCGCGTCAGTCCCGTTAGTTCACCGCTCTGTTCATAACGGTACACCGTGCCAAACTCGGCCAGCCGTAGAGGCAGATCGCGGAAGCTGCGCGGCTCGCTCTTGTAGATTTCGATGTGGTGGGGGCAGTTCATGGGCTTGAGCATGAATTCCTCACCATCCACATCGATGGGCTTGTACATGCTGTCGTTGTACTTCTCGTAGTGCCCGGACGTATGGTACAGGTCAAGTTTGCCGATATGGGGCGTGACCACGGGCAAATACCCCGCATCAAGCTGCGCCTGACGCAGGAAACGCTCCAGCGTATCGCGCAGGATCGCGCCTTTGGGCTTCCACAAGGGCAGCCCCTTGCCCACCAACGAACTGAACGTGAACAAACCCAACTCTACGCCCAGTTTACGATGATCGCGGGCTTTGGCTTCCTCAAGGCGGCGCAGATAGTCCTCAAGCTCCGCTTTGGATTCAAAGGCCGTGCCGTAAATGCGTTGAAGCTGTTCACGCTCTGCGTCACCCCGCCAGTATGCGCCAGCCACACTCATCAACTTGATGGCGCTGGGGTCGATCTCGCGGGAGTTCTCCACATGCGGGCCGCGGCATAAGTCTTCAAACGTATCCTGACGATACGTGCTGATCACCGGGGCTTCGGCCGTCTTATTGCCGTACTCATCCATACCACCCTTCTCCAGCCCGTCGATCAGTTCGAGTTTGAAGGGCTGGCTGGCGAAGATCTGACGGGCCTCAGCGGCGCTTACTTCGCGGCGCGTGAAAGGCACTTTGGCTTTGATGATCGCTTTCATCCGGGCTTCGATCTGGGCGAGATCATCTTCCGTCAGAGGACGAGGCAGCCCAAAATCATAATAAAACCCATCTTCAATAGGCGGGCCGATAGCAATGCGTGCTTCGGGGAAGTATTCAAGGACGGCTTGCGCCATGATATGAGCGCAGGAATGGCGGATGCGGTAGAGTTTGCTACCTACGTAACCTTCGGACATGATGGCTCCCAATAGTGGTTGATGGCTGAACGATTCACACAACGATCAGCAGCGGCGATTGTACCGCGCTGTCATTACGAATGGAACTGAAAATGCCACAAACAAGGGGCGTTGCGGCTGTTCAGTTCCCGATCAGCCATCAAACGCCCAGACGAGTGAGGGTCTGAGTGCCCGTCTCGCCGGTATCAGGGTCAGTCATGTGGTTAACCTTTCATAGTCTCCAGAAAAAATTCATCCTCGCACGGGAAAAAGACGCTCTCAAAAGTGCCTAGTGTCATCAAGTTATCGATCACATCCTCAATCGTGTCCGGGTTGAGGTTCTCGATGATCACATGGGGGGTTTCCAGCGCCACAAAACGCACTGGAGGCATGTTGGGCGAATCCGATGCGACCTCGTGGCTGAGGAACATTTGGCGCTGAAGGTAGGAAATGGTCGCAAACGAGGCCGACCAGACTGCACCGTCCTCCAGCTCCACAATCACATCGGTAATATCGTCAATGGGGTTGAAGCCCTCATCATTTTGTCGCTCAATCAGAACTTGGTTGATCATGGGTTTAGCAATTGTCCTTTCTCCATACACTAAAAACACTGTCGGCGGCGGTGCGCCGTTTATTTCTGTGTAAAAGCCTGTCCAGTACCAGATCGTCAGGGTAACAGGAACAAAAACTCCCCCGTCCATGCATGGGTCAGAGGAGCATAGGCGGTCATCCAGTTATCCAGCAAATACTACTGTTCACAGAATAAAACAAAACGAATACCGCGTCAATAGGATTTTGATACTGTGTTTATACAATCTCAATGATTCCCGAATGAAGCGGACAGTGGATTGCGCGGGTTGGGGCGGGATCATGGTTTGATCTGGGATCAGGAGCGAGGTTCCCATCCTTACCCCAGACGGGCGCACACAGACGCCCCTGACCTCACCCGAGAACTGGACACCATGCTATAGGAGTTGACCTAGTTCACCACTTTCAAGAAGTACACCCCCCGGCCACCCACTGCTACTAGATGAACCCCATCAGGGTTGAAGGCACAGGCGTTAAGGGGCGAATCAACATACAAAGCCGCACATTCGACATATTCACCGCTGCGTAGCTCCCACAGTTTAATGCAGTTGTCCTGAGCGACTGTGACCACATGTTTCCCATCAGCGCTTATGGTGAAGTCAGAAATGTGCCCGCTGTGGGCCGCACGGACATCCTTGAAGGTTCCACTAACGATCTCCCAAAATCGCAGATCCGCCTTGGCAGCAGCGATGATCGTTTTGCCATCCGGGGTGAATTTGACTCCCATCACGGGTGCAGAGTGCCCCTTAAAAGGTTTTATCTCCGCGCCCGTGTTGGCGTTCCACAAGATGACCGTTTTGTCTTTAGAAGCCGAGACAAAACTATCCCCAGTAGGACTAAAAGCGCAGTCAGTGACCCAGTCTTTATGGCCGGGCAGTGTGTGGCTCAGTTTCCCCGTATCGGCCTCCCACACTTTGAGTTTATTGTCGTCACCACAAGAAATAATCAGATCCCCTTGAGGGCTGAAAGCGCAGGCCCGCACCCAACTGGTGTGCGCGTTCAAGGTGCGGATTGAGGTGCCGTTGGACAGATCCCATAGGATCAAGCTGCCATCATCGGCACCAGAGAGCGCTCGGGTTCCATCTGGACTGATCGCACAAGCCCTAACGGCGGTGGTATGCCCGGAGAGGGTGCGTATTTCTCTTCCGCTCTCCACTTCCCACAAGCGCAGGGTGTGATCGGTTGAGGTTGAAAGTGCATACTTCCCATCTGGGCTGATGGCGCAGTCAGTGACATCGCCCGTATGCCCATTTTGGATCAGCCGCTCACCACCGCTTTGAATCACCCATAACCTAAGTGAGGTATCCTCCGAAGCGGAGATAAAGGCCTTACCATCAGGGAAAAAGACACAGCCCATCACCCCGCCGGTATGTCCTACGTGGCGGGTGCAATGGGCCCCGGTGGTTGCGTGCCATGTGCGCACTGTCTGATCTAGCGAAGCGGACAGGATCAGAGAACCATTGGCACTGTAGGCACACGCCTGAACCGCCTCCGAGTGGGCCTTGATGACTTGTTTTTCCGCACCGGTATGCACATCCCAGACACGCACTGTACCATCCTCAGCGCCGGAGAGCAAATTTTGCCCGTTAGGGCTGAAGGCGCAGCAGGTGATAGGATCGTCATGTCCATCGAAGGTGCGAACCATAGCCCCATTGGAAAGGTTCCAAAGACGTAAAGTGCCATCATCGGAGGCAGAAGCAGCCCACTTTCCATCCGAACTAACAGCGCAGGCGTTCACCGCCTTTTGATGCCCCTTGAGAAGATGCAGTTGGGTACCCTTGACTGCATCCCAGATTCGCACTGTTTTATCAGCCGATGCAGACACAATCAGGGTGCCGTCAGGCGTGACCGCGCAGCTCTTGACTGCGCCCTGATGCCCTTCTAAGGTGCGGTAGGTGATACCATTGTGCGCACCCCAGATTCGGAGTGTCTTGTCGGCGGAACCGGAGACGATCAGGTCTTCAGCGCGTGCTGCCCGAAACACAACGCAGCTTAACACTGCGCTTTTGTGCCCGCTGAGGGTTTGACGCACCTTGCCAGTCACGGGGTCCCATACCTTGAGGGTTCGGTCAGATGAAGCCGAAACCACAAACTTGCCATCGGATGCTATCCCACACGCATTCACCACATCCCGATGCCCACTGAGGGCACGCACCAACCCTTGTCGGGCCAGATCAGGGGGCGCGTGGTGCACGGTCAAAAAGGGGTGGGACAGATCCGCAGCCAATTTGTCGACGATTGTCCGCAGTTCGGTAAGGTGCTGAATCCGGCTGTGCAGCGTCCCCCCAATATCCTTGTGGAGGGTGATCGTCCCATAGAGATGGGCTGAAGCAGTGAAACTGCGACGTAGAAGGGTAATCATCTTGTCATTAGGGGCAATTATGGCTGCCTGTCGGAGGTCATTTTCCGCACTATAGCTTCCCAAAAGCGAAGTTTTCCGGGTGAGGTAGTACAAATCTTTGACCATCTCCACCACTTCTGCACCCCGCCCAGCCTGAATTAAGTGATAGGTTAGATGCTCCCACAGGTAACGCGGGGTGTTGGGTAGTTCCGCCCAGCGTGGTGGGCGAACCGCATCAAGTAAGCGCTTATGTGTCTCTACTAAATCTACTTTGGGTGGTTTTTGGAGGTACTCACGAATCACGTCATGCAGACGGATCACCCGTGCTTTGCGATCATATTTAAGAAGCAGCGAAAGATCATCAAGGCGTTCGCACAATTTCTCAACTTGTTTGGGTTTCATGCCGCTGGTGATGCCCCACAGCTTTTCCAAGATGGCGAGTGGTATCTCAACATCTTCAGGAAAGATCGACAGCTCCGCATAACGCTTCTGCTGATCGTCGCTTAACTGTTTGAGACTGACCCGCAGAGTCGCTTCTACAGCAAGATCACGCACCATCGTTTTACGGGGATCAAAAGCGGTCAGCCCTTCCTCAGAAAGGGTCTGGTTGACAAATTCTAGTGCTGCGGGCAGCCCCACCGCCGCGGATCGATCCCGCAGCACCCCATTCACCAACTTCAACAAGAGGGGCCAGTATCCCAAACGTTTGGCCAGCCCATAGAGTTCCTCTCGGTCTCTGTGGGACGGCAGCCCGAAGCTCAGAAGGCTCACCCCCTCCTCACGCTGCATGACGGGAACTTTGATCTGTTTTGTGCCCGGCGGAAGGGTCTCTTCGTTGCGGGTGGTGATCAATCGGGTACAGTGAGCCCCCCCTTGCAAAAAGGGTGCGGCATCGGATTCCTGCCACACATCGTCAATGACCAGCAGGATATAGCGGTTTTTGATCAGCTCCGCGAAGCGCGTTCGGGCTGCTTCTACAGTCGTAAAACCGCTGCGTTTGCCACTTAGGATGCAGATCAGATCTTCGAGCCTGCCCACCAGATCGGGGTTTTCACCCAGCGTGATCCACAAGATACCTTCGTGAAAGTGCTGCCGAACTTGACTATCATGGCACAGGGCGCGGGCGAGGATGGTTTTTCCAAATCCCCCCGTCCCACGGAGCGCTGCTGTAAGGGCAATGCGATCCCCCTGCTGAGGATCAACCAACAGGCTGATCAACTCCCGCATCACCTCTGGGCGTGGGACATAATCTGGGGGCAGTTCCTCGGCCATATTGGGGCAGGCGATCTTTTCGATGGGCAGCCGTAAAGTTTGAAGCAGGGTTTCCCACTGATCGGGGTGATACACATCGATAAAATTGGAGTCACGCATCCAGCGGGGCATTTGGGAGAAATCAACACCGGGCGCGCCAATGACCGGAATCACCCGCACTCCGTCTGTTTTGGCCAGTTCCCATTCCTTACGCATATACTCCGAACGCTGTGCTGCCGGGGTGGCCACAAGGATCAGAAAATCTGCCTGATGGATCGCCTTCTCGATCTCCGACCAGAAGTTTAGACCAGCCTCAATACTAGTGCGATCTTGCCAGACTGTCAGTCCTTCACCCTCCAAGCGCTTTCGGAGGCTAATGGCAAACACCTCACCGTCACTGCGGGCATAGGAGATGAAAATCTTCTTGGGGGCGCGTAGATCGGAGGTCATCCTTGCCTTCCTGTTTCTGAAAGGTTCATATCTAGTATATGTCTGGTTAAAAAACTCTCAAAAAAGAGTCCCCCTCAAGAACTTTTGTCAGGAAATGGGGCAGCACGTGAGGGTTGTGTTATGGAAGGGTAGCTGAGAAGCGTTCGAGCGGTCCGCGTTGGCGGGGTTCAAGGGGGTGGATAAGGCCCGCGATCCAATCTGAATCGTGGGGGTTCCGCTCAGCCGTGGTTTTAGAGACCGATTGAAAAGGCCGGGATTTACGCAGATTGAACCTATTTGCCCCCTATTTATCAAAAGGGGAAGGTTGAGGGGAATGCCCCCTCAAGAACCTTATCCCCCCCTTCTCCAAACTGGAGAAGGGGGGAAAGGGGGGATGAGGTTAATCATCGAAAGGTGACTTCTCAAATAGTTTCTTAGCCCTGCCTTCCGCGCAGTTCCAAAATGCGGAGTTGCCCACTCTCGCCGCCTACCGCAAAGCGAGACCCATCCGCACTGAGAACGGCATAGTGGAGCTTATCGGCACTGACATAACGAGCCAGCAGCTCGAACGCTTTACCCCGGAGACGCCATAGTTTGGCTTCACGGGTGCTCAGAGAAAGCAACCGCTCACCTTCAACATGGGCTTTGCGCACCTCTTTGTCATGGGCATCAAGGGTCTGGACAAGCCCACCTTCGACCACATCCCACACCCGGATATAACCGTCGCCGGAGTAGGTCAAAAAACGCTGCGTATCAATGAAGAGCAACCTGCTCACGTACCGCTGAGGTGTGAGCAGCGTATGGCGCAGGTCAAAATCCGGGAGTTGGTAACACTCGATGCTGCCGCCGTTGGTGCCTGCTGCCAACCAACGCTGATCCGGGCTGAAACTCACGGAGGTGAAGTAGATTGGCTCTGTCTGTTCAGCCGAGAAGACTACCTGCCGGGTATCCATACGATACACCCGCAGCACCCGATTTTTATAGGTAGAGGCGGCCACGAGGCTGTTATCGGGGGAGATCGCAAGGCCCGTCACCTGCTGGATCACATCCTCAAAAGGTTGGCGTTCCTCAAGGGGATTCAGCCCCCACTGAAGCAGAACATCGCCGTCAATTCTGCCCATAACTGCATATCGTTCATCGGAGGTCACAGACAGTTCGTCCACCCATTCATACTTGACCCCTGCGAAGGCGGCTAGATTACGCCCCGACTCCAAATCCCACACCTGATAATCACTGTGGGCGGATTCGTGGGCCGCTGTGACTAGTGTTGTGCCCGCCGCTCCAATGGCCACAAAGCGCCCTGCATGTCCGCCCAAGGTATGCAGCAGTTCTCCTCGGCGCAGATCCCACACCTTCACAATCCCATCGTGTCCTGATGAGATTAACCGCTCACCAGACCTGATCAAATCAGCGATGCTGGCTGTGTGGGCAACCACTGGCAGCGTTTCTTGAGTCAAGTCCCAGATGCGGATAGTTTTATCTTTTGCCCCAGAGATGAGGCGTTTCTCGTCCGGTGAAAGGGTTAGTGAGGTCACCTCGTCGGTGTGTTCAGCGTAACTTTTGAGTAACCGCCCATTTCCGCTCCCATCATCGATCTCCCACACGGAGATCAACCGTCCCATCGCTGTGAACACCCGCTTACCGTCGCGGCTGATCTGAATTCGTTGAATAGACAGCGCCCCTGTGGGTATGGTGAATAGTTCCAGTCCATCCGGGATGCTCCACAACTTCACCGATTCGTCAGCGGAGACCAAACGACCGTCAGGTAGGAACTTGAGATCGTGGGGATAATCACGGTGCCCCTTACCAGAGGTATTGGGCGAATGGGTGAACAACCACGACGAGAATTGAGGGAAGTCTAGATTGGCGATAAAGTTCTGGCTAAAGTCCGAAAGGGGTCTTTCTAGCCGTAACTCGGTCAAATTCCACAAGAGCATCACATTGTTGATCGAGGCTGTGGCCGCGAAGCGGCCATCAGGGGATACAGCCAATGAGATCACCCACTCATTATGGCCTTCAAACAGGGCGATCTGCTCCTCCGAATATACATCCCAAAGGCGGACGGTATGATCCCGTGATACCGAAAGCAGACGAGCCCCATCAGGGGTGAAAGCGACCCGGCTCACAAAATTGGTATGCCCTCGAAAAATACGCTGAACTTTCCATGTCTCGGTATCCCAAAGCATGATCATGTAATCGTCGGAGGCGGAGGCAATCCAGCGCCCATCGGGTGAGAGCGCCAAGTGGTTGACCGCTTCGGTGTGTCCTCCAAGGGTGCGCACCCACAACCCACGCTGGGTATTCCATACCCGCATCGTGCCATCTTCGGAGGCTGAGACCAAAGTTTGACCATCTGGCAGCATCACCAGACCACCAATGAAGTCTCGATGCCCTTTGAGGGTCAAGCGTAGTGCTGATTCAACTGGGCGTGAGACCGTCCCCACCGGGGCAAGCCAATATTCATCGGTAACGGCTTCAACCTGTGCCTTTATGTCCTCAAATTGACCCTCAGCAAGCCCGGCCAATGCGGTCAGAATCTGACGCGGTTCTTGCACGATCTGCGGGAGTGCGTTTTTTAGCGTCTGATACAGTCCAAGCAGTTCGGGGCGGTCGTAATCCTTCAGAATCATGGGGACTTCGGCCTTTGCCAGACGGGCCCGCATCCAGCCTAAATCGCGCAGGAGAGGCATTATGGCTTTCCCCGCCGCTTCCTGATGGTAAGGATAATAGGTAGCGGCATAACCATCTGGCAAAGCAAAGGGATCGCCCCAATGGGATAACAGCCGAAGATGATCAACGGACTCTACTGGGAATCGGTAACGCGCACGCACTCCCTCCGGGTCTATGGTGAGCATCCCTGCTGCTTCAAAGCGTCGGCAGAGCGTCTCCGCCTCCATGCCCCATAAGGCGCTCACACTGGACCATGGCACACCGACCCCTTCCACAAACACCGACAAGGATCGGTAGTGGGCAGCCTCGTCCTCGGAAAAACGAGAGAGCGCTGCAAGGATCGGATCAACTCCTGTCAGAAGCAGAGATTCCAGTTGGGTCCAGTTTTGCTCAAGCCCATTCAGTACCCCCTTCAGCAAGCGCAAATCCCCCGGAAGGCTGCCACTCAAATCGATCACCCGTGCGGCCTGTGCAGCTTGATTGGGGAATCCGCTGCTCAGATACCGCACCGCTTCATCAGCCTCCATCCCGATCAGTTTGAGAGAGGGGAGAGCCTCATAGGCGCGATCACTGATGATCACAAGCTGGACTTGATCTTCGAGGGCTAAAAAGGGCGCGATCTGCGACCACTCAAATACGTCATCAAGGACAATCAGAACCGGCTTGCCTCGCAGTCGGGCATTAAGGGCAGCCACCGCGTCCTGTTCCTCCGAAAATGCCTCTTGGGAAACTGTCAACCGCTGGTAAAGGTTGGTCAAAAGGGTGAGCGCCGTCCGCCGGGCCCCCACTTCGATCCAGATCACCCCGTTGCGTGCAGCCGCGCTGATCTCCGGTTGGCGACAGAGCGCGGCCGCCAAAAGGGTTCTGCCGCTGCCGGGTTCGCCGTACAAGCAAACTCGGCGTTGATCGAGCAAGTGTGCTTTTGCTTGATTCAACGGGACAGGGCGTTCAAGATAATCATTGGGTAAGAGGGGCGCTTCGGCAAGGATACGGATGCGCGGATAAGGATTGCGCATCAACCGCGCTACCTTCTTGAGTCCATCCTCATCGTTGGGGTAAGCATAGGAATCCCGGGCCCACATGGGTAAGCGGTTGAGCGCAAACCCCGCGAGCGGCAACAGAAAGATGGCTGTGCCCTCATCGTATGCCCGCCGCCACAGTTCCATAAATTCGGGGGATTCAAGACCAGCCTTGGAACCCACTACGATTAGATAATCGATCTGAAGTAGGTTCAGCGCCCACTCTTTGGCATCCTCTGCCCAAATGCGCACATCCAGAGAAGACAACACACCGCGAATAACGGTTGCAGTCGTGATTCCATCCTCAGGATGGGCATGAATAGCCACTTTGGGGTGATTGGGCACAGGATAACTCCTCCATGAGCAGGCGGCGGCACCGCGTTGAACTTGTGAACCCTTGCATTGGGCATGTGGGGGAACCCACCGCGCTTTGTGGTTATGGCCCTGATCAGCGGGTGGTCTGGGCTTTAGCGTACACCCCCTGCCGCCAGTTGCGACGAATCTCAAGAACTTCAGTCACAATATGGAGCGAGTCCTGAACCAGACGCATCCGACTGTCCGGATCATAATACCAGTTGATAGGCACTTCGCGGAGGCTGTACCCTCGTTTCTGCGCAATATAGATCACTTCTACATCAAATCCGATCCCATCGATCTTGCTCACTGAAAAAATATCCTCGGCGACACTTCCTCGAAGGGCCTTAAATCCGCACTGGGTATCATTGAACCGGGGGAGGGCCATCACCTGCACCAGAAAGTTAAAAATACGCCCCATCCAGTGCCGATAAAATGGCTCACCATGACGAATCGCGCCCTTTGCCTCGCGGGAGCCGATGGCCAGATCAACATCAAGGGCAGGCGGGATGAACTTCAGCACCTCCTCAATGGGCATGGAAAGATCGGCATCACACAGAAAGCGAAATTCGCCCCGCGCCGCAAGCATCCCTCGTCGGATAGCGCGCCCTTTGCCGCGGGGCTCCCCGGCAAGCAGACGCACATATGGATGATCACGAAGGAAATCCTCCACCACTTGCACGGTTCGGTCACTGCTGCCATTCTCCACAATCACCACTTCAGCCGTGAAGGGCTGCGTTTGGAGGAAGGCATCAATCTTGGCCAAACTTCCCGGAAGACGTTTCTCCTCGTTTAGAGCGGGAATGATGATCGAGAGGAAAGGGCGATCCGTGCTGCCGCTGTCCTTTTCGCGTTGATCCTGCACCATAACCATAGTGTCCCCAGTGTTGCGCTTGCACCATCACCCAAGATCAGATGCGGTGGTGACCGGGGATGGAAGTTACCAAGCGCTTCACCCGATCACGGCGCACCATTATCCCCCACCACGTTCAGCTTGCCAATGAGAGGTGGTTAAGGAGCCAGACTCGGGCCCTTCTGCGCTCGCCAACCACCGTATGGGGGCGCAGATGACTCAGGCTTGAGTGGGCTTGGACAGAGGGACTTCCAAAGTTTCTTCCCGGCGGCGCGGTTCGGGTAGACGGACAATGGCCATCAACCCCATAAACCCAAAAAAGAGAGCTAAACCAAACACCAAGGGATACTGAAAACGCATCACGTTCTCCCCTCCCAAAAGGAATGCGCCTGCGCCGCTGATCGCCGGGAGCGCTGTCCACTGGAGGATTGTACCGCCGATGAATGGGCCCAGATTACCCAAAGCCCCTAAAGTGTTGGTCAATCCAAGATAGATCGGGCGGCGCGAGAGCGGCGCGTAGGTGATCACCCAGTCGAAGTAGGCGGGAAAAAGCACCGCATGGAAGGCCCCGGTCATGATGAAGGTGCCGTAGAGCAGCGACCCTCTGCCTGTCAGGGCACTGGCGAGGGCGAAACTCAATTCGCCCATGACGCACAAGCTGGCGAGGATCAGCACCGCCCGACTGCCCGAACGGCGCGACAGCCATGCCATCAAGAACGAGGCACACACCGTCCCGATCTGGATCAAGATGATTGAGTCGCTCACCATCGTTTCACGGGGGATGCCCAAAACACCGATCCCAAAGACCGCATAAAAAGGGGTGGCCATCATGGCTAAATCTATGAGCAGACGGGCCCCAATAAACCGCTGGAAGTACCGATCATAACGAACGATCTTCCATAAATAGGGAAAGTATTCGCGCATCGGAGGCCCCGGTTCAAGGCTTTCGTCGCTTTTTTCCTCCCGCAGGAGGGATAGTCCTATACCCCCGATCAAAAAGAGGATGCCCGATACCCCAAAGAGCAAAGCGTAATTGAGAGGGAATTCAGGCCCGGACTCGCTTAGGGCCCAACGGGCAAGAGCACTGGTGAAGATCGCGCCAACAGCGGTTGCAAACTGCCCGATCCCAAACATTGTCCCCCGTAGATAGTCGGGGATACAGGTTCCGAGCATATCGCCCCATGCGAGGGTGATGAGCGAATCCCCTGCCGCAAACAGTCCGTAGGCAGCGAGGAAGATGAACAAGGTCAAACCCCGGTTTTGCCCCCCCATGATCCCGATCAAGGTCGCCGCGATGATGATGGTCATCCGAAAGAGAATGATCGGGCGGATGAAGGGCTTTCGGCGTGTGCCCCGGTTGACAATCTGGGCCAAAAACATCTGGGGCCCCAACCAGCAGATCAAATAGATGGAACCGGTAAAGCCGATCAGGATTTTGTTATCGGTCATCTGGCTCACAAAACTGGGGACAACGGTGCTGGTTGCGCCGATTAAGCTGAAGGATACCCCAAAGACAAGGTAATCCAGCAAAAACATGGCGAAGTTGAGCCGCAGATGTTGATAACTTTTTCCTTTGATGATTCGTGTGGTCATACCCACATCCAAAGACGTTTGAGCAGTGTTGGGTGGATTGAATCAAGCAGCAGCACAGCGCTTTTCCTACCCCTCTGAGGGGATGTTATCAAGTTTCCAATTGACGGTTTCCCGATCATACCAGAATTGGATACTGGCGGCAGCCACTTCCTCAACACTCAGTTGCGTGGTATCAAGGGTGGATAGATCGGGCAGTTGATGGATTTGGCGTTCACGTCGAACCTGATACAGGACTGCGGCACGGGCTTTGGGATCGTGGAATCGCGCACCCTGACTGGCATGAAGCCGGCGCAAAATCTCGTTTAGGGCACAGGTGAGGACAAGCAGAAAGCCGCTGTTAAGCAACCGTTCACGGTTTCCGGTTTCCAGCAGTGTTTGTCCTCCAACGATGATCACCGTGCTGCGCCGTAAGGAGAACTCACGGCATAACTCATCTTCAAGCCCCCGCAGACGCCCTTCTCCGTACACTTTACGAACCTCTTCAGGGGAGATTTTCTCACGCAGTTGAATCTCCGTATCCAGATCGAGGCATTCGACCCCTAATCGTGCGGCAATAATCCGCCCTACGGCAGTGCGCCCTAAACCCATATAACCGGTGAGGATCAAGTTGTGGTAAGGAACATGGGTGACTGGTTTTTCCATAACCTATCCACGCCACCCCGAATACCACTGATCAAACAGAGGCAGCAGTTCATCAAGACTGTTGATCTCCGCATCGGGAATGATTTCACCCATCGAGACCAACGCCGAACGGTACCCTAGATTGCGCAGTACGGCCCGCATTCCTACCTTTTGTGCGCCAGCCACATCCGCGGCCGGATTATCGCCCACAAAGACCACTTCTGCGGGACTCAGATTGAGAATTTCCAGCGCCCGTAAAAAGATCGCTGAATGAGGTTTGATATACCCTACATCATAGGCGGTGAGGCGGCATTCCCCGAAGTACTGAAGCAGATTACACTGTTCCAACTCATGATCACGCATCCACATCGGCACAGAGGCGTTGGTGATCATCCCGATCTCGATGCCTCGGGCCCGCAGTTCAGCCAGTGTTTGGGGGACTTCGGGGAACAGCTTCACGCCCGGCGCAATCTGCCATGCATAGGCTTTTAGGCAGGCATTGAGGTCGATCTCATCCCGACGAAAACCTGCATTTTCCAACCCCCCTAAAATGGCATCCCCATAGGAGGGAGCACGCAGATCAAGCTCCGCGTTGATCCACGATTGCCGGGATAAACGGCGCACGTCTTGGCAGAACTCGTCTGAGGAGCAGGACAGGGGGCGAACATTGGCGCTGACATAGTCATACACCTGACGAAGATGATCTTGTTCATAGGTCGCCCAGTCAGCCGAACGTTCTGACCAGTCGAGCAGCGTGTCGTCCATATCAAAGAGGACAGCTTTAAATTCAGGGGACATGACGAAGGATCGATTCCTATTCACTAAAACATGGTTGAGGTGGCTCAAACGACCCGGTTGATGACCGGGCCGCCATACCCATCGAAATAAACGCATCATGGTGAAGTGTGGGCGTTACGCACTTGCCCTAGAAGAACCCCACCCCATACCCTGCCCCGTGTAGGGGTGGAGGCGGTGGGGGTGAGAGGTGCTTCAATCTTCAACTGTGTAAGTCCTAGACGTGATCATTACTCCAACCGGAAGCGCATCAGACCGATGCCAAAAAAGACCACCGAAAAGAGCAGCAGCGCTCCTACCGCGGGCAGAATATCCACCAGCGTTGCGCCGTAAAAGACCATCTGATTGAAGGCGCGCTGTGACCACGCTACCGGAGAGATGATGTAACCCACCGTCTGCATGGTCTGAGGCACAATGTCCATCGGCCACCATGCCCCCCCTAAGGGAGCCAATACCATCGGGATGAGCAGTCCGATTCCGCTTGCTTGACTGATGGTGCGGATGAAGGTTGAGAGCATCAGGGCCATCGCGGTCACGGCGAGGGTATAGGCCAGCACTGTCACCACCACCCCAAGCCAGTCACCCCACTGTACCCCAAAAAGCGTGCCCACAATGAGCATCACCGCAAAGGTCAGGACTCCGATCAGGTACTGCCCAAAGAGCTTTCCAGCCAGAATTTCGGCGCGGCTTACAGGCAAGGTCATCAACCGCTGAAGGGTCCAGTTTTTGCGCTCGATGATGAACACCTGCACCAAAACCAACGCATTGATCATCACAAACATTGCGCCAATGCCGGGAGCGCTTTGCCCAAAACCTGTCCCTGCATTGACCCCGTTGATGGTGGTGAAAGTCTCAGAGACTACCACTGGGTCTTTGTCCCAAAGTGCCTGAGCGTTGGCGTAAACAACCTTAAAAAAGTCCTCATCTCCATTGGTGCGTTTGGTGAGGGTACGCGCAGCCGTGACCGCCCCGCCCAGACGCGCTGTGACCGCGCCCACATAACCACTGATCACCTGCCCGGAGGTGGGATCATTACCGCGCACCCGAACACTGATCGCGGTTTGCAGCCCGGCTTCCAAGTCCGCCCCAAAACGCTCCGTGAGTACAATGGTGCCCGATACCACCGAGTCCTTCAGGCGTGTTTCCCCGATGGTGGTTGGGGTTGATTCTGGCGCGTATTCCTTCAGGGCACATGACTCTGGTTGCGCTTCACGGTTGCTGAGATCACACACCACAAAATGCGGACTGTTGTTGACCAGTTTTGCACCATCCGCCCGAAGCAGGGCCACAAATTTATCGGCCATCGGGTCATCTTGAGGGCGGATCACATCAATGGTGCGGGTACCGCTTCCCATCCCCCCTGTAGCGATGCCGATGAAGGTCATCATCAGCAGGGGCACTAAAAAAGTCATGATCAGTGCCCCACGTTCGCTCATTTGAGTACGCATTTGGTTAAAAGCAATGATCAGAATGTTCCGAAGTGACATGACCGTACATGCCTCCTGCGATCTATATGCCCTGTGGAGGGAAGGTGCAGGCTGAATCTCGCTCCACGCAGACTGTAGATCGTACCGAAGATCAGGGTTTTATGCGAAATGTGGTGGGTGGTGGGGCGAGGGCGATTGCATCAACATCTGGCGCTGGCACCCGGACGCCGTCCACGGCGTCCCTACGAAACCGGGGCTTTTGTGGGGGCGCTTCAGCACGCCCAGACATGAAAAGTTCGTGCAATCACCTTGGAGATGGGACGGGGAATCTTATGCCCATGTGCGCAAAAAGCCCCCATCACCAGTTTACGGCGACGGGGGCTTTGGGTTCACTTGAACCATCCACTCACACCCGCCCTGCCCCTGCGGGACAGAGCGAGAAGTGAAGTGGTTTTGACTAGTCACCACCGCCGATGGGCTGGATGGTGATGCTCTTGCTAGCGGTGTTGTTGCCCGGAGTCGGGTCGGTCACACCACCGGGAGGTGTCACCACAGCCTGATTGGTGACCAACCCGTCAACCGGGAAGATCACGGTCAGGGTGTAGGTGATAGAGGAACCGCTGGGCATCGTGACCGTATCGCTCAGGTTGCCGGTGCGGGTTCCAGTTGCGCAGGTCGCGCCACCAGTAGTGGTGCAGCTCCACGACTGCGATGAGGGCGTGGGCCCAGAGATGAAGGCATCAGCCACCGTCGCCCCGGTCACCACCACGTTGGATGTGATGTTGGTGACCGTGATCGTGTAGACCACAGGCTGACCAGCAGTGTAGATGTTCAGCGGTGTCGTCTTGGTGATCGCCAGATTTGCCTGCGGCGGCAGCACCGTGAAGGTCGGCGACGGGGTAATCGTCTTCGACGGCGTCAGTGACGGCGTCCGCGACGGCGTGGTTGTGGGCGTGTTGGAGGGCGTTAAGGTCAACGTCCGCGATGGCGTCAGCGACGGCGTCCGCGACGGCGTGGTTGATGGTGTCCGTGAGGGCGTTAGGGTATTGGTCTGCGACGGCGTCAGGGACGGGGTCAGCGTCGGCGTCCGCGACGGGGTGGTCGATGGCGTCAACGTCCGTGAGGGCGTCCGCGATGGTGTCAGCGTAGGCGTCTGCGACGGCGTTAAGGTATTGGTCCGCGACGGGGTTAGTGAGGGCGTCAGGGTATTGGTCCGTGACGGGGTCAGCGACCTTGTGAGCGTCAGCGACGGCGTTAGGGTGATCGTCCGCGTTGGGGTCTGTGACGGTGTCCGTGACGGGCTTGGTGTGTTCGACGGGGTCAGGGACGGCGTGCGCGATGGCGTCAGCGTCTGTGACGGGGTCAGGGTGGTCGTCCGTGACGGGGTCAGCGACGGCGTCAGGGTCCGTGACGGGGTCAAGGTGATTGACGGGGTGCGCGATGGCGTCAGGGACGGGGTCAGAGACGGTGTCCGTGATGGGGTAATCGACGGCGTTAGGGTGAAGGTGGCAGTGCCCACCGGGGTGGCCGCATTGGGCAGATTCACCCGGCAGGTGGTACTGTCGCTCAGTTCCACATACGAGCCGTTGAAGTCGGAGACAAAGGCTTGGCTGGGATACTCCGCCTGAAGGTTACCGTTGGTGCCGTCGAAGTCCAGCCAGATCGCTCCGGTTTCACCCGGCGCAAAGACAGGCGCTGAACCCCAGTCAGCATCAGTGCGGGTGGCCCCTGTGGGAGGCGAATCGTCTCCCGGTGAAGCCTGCCACATAACCACTGTATCCGGCGAGAATGCTGACGACCCCTTGGCGGCGATACGTGCCAGTGTCATGTTGGGGAAGTAGCTCTTCCAACCGAAGTTGAAGGAAGTGATCGCCCGCGGCACGGTGTCGTTGTTACGGAAGTTAAAGCGCACCACCCCAAAGGTCTGGAAGGCGATGAAGCTCAGCGAGTACAGATTGGGATCAGTACACACCTGAGGCGTTGGGGTTTCGGGCGGGTCCGGCGGCGTACCAATGCCGATATCGCAGGTACCACCAGCGCCCAAGTCAATGGTGAAGTTGATGCGCCCAAAGTTCGAGGGTGTGTAATGGGTGCTCAGATTCGCAGGCCCATTGACCATACGCATCTGCCACGTGGTATTGACACCGGTGGGGCTGCCTTGTGCGCCAGCGAGGGCGCGGTTGGCATAAACGGGCCCGATACCATTGATCCAGCCTACGGTCGAGTCATTAAAGATGCTGTTTGGGGCTGGGGCAGTCGAAACCCCATCGTATGCCCAGTGCGGGGTGCCTTGGGTGGTAATGCGCATTTCCGACGGGTAGATCGAGGTGTAGGGATTGGTCACGGACCAATTCACTTGTACCGCTTCGATCAACACCGGCGCAAAGTTGGCATTGGTGAAGGTAACTTTTACATACTGCCCATCCAGAACGATACCGCCCGCAATCGAAATGTCCGTACACTGAGGTACGGGCGTGCTGGTCGCGGTGGCAGTGCTGGTAGGCACAGGGGTCCGCGAAGGCACGGGTGTCTCAGAGGGGCGCACCGTCGGGGTGTTGGTATTTCCCGGAGGCGCAGGTACCGTGGGGACGTAAGTGGCGAACCCTTGGCTGGGCAGTTCCAGCACCCGCGCAGTACGGAATGACTCGTTGATCATCACCCGCCGCGCCTGAAGCTGAATATAAGGCCCAGTGCCATCGTTGCGCCCAAAACCAAGGGGCGTGACCAACGGATGGTTAAAGTACACCACCACTTCCACGAAGTCACCGGGACCGCCCGGATCATATTGATTGATGCCCACCCGATCTGCGGGATTGGCATAGGGGCGGACGGCATTCATGTCCTGCCCACCAAAGGGCACCTGCTCCTCAACGGTACACAGGCGGATGCCTTCCGCGTCCATCTCGTAATCCGCCTTGTTGGTGGCGGTGGTCACATGGGTGCGGTTGTTCCGGTAACGAGGCAGATCATTATCGATTCGATTTTCGTCCGTGAGCGAGGGACGGGAACTGCACACAAAAACATGGAACCAGCCCGGCCGCAGTGAAGCATCACGGATGGTGGTTGCATCACGATAAGGCTCGGTGTTGATCCCGGTGCCGGGGATACGCAGCCATGGCTGAAGGGCCAAACCTGCTGCGCCCACCCGGGCTGCATCGGTCATGGAGATCAATCGCAGGATGTCCTGACGCAGCCATTTGTGTTCATCCAGAGAGGGTTCGCAGTTGATCCCATTCCAGTGGGAGGCAAAGTAATACTCGTCAGTCTCAGCCCCACCACCCCCATCCGGGCCGGGGAAACGCCATGTGTCGCCACCTTTGTAGGTGCCTGAATACACAAAAGCGCCGCGGCTGTCAGTGATGGTGCAGGGCACACCGTCGCCGGGTTTTTGTCCATCGGGGTAGGTGACCACATAATCCACGGGCAGGGTAGGCACCTGCCCATCTTGGAAACCTCCAGCGGAGTCCGGCGTCCACGGGTTGTTTATGTCTTGAAACCACGTTTGGTTGTACTGCCCCGTCACTGCATAACGGGCAGCCGTTCGCGCCGCATTTTGAATGGTCACCCAAGCTTGGAAGATGCGCCCAAACTCGATGATCGCCCAGATGAGCATCAGCAAGATCGGGAGAGTGAGCGCAAATTCAACTAAGGTTTGTCCCCGCCGAGCGCGCTTCGGCGGGAACCCAGACGGCGTCCGCCGCCGTCGGCTGAGTCTGAGTGTCAGCATTCCCCCTCCTTTTGAGGTGTGCCCCATTGTGTTAACGAGAAAGCCGGGTGAACAGACGCCGAGCGATCTCGGTGAAGGCGTCATTCACCTTAGCCACATTTTCTGCATACCAATACTGCCCGCAGTCGGTTTTTGCCATAGCCTCATATTCGGCACTGCCGGGGGTGTAGTAGTTAGAGGTCTGGTTAACATAGTTGCTGTAGTCCAGATCCTCGCAGGGGTCTTCAGAGACCTTCACCCCGCTGGCATCATAGATCGGATCGGTATTGGGTGGATAGTAACCTTCTGTCTGTGGTAGTCCGGGCAGTGGTGAGGTGGGGTTATAGCCCGGGTCTTTGGGGTTGATCAGTTTATTGTGTTGGAAGCGGTACCACGCCTGAAGACGGTTGTTGATCGTCCCGTTATCGCCCGCATCGGCGATGTAACGCAGGGCTTTGACCCCTAGAATGTTGAGGTTGATAAAGCCTCCGCTGGGGTTAAACAGAATGGTGAACATGGCGATAAAGCTGCCTTTGATCTTGGGGGTGTATTCCAAAAGCCCCGCGAAGTCCGCCTGATCACGCAGATAATCATCGGGATCGTACCGATCATCACAGTAGGCGCCCATGGGATTGATGATCCCGTCCACATCCTTACAGAAGTGACGAGAATCGGGGTTCCAGTCGATACAGTAGGGCTGCACGGGTTCCTGATAGTCACCACCTCCGGGACGTCCGCGCCCGAATTTGTCATCAATATCATACCATTTTGGTGCGGTGTCACTTGCAGTACATTCCGGCAGCACCGGGGATCGAGAGGGATCCTGATTGCAGAAGGTATACCACGGGCAGAAACCAAAACTCCACACTGGTGAAGGGCTGGCACCACCAGAGGTCAATCCCCACGGTTCGCCCGTCCACAGGGGGGGCACACACAAGTGAGGTTTGGTTCCGTAAACACTGTTGACCGGATCAGCCAGATAATTGTCAAAGTTACAGAAATCGTCAATGGTCTTGCCTGATGGGATGGCCTGATCCTCTGGCATCACCGTCAAGGAGGGGCGGGCAATCCCGGTAATCCCGAACTCCGAGTCCAGTTCTTGGAAGTTTGGGGTTCGGTTGGGGAAACCGTCACTGAGCAGCACCATGACCCACACCGAATCGCGCCGAATCCAGTCCGGATCAGTGATCGAAGCCCGTCCGGTACGCACCCCGCCGCCCATGTTGGTGTCGGTGCATTGGGACACATTCCAATAACTGCGGGTGTTGCGTAGGTTGACGCCGTAGAGCGTGGGGTTGGCAGGATCAGTGCCCCGCCAAGTATCCCAAGCATAACAACCGGTTTGGGCACCACTGGGATTGATCGAGATGCCCACCCGTTCATTCAGGGTTCGGATGGCGGTGTCTTTGTCGGTGATGACCGGGATCGACTGCCCCTGAGGGGTGATCTGGGCCACCTGCGCGTTGAAAGTGACCATCACCAAACGGTCACCGCGCACAAAGTCCAGTTTTTTGATGAAGCGTCGGGCCGCATCGCGCACATCCTTAAAGGGACGGCAAAGTAAGTCGCTGTAATTGCCATCGGGTTCACCGCTAACCACCCGCGCCCGTCCACTGGCCCCATCCTTGGCAATGGTTGATTCCGGCTGGCCGGGATCATCAAACACATAAAAGTCCGGGGCGTACTTCACTGGTGGGGTTTGGAACATGGGCGGGGTATTGACGTCAAAGGCGGGAATCTTGCCTTCCGCATCAACGTAAGCGTAATTGGTACCCGCATTGGTGCGGTTAGGTTCGCTTCCGTCCGGGTTGCTCTGGGTGGAAGGGTCATTGCAGCAGGCGCCCCACGCATAGTTAGCATTACGTCCGTTGGCCCCACCTACCACCTGCCCAGCGCGAATATTGGGGGCACTCCAGCACTCATAACGAATAGCGGCTTGCCCCGCGCCGTTTTTACCAGAATAGTTGGGGGTGCCGGAGTCTGAATAGGGCTGAAGGTTAAGTGGGTTCATAAACTCCACAAAAGACTTCAGGGCCTCAACATTGGTGGGGCTTCCGGTGTAATTAGCCTGCGCAAACTCGGTGTCATAGCCCATCGAGAGTGAGGTATCGATCACCAGCGCTACGTCAAGGACCGCGGTTTGTGAAACCGCGCTCGCTTCCAGCAGCACCGAAGGCCAGCCGATCAACGAGAGGAAAGTGGTGGGGGATCGCACCTGCGCCGAGACCCGCACCAATTTCTGGGGATCGCGCTTGCACAGTTCCGAGGGTGGGATTTTTTGCAGGATCGCATTCAGGGCTGCCTGCGCATTGGGATAACTGACCGGATCGGACTCGATCAGGTCATGCATCTCGGTTTCACAGGTCTCCACCCGCACCGTCTCAGGGTCAATATTGCCCTGAAGTTTGATGAACTGCTGAGCCACCGCCGCAAGGGTGGCATAGTCGGTGTCTTCACGAATCTGCTGGGCAGCCGCGATGGCCGCCGCGTCCACCGCCCGCCGCAGCGAGCTGTAACGCACAAAAAGTAGGGCCACATCAACCGCGATGCCCACAAAGGCGATTAGGGTGATGAAGGCAATGGCCACAATGATGATTGATTGACCGTTGCGGCTGCGACGGTTCAAGAATTTCCACATGGTGCTGGGAGCAGTTTGCATGAGTTCATCTGCCTCCTCTCTTATCGAACGGGTGTCGCGGTTGGCTCCGCCCCGATGGCGGGGAAGATACCAAACACATACAACATCGGTTGGGATTCTTCAGGGGAGCCTTCTTGGTTAAACAAGTGGTAAATCGGGCCGGCAAAGAGCAGTTGATGCTGCCACCAGAACTCCACAATGACCATACCGCCGCTGCGTACCTTTTTGGCGATGGCATTGGTGCTAAAGTCCTGATTCAAGCGCCGTTCGACTTCCTGAACGGGGAAACGCGAACCGATGCAGCCATCCCCGGCATCAGACTTGCCCGTGAACACAAAACCACGTATGCCTTGCGAGTTGCCCGGACCTAACAAGCCGCGCATGGTGCCTGCTGTCCCAGAGAGTTCGTCGGTGTCAAAGGCGGCGGGGGCATTCTTCCAAAAGGTGTAGTATTCACTGCGCTTCCAGTCGAAGGGATCGCGGCTATCCCCAACGCCCGGGGCGGAACCGGACACTTTGCAGTAGCGATTCTCCAGCGGCCAGCGCCCAGTGACGGTGATCCACACATCTTCGGGTGGCAGGATACCGCCGGGATCAATGGCTCCACCTGCGGGGAGCAAGTTGGCGGCGTTGGTGTAGTCCATCTGGGTGTAGGAAATGGCCGAAACCACAATGTCGTTTTTCTGATAATTGAGACCGTTGGGGTCGGTGGTGCCGTCACTGCCCCAGTAGCTCATATCCTCAAAAAGCAGCGGTTCCATACTCTTGATGCCCTGACACACAACCGCATCAAAGTAGTTGTAGACGCCTTCCTGTCCAACCGCATAACCGTAGCCGTCGAGCACGGATTTGCCCCGCGGAACTTTGCGTCCCTGAGTATGGTAGTCCTCTAGATTGAAGTAGTCAGGTTGTTTGGTATCACAGTCGAGGCGGTTGTAGTTACGTGCCTCGTTGTCGGGCCATAGGGTGGGAGTCATGGTAGAGCCGCGCCGCCCCATCTCGCGCACCAAGTCCATGATGATCAAGTAGTTGTTTGCCATCAGGCCTAGTTCCGCAAGGAACATCACCATGAGCAGCAAGATCGGCAGGGTCAGGGTCATTTCCACCAGACTCTGCCCGCGCAGCCCACGTTGCGTCCTTTGATCCGTGCGGATAGGCACAGTTTGCCCATCCAAGATCGCTAGGATGTTATGCCAAGTGTGTCGCATAAATCGTCCTCAAAGCGCTCATTTACCCGTAAATTTAGGTGCGCGGGTGATAACTAGAAACTAGGAAGAATCAAAGATCACGGCGCGCAAACTTTACCGCTTCAAACATCATACCATATAGGCTTGATCCACATTGTCCGGCAAGTATAGGGAAAATGTAAGGATTTGTAAGGATGTGCTTGTGATCGCGGTTGCAATCGTGAGAGTAATGATATTGGCGAATGACTTTGAAGATCGGGTAGAATACTTTCGGTAGGTGGAGACACTGCACATGGTACCTTGCAGCGCGGTAGTATTTTGATCAGGGCTCACCACCAAAATAAGAACTCACTGCGGACAACCAGAAGGAACATTTAGCATGGTTGACATTATTAAGGTCTCAGCACGCTCTAGGTCAACCGCCGTCGCCGGGGCAATTGCCGGGGTGGTGCGCGAACACAAACGCGCCGAAGTCCAAGCAATTGGGGCTGGTGCGGTGAATCAGGCGATCAAGGCGGCTGCCATTGCTCGGGGCTACCTTGCCGATGATGGCATTGATGTGATCTGCATCCCCTATTTCACAGAAGTGACCATTGAGGAACAGGAGCGTACTGCCCTACGCCTGATTGTGGAACCTCGCATTTCGGGCGCATGACCTCACGAATCGATCTTCACCTTCACAGCACAGCCTCCGATGGCGCTTATGCGCCGGAGGAGGTCGTCCAGATTGCACTGGACAATCAGATGGACGTGATCGCCCTCACCGATCATGATACCGTCGGGGGCGTGCAGCGGGCCCAACAAGCGGCTCAGGGGACGCGCCTCACGGTGATCGCGGGGGTGGAACTGAGCGCCGAGGATGAAAAGCTGGATCGGCACATTCTGGGCTATTTCCTAGACGTCACCCATCCGGCGATGTTGAAGTTGTTTGCTACCCTGCGCGAGGCCCGGGTGAATCGCGTTGTGGGGATGGTCGAGAAACTCTCAACCTTGGGCATCACGATCTCCGTGGAGCGGGTCTTGGAGATCGCCAAAGGCGGATCCGTGGGCAGACCGCATGTGGCCCGGGCGATGCTCCAGCAGGGGGCGGTTAATACCCTTCAGGAAGCCTTTGATCGTTATATCGGCGACGATCAACCCGCCTACATGCCTCACTTTCGGCTTTCCCCACAAACCGCACTAGAAGCAATTCATGCAGCCGGTGGGATAGCGGTTTTAGCCCACCCGGGGCGTTATCCCGATTACCGTCCCATTTTGGAGGAACTGCTGCCCTTGGGACTGGATGGCCTTGAAGTGTATTATCCTGATCACCCTCCAGCGTTGATCACCGAACTGCGCTTTCAGGCGCACAAACATCATCTGTGGATGACTGCTGGCAGTGATTTTCACCGCCGTGAAGGGGATGGTTCTGCCCGGATTGGGACGGTCAAATACCCCCCCGATCTAAACATGTTTGAGCTGCTGCGCACACGGGGCATCCTCTAAAGCATTTTCCCTGAAACTTGAGCGATTAGTGGGGAGATTGAGGGGAAACCCTGTCCTGTTCACCAACATTAGCCCTCATCGAGTCCGGGATCATCGTCCCCACTTTGACCGATTGATA
>JACSRJ010000250.1 GCA_014879835.1 Anaerolinea sp.
AAGTTACCTCAAGGGGGGGTACAGCAAAGAGACCGCGGCCCGTCTGCGGGCCGAGAAGTTTGATCGGGCGGCCCTTGGGGCACGGGGTTTCCCCTACGAAAAGCTCGATCAGCTCACCATTGAACTGCTCTTAGGGGTTCGTTAAGGACGTTCCCTCAGGGGAGGAGGGTTATCATCCGGACTCCCCTGCCCGCTTCTACTGCGTGCGGTAGAAGCGGGGGCACAGGAGGACAAGGGGTATTCCCTGTTAGTTGGAACCAAAGAACCGTTTGGCTTCAGCACCCTGCATGTAGAGCAGCACCAACGCATTCACGATCAGGGACAGCCAGACGCCGTGCAAAACGGCGATCACAATCCCAATGACTGCCAGAACGCTCACCACAAGCTGCCCCCAGCTTTTGCCACTCCAGACCGCGCCCGCCAACAGCAAGTTGAGAACACCCGTGATCACCCCGATGATCCCTTGAGGCACAAGGGCGGGCGCAAAACAAAAGGCGAGCGTCCCCACGACACTGTTGAACAGCCCGCCGAACAGGGCAAGAAGCCCAAAGATGAAGTAGTAAGCCGCGATCCCAACAATAGGCAGTGGACGATCAGACATGGCAGCAGCACCTCATATCGATTTACTTCTTCTTACAATTCTCAATACGACCTAGCCTTTGGGAAAGTTGCACATAACGCTCCGGTTTGTAGGGTTTATACAAGTTTTTTGCACAGAGGCTTGAATCCCCCCACCAGCACAAGGAGGATTCCGCGCCCGATCCCGGAGGGTTCTCGAAAAGCATTTTTGCCTGTGATAAAATGAACAGAGGAATACCTAACTGTATGGAAGGTGATGATGCTCAAGAAGAAATTCCTCAAAACCAAATGCAAGGTGACCTTCGAACTTCCTAGTGGCATCGAAGGCGCTGAGGAAGTCTATCTTGTGGGGGACTTCAATAACTGGGACGAGCGCAGCCTGCTGATGGAGAAAAAGGTTGATACCAAAAAGAAGGTGACCAAATTCTCCATGACCCTTGATCTTGATCTGGGGCGCGATTACCAGTACCGTTATCTGGTCAATGGTAAAGATTGGCACAATGATTGGGATGCAGACAAGTATGTCTCGAACCCATTCAGCGGCGACAACTCGGTTGTTGATACCCACCCTGAAACCGATTCCGACTGAGCAATACAGTTCTAGCGCGTCTACATGACCGGGGGATACGAGGGGAAACAATCCTTCGTATCTCTTTTTTTCTTAAAAATGGTTATAACGAGGTTTGAAGATGATCCGTTTTGGGCGAGAAATCACTGGCGATCTCAATGCGGCGCTCCGGCGGGAGTGGTTAGTCACAAACGGTATTGGTGGTTACGCCATGGGCACCCCCCTGATGACCCGAACCCGCCGTTATCATGGGATTCTGGTTGCGGCTACCCAACCGCCTGCGGTTCGGCATTTAATGACCGCTGCCCTCGATACTTGGGTCGAGATCGGCGGCACGCGCCACCCCCTGTGCGCCCATGAGTGGGCCGGGGGCGTGATCCTGCCCGATGGATACCGCAATCTGGAACGGTTTCAACTTGACGGGGCCATTCCCACGTGGACATGGGTGATCAACGATGTGAGCATCGTCCAGCGTTTATGGATGCACCCCGCCAGCAGCAGCCAATACCCTTATAACACCACCTATGTGACTTACGATTATGTGCGCGGAGAAGGCGCGGTCAACCTTCAAATCACCCCCCTCTGCACCTACCGTGATCATCATGAGGATACCAGAGGCGGGGGCGACATTCAGATCGAGATCAAGGAGCGTGATCACTGGCTGCAAGCGGCGATCCTCACCACCCGTGATCTGAGTCGTGCCGATCAGGACTTCACCCCGCTGCCTTACTATCTTTATGCCGATGCCGATCAAATTGATTCCCTTCAAGAGTGGTGGTGGTCATTTCATCTGGCACAGGAAACCGAACGGGGTTTGACCGACAGTGAGGATTTGTTTGCGGCTGTCACCTTTCGGCGCACCCTTCACCCCGGTGAGACTCTAACCTTTGTGTGTTCTACCGATGAACACGCCCCCATGGACCCAGTGCAATCGTTAGAATTGGTACGCCGTCGCCAGCAAGAACTGCTTGAACGGGCCGAACTGGACGATGCGCCCCTTTGGGTCAATCAGCTTGTGTTCGCTGCCGATCAGTTCATTGTAGAGCGCCAGATTGAGGGTCAGGTTGGCAGCACCGTGATCGCGGGTTACCCTTGGTTTTCGGACTGGGGACGGGATACCATGATCGCTCTGCCCGGTTTGACCCTCGCCACCCGCCGTCCGGAGATCACCGCTCAGGTGCTGCGCACCTTTGCCCACTTTGTGGATCAGGGGATGCTGCCCAACCGGTTCCCCGACACTGGCAGTGCCCCCGAATACAACACCGCCGATGCCACCCTATGGTACTTTGAGGCCATCCGTGCTTACCTTTCACTGGTGGATGATCCTGAACTAGGGGCAGAGCTTTACCCTATCCTCAAGGACATCATCGAATGGCACGAGAAGGGTACCCGCTATGGTATCCACGTTGACCCGGCGGACGGGCTGCTTCACATTGGCGAAGAAGGAGTGCAGCTTACGTGGATGGACGTGAAGATTGATGATTGGGTGGTCACCCCCCGCACAGGCAAACCCGTTGAGATCAATGCCTTGTGGTACAGCGCACTAACCATGATCGCGGGCTTGGCCAACCGACTGGGCCATAAAACCGATGCGGCCCGCTATCTTAAGATGGCAGCGCGGGTTCATGCCAGCTTTAACGCCCGCTTTTGGCATTCGGGTGGGTATCTTTATGATGTGATCGATACCCCGGAAAAAACCGATGACGCCTCACTGCGCCCCAACCAACTGCTGGCCGTGGCCCTGCGTGAAGACCTGCTCGATGATCCCAAAGCGCGGGCGGTGGTGGATATTTGCGCCCGACAGTTGGTCACCTCCAACGGGCTGCGCAGCCTCGCCCCCGATGAACCGGATTACACAGGACACTATCTGGGCGATCTCAAAGCGCGTGACAGCGCTTATCATCAAGGCACAGTTTGGAGTTGGCTGATAGGCGTGTTTGTGGGGGCCCATTATCGGGTCTACCGTGATCCTCAAGCTGCCCTAAGTTATCTGGAGCCGTTGGGCGATCACCTTAACGATGCGGTCCTCGGTTCGATCTCAGAAATTTTTGACGGTGACGCCCCACACACCCCGCGAGGGGCGGCTGCCCAAGCATGGAGTGTGGCCGAAGTGCTGCGCGCCTATCGCTTGATCGAACCGGGCTTGGATCAAACCTAAAAACGCCTAAGATAAAGGGTGAGGAGGATCACCCCATGGCAGCAATTCACCTGTATGAGGTCAAAGTCACTTTTGGGAATGTGCACATCCCTGCGGAACAAGCTGTGGCGGGGGTGGTTGGAGGGTTAGTGAAAGGCCGGGCGGGCGAGGGCATTTATTCCCGCCCCGGCGCGAGTTCTGAACCGCCCCGAATGTCCGCCCTTGATGGAGTCAACCTCGAGATCCATCACGGTGAGACGATGGGCATTTTGGGCCCTTCAGGCTGTGGCAAGTCCACTTTGCTCCGCGCTATCGCCGGGCTGATCCCCCTGAATGGGGGCATGATCACCTATGATGGTCAAGACATGAAAGACGTGCCCCCCGGAGATCGGGGCATCGGGATCGTCTTTCAGAACTATGCCCTTTACCCCACCATGACCAGTTATGATAATCTGGGTTTCTTCTTTCGCCTTCACCATCGAGAGGCGGAGATTCCCGAACGAGTCCGCGAAATCTCCCGTATCATGGGGATCGGGTTCAAACAACTTCTGGCCAAGCGTCCCGGTTGGCTCTCCGGCGGGGAACGCCAGCGGGTTGCAGTAGCCCGCTGCATCGCCCGCGACCCTAAATTGTTCCTCTTTGATGAACCGCTCTCCAATCTGGACGCCAAGTTGAGGATCAAAACACGGGTTGAGATCAAACGCCTGATCACCCGCTATAAGATCACAGGCATCTATGTCACCCACGATCAGTCGGAAGCGCTGGCCCTGTGTGATCGGATTGCCATCATGAGTCAGGGTAAGATCGAGCAGGTCGGTACGGCCGATTTCCTGTACACACATCCCAATTCGATCATGGTTGCCGGATTCTTTGGACACCCCCCCATGAATCTATTTGAAGGGGTGGTCAGTGAAGGTTACTTAAATGGTGAGGGATTCTCGATTCCGGTGCGAGGATTCGCCGAAGGACGCCAACTCACCATCGGTGTTCGGGCGGAGCGCCTAAACCTCGATCCCGAAGGTGAGATCAATGGTGAAGTCTCGTTGATCGAGCCGGAGCCGGTGGGGCGTATGCAACTGCTGTATGTGGAAACCCCCAAGCAGCGTTTGGCGGCCCGGGTTTCGGCTGAGAATCCTCTGAGGATAGGGGATCGGGTGCGCCTCCGGGTTGATACTTCGGAAATCCATCCCTTTGACCCGCGCACTGGAAGACGTTTATAAGGGGTGGGTGATGGCCGGCGGGATAATGCGTTTTCGGCAGGGAATCCGGGCCCTTTTTGCATGGGCCCAGCGGGTTGATCTGGGGCTGGCGGAGCGAACCCTCCCCCCAGCCCTTTTTCCCCTATTTCTGAAGATGCGCCGGGGCGAACGCCTTCACAGCCTCAATGTTCTTCGCACTTTGCAGGAACAAGGGTATGATCAGCCCGCTTTACTCACGGCGGCCCTGCTCCATGATGTGGGCAAGAGCCGTGCCCCCTTTTATCTGTGGGAGCGGGTGATCGTGGTCTTGGCGCGGGCCTTCACCCCACAGCGGGCAAAACGGTGGGGGCAGGCCCAAGCCCCTTGGGGATGGCGGCGTCCTTTTGTGATCAGCGCTCAACATCCGGCATGGGGCGCGGAAATGGTTGCAGATGCGGGGGCAGATGATCTCGTGGTGAGTCTGATCGAGTCCCATCAGGGTTATCTGACGCACCCCCCTGAGGATCATTTTGAGTGCTTGTTGAGCGCCCTTCAAGCGGCTGATGAACTGAATTGATTAGAGGAAATGAGCTTATGGCAACGGTGAAAGTGTCAGTTGTGGGTTTGGGCAGACTAGGGACTTCTTATGGGATGGCGCTTCGGGCGCTGAGTCAGAAACCAGAGGCGCGCCATCAGTTTGAGGTTACCGGATGTGATCGCAGCAGTGGACGGGTGCGCACGGCCGCCAAAATGGGGGCGCTTGATCATGAAGGGGGCAACTTTCAAAGTGCCGTTGAAGGCGCTGATCTGGTCTTTTTTGCGCCGCCCTATGGGGAAGCCGAACAAACCCTTGAGATCATTGGTAAGTCCATGAAGCCGGGGGCCGTGGTCATGGATGCCTCGCCGCTCAAACAGCCCTCCTTAAAGTGGGCCGATAAATACTTCCGCCGTGATGATGATGGGGGAGTATCCGTCTATCTGGTGGGGGTGACACCCGTGATCAACCCTGAATATCTGGGCGAACCGGATGACTCCCCAAATGCCGCTCGGGCCGATCTTTTTGAGGGCGGTTCGATGATCATCTCACCCGCGGCCCACTGCCCGGCGGAGGCGGTTAAACTGGTGACTGATCTGACCGAGATCATGCAGCTTCGGGCGCATTTTGTAGACCCCATCGAACACGACGGCATGGTCGCCGGAACCGAAGCCCTGCCCCTGCTGCTTCAATTGGGTTTGTTTCAGGCGCTTAGTGGCAGCAAAGCATGGGGCGATGTTCAGTGGATAAGCAACCCAGCCTTTTTCCTAAGCACTTACCGCCTGATGCAGATTGACCCAGAGAGTGCCGCAGAGGAGATCGGTCACAACCGGGATAACGCCTTGCGCTATCTGGATGCGCTTATGGAACGGCTCACTGCGCTGCGCGACGTCCTGAAAACGGGTGATCAAAGCCTGCTTGCGGAAAACTTTGACGAAGCCACTCGTAAATATACCCAGTGGCAGGAAGCGCGCCTCAAAAACAAGTGGGAAGGCGATCTCGAAACCCCCACCGAAGGCCGCGCTTTTAACCTTCTCGGCGGCTTGGGCGGGTTGATCCCCCGTATGGGTGGCAGGGACAAAAAAAAGAAACAGTAGGGTGAGCGTTCCAACCAAATGGAGTTCAGGTGATGACCTTTAAGCGGATTACCCGTCAAGTTTTAGAAGCGCACGAGGCCCAGATCCTCGCCCCATACGGCATCAAGAGCGGTGAAAGTCAGGGCCGCCGCCACCCAGAGCAGGAGGATCCAAACCGGACTGCTTTCCAGCGTGACCGGGATCGGATTCTGCATACGACCGCCTTCCGTCGGCTCGAATACAAAACGCAGGTTTTTGTGAACTACGAAGGTGACTACTATCGAACCCGCCTTACCCATACACTGGAAGTAGCCCAGATCGGGCGGACGCTGGCCCGGGCCCTTGGGGCCAACGAAGACCTCGTGGAGGGCATCTGCCTGTCCCACGATCTAGGACATTCCCCTTTTGGGCACGCAGGCGAAGATATTTTGAACGAACTGATGCACGATCACGGCGGCTTTAATCACAACCTTCAAACCTACCGGATCGTGACTGAGCTTGAACAACGTTATCCCGGTTGGCATGGGCTGAACCTGACTTTTGAACTGCTCGAAGGCATCGCCAAGCACGAGACCGACTACGATCAGAGCGATAATGCCGACTTTGACCCGGCCCTGCGGGGCAGCCTTGAGGCCCAGATCGCCAACATGGCTGATGAACTGGCCTACAACGCCCACGATCTAGATGATGGGCTGCGGGCGGGCATGATCCAGATTGAACAGACCCGTGATCTGAAAATTTGGTCGGTGATCGGCAACCATGTTGATCTGAGCCGTTTTGATGATGTCTCCCGGCATGGGCTGCACCGCCGCCTGATCAATACCCTGATCGACGATTTGATCACCACCACCGGCACGGCACTGGCGAAGGCCGGGGTCAAATCCCCGCGAGAGGTGCAGATGCTGCCCAACCAGATCACTGGTTACAGCCCGGAGGTGGACGCCATGAACCGCGAACTAAAGCAGTTCTTGTATGCCAACCTGTACAATCACTATCGGGTGGTGCGGATGTCGGTCAAGGCCAAACGCTTCATTCGGGAGATGTTTGAGTGTTACCTCAACGACCCGCGTCAACTTCCCAGTGAGGTGCAGGCGCAGATCGAGTCCAAGGGGCTGCATCGGGTAATTGCGGATTACATCGCGGGTATGACCGACCGGTATGCCCTTCAGGAGTGGGAGCGGCTTTACCTGCCCTTCACCCGGACGTAAACTGAGAGGCATCAGCAGGTTAACCCTTGCCTTCTGCGTCCTCCAGAAGATTTTTACCCCTCTTTGGGGTTGTGGGCTGAAGAGAGGGCACTTGTAAAGAACACCCCTGATCGATCCCCGGTTGGCGGATAAGGCAGGCCTTGTCCCTACGAAAATCCTCGTAGGGACGACGCCTGCATCGTCCGGACCGTGGGCTACCTGCCTCCCTTAAAATCCTACCCCTGAAAGGGTGAGGGTTTCCCCGCATCAAGCAGGACTGGCAGCCGTCCCCAACTTAGGCGGGACTTCGTTCCCGCCAGTGGTCGGGTTGTTTTCCCGCTGAGCATGGCTCTTGGGGGTGATCTCCGGGCGCTTACGGCGGGTGGTGCTGGTCTCACCCATCAACTGGAGAAATTCCTCGTACTCCACCGTTTCAGCTTCAAGAAGGCGCTTTGCAACCAACTCCAGTTTGTCCCGGTTGTCTCGGAGAATATCCAGCGCTCGCTGGTAGGCCTCATCCACGATCTTTTTCACTTCTTCGTCGATGATCTGGGCCACTTTTTCGCTGTAGTCGCGCTGTTCGGCGATCTCCCGACCGAGGAAGATCATCTCCTCTTTTTGCCCAAAGATCATCGGCCCCAAAACATCACTCATGCCAAACCGAGTGACCATCGCACGGGCATAACGAGTCACAGTGGACAGGTCACTGCCGTTGCCACCGCCAGCGCCTGTGGTGATCTCCCCAAAGACCACTTCTTCAGCCGCACGCCCGCCAAGGGCCTGTGCAATCGCATCCTTAATTCGGGAGCGGGTCTCCGGCCCCAGATCATCTTCGGGCACAGAAAGGACTGATCCACCCGACATGCCCCGGGGCACGATGGTGATCTTACGAATCGGATCGCAGTTAGGCAGCATGTGCCCTACCACCGCATGACCGGCCTCATGGTAGGCCACAAGGCGGCGCTGTTCATCGGTGATCACGCGGCTTTTGCGCTCCGGCCCGAGGATCACCCGATAGATCGCTTCTTCGCAGTCGCGCATCGAGATCGATTTTTTGTTTTTGCGCGCCGCCAAAATCGCCGCTTCGTTCATCAAGTTTTCCAGATCAGCGCCCACAAAGCCGGGGGTGGTCTTGGAAAGGATGTTCAGATCAACATCGGCCGAAAGGGGTTTGCCTCTGGTGTGTACCTTGAGGATGGCCTCACGCCCCTTCACATCGGGGCGATCCAGCACCACCCGGCGGTCAAAACGACCGGGGCGCATTAGGGCCGGGTCGAGGATGTCTGGGCGGTTGGTCGCAGCCACCACGATCACGTTGGTGTCGGTGTCAAACCCATCCATCTCAACAAGGATTTGGTTGAGGGTTTGTTCGCGCTCATCATGGCTGCCACCCAAACCTGCCCCACGGTGACGCCCCACCGCGTCGATCTCATCCACAAAAATAATGCAGGGGCTGGTTCGTTTTGCCTGTTCAAAGAGATCACGTACCCGCGACGCGCCCACCCCCACGAACATTTCCACAAACTCCGAACCGGAAATACTGAAAAAGGGCACGCCAGCCTCACCCGCGACAGCCTTGGCCAGCAGGGTTTTTCCCGTGCCGGGGCTGCCCACCAAGAGGACACCCTTTGGAATGCGGGCCCCCAATTGGATGAACTTCTCCGGCTCTTTCAGGAACTCCACAATTTCGCCTAGTTCCTCTTTGGCTTCGTCCGCGCCAGCCACATCCCCAAAAGTGACCGTGGGGTGATCACCTGCGAACATCCGCGCCCTGCTTTTCCCAAAAGCGATAGCCTGATTGTTAGAACCCTGCGCCTGTCGCAGCATAAAATAAAAGAAAGCCGCGATCAGGATCAAGGGCAGCAGGGACATGATGATCTGGAACAACGGAGTCCAGTCACTTGGGGGGGCAATCTCGATGGGGAGCTTCTCGATCTCTCCTTGTTCCACCCCAAGGGCTTTAAGCTGTTCGACCAGCGATGATCCGGTCTCCTTACGGGTGATGGCGAGGAGTTGGTTGGAATAAACGATCCGCACCTCATCCCCAAAAACCTCAATCGAAGAAATGCGTGGGGTTCCGTTGCGAATTTGGGCTGCCAGTTCACTAAGCTTCAGTTCTGTGGCGGTCTGGTTGTTATTGCGCACCCCAAAGAAGATCACCAACAAGGCAACCGCGATCAGAATCCATACAAACAAGTTCCGAAAACGTGGATTATTCACCGAGTTCATCTATCCCCGACTTCACGCACTCAGGCGCTGCTACCGTTACCATCAACGAGGCGCTGTATGCTTAATAAATCTCATTGTAGCAGATTGTATCAGAATAGGGAGTGTAGTTTGGCAAAAGGGACAAAAGCGTTATTTCCCCTTTTGGCGCGCCTTTACCGAATGCTGGTGGGCCCAGCGCTGGGGGTCAGGGATACGATAACTTGAACACGAACCCAGCACCACTGCGGCCGCCGAGAGCACATCCACCCCATAACCGGGTGAGACATACACCGGCCTGACCCCATCTTGGGTGCGCAGCGCACACCCCAATACTTCCCCTGACAGATCGCGGATTTCAGCCTGATCACCACGCCGATTTCCTAAAGGGCTGATCACGCCGTAAAGCGGCGTTTTGGCGCAGCCAATGGTGGGCAAATCAAGGGACAACCCGATCACGCAGGCAAGCCCAAACCGACGCGGATGGGCCCGACCATGACCTTCGATCAACACCACATCGGGGATGGTTTTGAGTAAGCGAAAGGCTTCAAGCAAACAAGCCGCTTCGCGCAGGGCAAACCTGCCGGGAGTATAGGGGGAGTCCGCAATACCCGTCCAGATTGCCCGATCAAGGATTTGGGAGCCGCTGGCATCAGTGACCACCACCGCTGCATAGGCCCGATCCCCACCCGCTTCCGACTCATAAGCAACATCCGCCGCGGCGATAGTGCGCACTTTCTGGAGGTCGAGAGGCCGCACGATCACTTCTCGGGCCCACCGGATCTGAGCTTCGTGCAGGTTGTGTTCATCCGGAGGCAGGGGGAGTTCACGGACAATCGTGACCAAACGCGATTCAGCCTGTGTAGGCGCTCCACACAAACAGATACAGGACGATCAAGCCCAGCACCAGTACCAATGCCATACCTGCCAACAAGATCGTGGCCGCATTAAAACGGGTCGGTTGGGGAGGAATATAGTTGTAACTGTAGGTGGGCAGCCGTTCACTGCGTCCGCTGGGGTTAAGATCCATCGCCTGTGGCTGGAAATGGGTGACCGCGGGTTGGGGCTGCGGGGGTGTATACCCTACGGGCCGGGCGGGTTCCTGAGGGGTAAAGCCCGTCTGAATATAAGGCTGTTGAGGTGCAGACTGTGCCCCCGGTGGCGTCCCAACGGCGGGCGAACCGGTAGTGACCGGTGAAGCTGGGCTGCCAGTGAAATTTCCGGGCTGCTGGCGCACCACAGGCGCAACCGGAGGTTTAAAAATCGGGTTGCCGATACTCCCCGGTTGATCCCCCGTCATGGGCAGCGGGGCCGATTGTCCCGGCTGAAGCGGAGTCGGGGGCAGCGTCCCGGTTTTACCTGTTCCCCCGGAGGGCGCAGCGCCCGGTGTGGGCTGCCCCGGTTGTGAGGGCGGTTTGGCGATGATCCCTGCGGCCAACTGGGCTGCATAGGTGGTCAGAATCCGCCCCAATTGATCAGCACTGCGGTAACGCTGAGCGGGTTCCTTGGACATGACCTTGTGAACCAGCCAGTCGATGTTTTCAGGCACATTAGGGTTGAGATCCCGCACATGGGGCACCTGTTCCCGGACGTGGGCCTGTGCCAATTCCTCACCAGACGTGCCCCCATAGGGCAGCTTACCCGTGAGCATCTCGTACATCACGATCCCGATGGCGTACACATCAGAGGCAGGGGTGGGTGGTTCCCCTTTAGCCTGTTCTGGCGAGAAGTAGTGCGGGCTGCCCCAAACGACTGTGGCTTTTTCGAGGGGTTGGGTATGGGAGAGTGCCTGAGCGATCCCAAAGTCAGTGACCTTGACCATATCACCAGCGGTGATCAAGATATTTTGGGGTTTGACGTCGGCATGTACCAGCATCGCCCGGTGCGCATATCCCAAACCGGCGCAAATCTGAATGGCCAGATGCAGGGCTCGTTCTAGGGGCAAAGGGGCATTGGTCCGCACGATCTTTTTGAGGTCTTGCCCGTCGATATACTCCATGACCATGTAATAGGTGTTGCCGTCCTGCCCCACATCATGGAGGGTCACAATATTGGGGTGGGAAAGGTTGGCCACGTTGCGCGCCTCCTGCCGGAAGCGCACCAAAAACTGGGGATCACTGGTCAGGCTGGGGCGCAGGATTTTGACGGCAACAGACCGACTCAGGGCCAAATCTTCGGCCTGATACACCACCGCCATCCCACCTGATCCTTGTTGTTTGATCAGGCGGTAGCGCCCATTGAGGATCGTTTCTTCCGCAGCCATATAAACGATTATCCCACGCTTTACCTACGGCGGCAACTTATCTAGTCGGGGCAGTAGGGCAGTCGCTTTAAAAGGGATAGGACTTACCCAGTTGAGTTTGTTTACCCTGTATTTATCGAAAGGGGCAGTCTGAGGGGGATACCCTCTCATCCCCGGAGGCAGGTCTCGTCCTTACGAGGGATTTGGTCGGGGCGACCCCACGTGGTCACCCGTCGCGTGGGATCAAATACCGGGCAGCCACACAGGGCTGCCCTACGAAAATGAATTTTGTGGGGGGCAAAAGCCCCCTTTAAACCAGAGTCTAGTTCACGGTTAAGGTTGTGGGTTCGGAGACGCCGTATTCGCTCCCCACCTGAATAGAGACACTGCCCGGAGAGGCAATATCCGTATCCAGCACCGTCACCTCAAGGGTTGATTCCGAGATGAAGGTGGTCGCCCGGCCTGCCCCATTCACCAACACCCCACTGGAGGCGGTGAAGTTTGAACCATTGACGGTCAAGGTGAACGACGGCCCGCCTGCACTCACCGGGTTGGGGCTGATCGAAGCGATGCGCGGCGCTTTTTCGCCCGTAGCTGCACCGGTTACGGTTAGGCTGGCGCTGTTGGAAGTACCCGCCCCAGAGGTGAACACCTGAATACTGACCACACCGGAAGTGGACACATCCGATGAAGTGATCTGCGCATTAAGCTGCCCACTGGAGACATAACTGGTGCTGCGCCCGCTGCCATTCACCAAAACCACCGAGAAGGGATCAAAGTTACCGCCAAAGACACTCAGGGTGAACCCTGCTGCCCCTGCCGATACCGTGTCGGGGCTGATCCCAGAGACGAAGGGCGCAGGTGGGACAGGGCTGGAGGTCATGGTCGCGGTGAACGTCGCCGTCGGTGTTAAGGTCAGGGATGGGGTAAGGGTCAAGGTTGGCGTCAAAGTCGGGCTAGGCGTAAAGGTCGCAGTCGGCGGCGGTGGGGCAAGGTTGGTCAGGGTGAAGGACGTCCCAAACTCACCTTCGCCGTAGGCATCCACAAAAAATTCACCCGGAGTGTCGTTGGCGATCAGGATGGAGGAGGCAGCATTCCCGTTGGCATCCGTGACCACACTCTCACTTTCACTCCCCGTGCCGCTGAAGATCGCCCCTGCCCCTTGGCTGTAGATGTAAAAATACACACTTGATCCGGGCACGCCATTGCCGTATTCATCCATCACTTTGACCACGAGCGGGGAGCCAAAGGACGTGTTGACAACAGTCGATTGACCGTCCCCTCCAACCCTTGCGAGTTGCACTGGATAACTCGCAAGGTTAGTCAGGACAAAACCCGTGCTCACACCTTTCGAGAGTTCCCGTGCGGTCACAATATACGTGCCCGCGGTGGTATTGGCGCTGAACTCCGGTGAAGTTGCCACCCCGTTGGCATCGGTGGTCACCGTTGCGCTGGTGCTGCCGGGGGCGAGAAGCCCCGTACTACCGCCGAGGGTGATCGGGCCAGAGGCAGCCGGAATCATAGCGAGGGTGCCAAAAATCACGCCGGGGCCAGAAGCAGGCCCGCTGAACATCACGGACGCACCACTTACCGGGGTGCCATAAGCATCAACCACCTTCACCTGTAGGGGGTTGGCGAAACCCCCACCAACAGGCACACTTTGCCCGGCCCCGCCTAAGCTGATCGAGGCAGCCGGAATACCAGCCACTGGAATGGGCAGCGCCGCTTCTTCGGTTGCGGCTTCTGTGGGCACAAGGGTAGGCACATCCCCAACAAAAGTGATCAGGGATTCATCTGCCGCTTCGTTCACCAGATTGATCAAAGCCCCATAGGAAGTTGTAGTGGGGGTATCTTTCTTTTCGGGGTCACCAGCCGGGCGCGAATTTTCATCAAGGGGGATCGATCCTTGTTCGCCAGTGCCCACAATAACGGTTTTGCCGTTGACCTCGATCTCAACTTCACCTTCAAAGGTGGTCACCAACATTTCGGAGGGTGGAATCTCCCCCGGATTACCCTCGTCCACATCCTCCAGTTCGCCAAGTGTTTCGGTGCTGCCGGGGGCTTCAAGCAGGATCGTGGAGCCAACGCTCAGCCGAACCTCGTTCACCATCAACTCCACTTTTTGACCACCCTGAGGGGTTTGGATCAGGATACCACTGGTGGGAAATTCATTACACAGTGGGCGATCCGCTTCACCGCCAATACCGGTGCGGAAGTAAAAAGCCTGCATGGGGGTGAATGCCTTGCCGGTCTTTTCGCTCATTTCAACCGAAGCATCGCGGATGGCCGTATCCCCAAACAGGATCATGGTCACAAACTGCCCCGCAGCCACATCGGGCAGGTTGGCCCGGATGCGCATGTAACCAACACCCCATTCCTGAGTTTCAAGGTTGAGTTCGCCCAAACGCAGCGTTTTGATCAGGTCAAGTTTGACCCGATCTCCGGGGGCGTTAAACACAAACTGATCTGCGGGCACATCGTCGCGGGCCGTTGCCTGAATATTGACGTTGCCGTAGCAGGCCTCGTTGCGTCCGATGTCAAGGCACTGGGTACTGGTCGTCTCCAACGCCTTGATCACAAGGTTGGGGCAGTTGGGGGATTCCTGAGCGCGGGTCGAAAGCGCCGCAGTGATGATCGCTGCCACCACCAGAATAGGGATTATTTTCTTGATATAGTTATGCACGATGATACCTCTTGTCCAGTGTCTGGTTATCAGGATAGCATTGATCGGCATTAGTGACAATCGAATCCCCTCAGAATGGGACAAAACGCCCCCCTCTTTAACGCTTATTTGCCCCCAAGCTTTGATAGTTTTAGGATTAATCCAACTCCCAATGACTGCTGTGGATTGCCGATGGCTGTTTTTTCGCCTGTCCAATATCTTCAGACTTTGATCTATTTTGAAGGCATTGCCTCAGAGACCCTTGCTTATCTCAGTGGGCAGATGACTCACCGTCCGTATGAGCCGGGTGAGATGATCTTTCTGGAGGGTGATCCTTGTGCAGGGCTGTGCATCCTTGAATCGGGGCGCATCAAAATTTACAAAGTGAACGCCGAAGGGGTGGAACATGTGATGCACATCTTGGGAGATCGCAACACCTTTAATGACATTGCAGCCGTTGATGGGGGGGTGAACCCGGCCAATGCGGCCGCCCTCAGCGAGTCCGTGGTGTGGCACCTGCCCCATGAGTCCTTGTATGAAGCTGTTCAGCGCGACAAACGGCTGTCCATGAATGTGATTCGCAGCCTGACCTCACGGGTGCGGGGTCTGGTGCGCCAGATTGAAGATTTAGCCCTCTATTCTGTACTGGTGAGGTTGGCTCGTTTTTTGCTTCATCAGGCTGAAGATGAGTCGCTCAGCGGGCCCGGGGTGACTCGCGCCGCCATTGCAGCCCATCTTGCGACCACCCCCCAAACCATCAGCACCTTGCTGCGAGAACTGGAAGGCACCGGTGCGATCCGCTTTAACCGTCACGAAATCCTGATTGTGAATGAAACCCTGCTCAGGGGAATTGCCATGTTGTAGGGGGAATCGCGCATGATCTCTTTGCAGGGGTAGGTTTTTAATGGAGGTCAGAAGGATTCGCCTTGATGAAGGGTTTGGTAGGGACAAGTCCTGCCTTGTCCGCCAACAGGGGATCGATCAGGGTGTTCTTTACCGCTGTCCTCCCCTCAGCCCACAACCCCAAGCGGGATCAGGGGTTCTTGGTGCCTTCCCTTAAAAACCTACGCCTGAAACCCCCTTTACCTCTCACAGTCTCGACTCCCCCTTCGCCCCGCGAAGCGTGGAAGAAGGGGGCAAGGGGAAATGAGGGGATGAGTCCGAAACGCGCAGGATTACGCTTTAAACAGTCGCTCAGCGGCTGAAGAAGGTCGTGAACAGGGCCAGACCAATGATCAACCCACCGATCCCAATACGGTACCACCCAAACACCCGGAAGTTGTGGCTCGAAATGTAGTTGAGCAGCCACTTCACCGCCACCCACGCGACCACAAAGGCGGTCGCGGTGCCCAAGGCAAATAAGGGCAGATGATCGGCGGTCACATACCCCTTACGCAGCGCTGAGAACAGCTCATAGCTGGTAGCAATGGTCATGGTCAGGATCGCCAGATAAAACGAAAAGACCGTCGCCAAGCGGCGATCCAAACCTGTGATCAAGCCACCCACGATAGAAGCCGCGGCCCGTGACACCCCGGGGATAAGCGCGATCATCTGCGCCCCCCCAATAAAAACAGCCTGACTAAAGGTGATATGCTCACGCATGAACACCCGCGGCTTGAGCGGTTTGCGCTCCACCCACAGCAGCACGATCCCGCCGATGATCAGGGCCGAACCTACCACGATAGGTTTATACAAGGTCGCCATGATCCAATCATGGAGGAAAAAGCCCACAATGCCTGCGGGCACAAAGGCGATGCCCAGATAAAGCCACAACCGCTGAGTCGCCCGATCCTGCCGAACCTGCTTCACCTGCCCGATCAGGTCATTGCGATAGAGCATGATCAAGGCGAGGATCGACCCCAACTGAATGAACACCCCAAAAGCGTCTCTGAAAGACTCCGGATTACTGACTCCCAATGCATTCGTGGGGAAGTTCAGAGCCGCAGAAGTGACGATGAGGTGTCCCGTAGAGGAGATCGGCAGAAACTCTGTGATCCCCTCAACAATGCCCAGAATCAGTGCAAAAAAGTAATCCATCTTAGAGCAGCCCCAGTTTACTGTGATCACCAAGTGTGAGCTTAAGGGTTTTGGGGCGGGCCGGATGGTGAACCACTTCGACGCTGCGCCCAATCAGGCTGGATTGGATGCGGGTGGGAATATCCCTTAGCACACTGTTTTCAAGGACGATGCTCTGTTCGATCTCGCAGTTTTCGATCAGCACCTGAGAATAGATGCTGGTGAAGGGCCCCACATAACTGTTGATGATCTTGGTGCCTTCGCCGATGATGGCTGGACCCCGGATGATGCTGTTGATCACCTCCGCGCCGGCCTCAATGGTCACCCGCTGATCCACTTTGGACTGGGCATCCACTTTGCCCGCGATGGTAGGCACCAATTCATCCAGCACCAGACTATTGGCGTTGAGCATATCATCCGGGCGTCCCGTGTCGATCCACCAACCGGTATGCACATGGGGAAAAACACTGTACCCGTGATCAACCATCCACTGGATGGCGTCGGTGATCTCCAGCTCCCCCCGACGGGAAGGTTTGATCGCATCGGTGGCTTCAAAGATATGGTGGTCAAACATATAGATCCCCACCAGCGCCAGATCAGAAGGCGGCGTTTGGGGCTTTTCGATCAACTGCTCAATGCGCCCATCGGCATGGAGTTTGGCCACCCCATACTGCTCCGGGCGCTCAACCCGGGTCAAGACGATCTGGCTGTTCCATTCGGGATGATGGGCAAAATCAGCGATCAACGGGCTGATCCCTCCCTGAATCACGTTGTCACCAAGGAACATCACAAAACGATCTGCACCCAAAAAGGGCTGAGAAACTTTAACGGCATGGGCCAAGCCGAGTGGTGCCCCCTGAGGGATATAGGTGATGTGTACCCCGAACTTAGAACCATCCCCTACCGCAGCTTCGATCTCCGGGGCCGTATCCCCGGTGACAATGCCGATCTCGGTGATATTGGCGTCTCGAATGGACTCGATCACCCGAAAGAGGATCGGCTTATTGGCCACCGGGATCAGTTGTTTGGCCCGGGTATAAGTCAGGGGATAAAGGCGTGTGCCCTTTCCGCCGGAAAGAATCAAACCTTTCATGAAAGCCTCACTGGTTCAAGATAGAGTCTAATCAGGCGAGAGTCTAATACTGACTGACGGAGCCGCGAGGAGCGTTGGTTAAGGCCGCACCGATCAGCCGCACCTGAAGGCGTTCTAGCGTTTCTTTGGCCCGGCGGGCATGATCGCGGCGGGTTGCCTCCGCCCGAATCACCAGCAGCACAGCGTCAACTTTAGTGGCCAAGAGCGCGGTATCACTCACGGCCAGTACCGGGGGGGCATCAAAGATCACCAAATCAGCCGCGTCTCGAAGGCTGTTGATGACCTCGATCATCCGCTGCGCACCAAATAGATCGGCAGGATTGGGGGGCAGTTCGCCCGCAGTGAGGATCGAAAGGAGGTCTACCTTCGGCTGCTGCACAGGTGGGTTCTTTAAGGCGTTGGGATCACGCATCAAGGTCGTAAAACCACGCTCGTTGGGCATCTTCCAGATTGTATGTTGTGCTGGACGGCGCAGATCCGCGTCCACCAAAATGACCCTGCTGCCCCCTTGAGCACAGGTCACCGCAAGGTTGGCCGCTGCCGCACTTTTACCATCTTCCGCAGCGCATGAGGCCACCAAAAGGGTGCGAATGGGTTTATCAACGGCGGCGAACTGAACCCCCGTGCGAAGAGCACGGTAGGCTTCCGCCGCAGGGGATCGCGGGTCAGAAAGGGTGATCAACTCGCTCAAACCAGACTCCTTTGATAGGGGACACAAGGAAAAAACAATGCCCCGACTCTAACGCAGGCGGCCCTAATTCTCCACTGCGCTTAACGCACGCTTAACCGGCGTTGTGTTGCGCAGCCCGTTTGGACTCCCAATCACGGTATAAAATGCCCATGAGGTAGGTATCATAACGTTTGCCATCACGCAGCAGCGACTGGCGCAGGGTGGCTTCACGCACAAAACCGACCTTCTCGTAAGCACGGATGGCCCGTAGGTTGTACGCAAACACAAAAAGCTGAACCCGATTCAAGCTCAACTCTCGAAAGGCGTAACCCACGGTCAGGTCAACGGCCTCTGTGCCATAACCTTTGCCCCAATAGTCCCGATCCCCGATCCCAATCGCGAACCACGAGGATCGACTGCTCCAGTTGACGCCCCACAATCCAGTGAATCCGATGAATTTGTCTTCAGCGAGGGTGCGCAGCCCAAACCCCACCCCACCCCA
>JACSRJ010000168.1 GCA_014879835.1 Anaerolinea sp.
CTATCAATCGGTCTAAGTGGGGACGATGATCCCGGACTCGATGAGGGCTAATGTTGGTGAACAGGACACACTACCCCTCAAAGAATTATCCCCCCTTCTCCCGCGTGCAGTAGAAGGGGGCAGGGGGATGAGGGTAAGCCTGAAAATAGCAGGTCAATCCTTCAGGATAACACTATAAGAAGAAGTGCAGAAGCTCACCTTATCAGTAAAACAAACCCCAATCCTGTGCCGCGCCCTCTTCGATCATCGATGGATCCCACATTTCGGGGGTGAACTCGATGGTTGTGGGAAGCCCAGTAGCCTCCTGAACGGTGAGTCGTGCTTGCTCCAAAAGTTGAGGCCCATAAGGGCAAAAGGGCGTGGTTAGAATCATCTTCACATGGACTCGATCCGGCTCCAACTTCAACTCGCGGATCAGTCCGAGGGCAACCACATCCATCCCGATTTCAGGGTCAACCACACTGCGAAGTGCTAACATCACCTCGGCTTCGCTCATAGGCACATTGGGGACATTCATAACCGTTTCTTTTTCCTTCCTACCGAATCATGGGGACTATTTTACCCCGCAACGGATACCCGAAAGACACACGTCTGATCACCCTCTAGAACACAGGCCCGGCGATCTACCTCCATCCCCAAGATTGAGGTGATCAGGGTGCGGTCAATGCGGCACACTTCCGGGTGGCGCTGCCCAATCTGCACATAGGGACAGTTCAATTCGGTCACAAGAGTGGTATCGTCCTCGCGCCGGATCGCCGCCCGAAAGCCTTCTTCGCCCAAAATCTCGACCAACTGCTTGAGTCGAGCTTCAAGAGCACCCTCCACCTTTTGAGTGCCATAGCGGGCGATGATGTTCTCCGCCATCTGATCAATGATTGCGCTTACCTGATCAGGGGTGAGGGCGGCTTTCATCTCTGAAAGGAGCCGCTCCGCCAATAACTGCGAGCGGTTGGGGTAGAGCGCCTCACCTCGCGGGGAGAGGGTGTAAACGTGCTTGGGTCTGCCCACAGCCTGACGTTGCAAAGTGACGCACACCAGCCCATCGGCCTGAGCGCTCGTCAGATGATGGCGAATAGCGATAGGTGAGATTCCTAACGCTTCTGCCAATGAAGCGACCGTAGCTTGTCCCTGCTGCTGGATGGTGTCTAAAACCGCGCGGCGTGTGTCGTGCATTCTGACCCTATCAATTCATCCCATTGAGGCAGATTTTAGGGGGATTCTGGACAAAAGTCAATTTTTTTGGTTTTTATCTGCTTAATTGACACTTCCCAATTGGACTGTTACAATCTGGGGCAGGATGGGGTTTTAATGCGGTTAGGTTTAACCACCACGAAACTTTAGTTTCATCAGATTTGAGACTACCCCAAAACTGTGCCAATCATCACTTAGGAGGCAAATCCGCCCATGTCTGTGGTTCTGGAAATTCGCAATCTGCATGTGAGCGTTGATGAGAAAGAAATCCTCAAAGGCGTTGATCTTACCGTGCGTGAAGGAGAAGTTCACGCACTGATGGGACGTAATGGCTCCGGCAAAAGTACCCTTGCCTATGCGGTCATGGGTCATCCTTCCTATGAAGTCACTGAAGGCGAAATCCTGTTTAACGGTGAAAATGTGCTGGAGATGGAAGCTGACGAGCGCAGCCGCGCCGGATTATTCCTTGCCTTCCAGTACCCCACCGCGATTCCCGGTGTGACTGTTGCTAACTTTCTGCGGGCGGCCCTCAATGCTCGCCGCAAAGCCGTTGATCCTCAGGACAAGGGCATCAGCATCCCGGAATTTCGCAAGCTGCTTATGGCCAAGATGAACTTCCTCAAGGTTGATCCCAGCTTCGCGGGGCGCTATCTGAATGAGGGTTTCTCTGGTGGGGAGAAAAAACGCGCCGAGATTTTGCAGATGGCCGTGCTTGACCCCCGGATTGCGATCCTTGATGAGACCGACTCCGGGCTGGATATTGACGCTCTGCGGGTAGTCGCAGAAGGCATTAACTCTCTTATCGGGCCCAAACTGGGGGTGTTGGTCATCACCCACTATGAGCAGTTCCTAAACTATATCAAGCCTGAATTTGTACATGTGATGTTTCAGGGCCGGATTGTGGAAGAAGGCGGCTTTGATCTTGCGGAGAAGATTCAGGAACAGGGTTATGACTGGGTGGCGGAGAAATACGCCGCGCTTGAAGGTAAGTAAGCGAATCAGGGTGCAGAGGAGCCACAATCCATGACCGATCAGAACCAGTTGGATCAGAGCCGCCAGCTTTCCGAGATCAAGGACAACTACGAGGAAAAGTACGGCTTTAAGGTTGCCGATAACAACTACTCATTCCGCAGCCGAAAAGGGCTGGATCGGGATGTAGTGGTAGAAATCTCGGAGATGAAGGGCGAACCCGCTTGGATGCGCGACTTCCGCTTGAAGGCGCTCGAAATCTTCTTCAAGAAGCCTATGCCTCAGTGGGGCGGTGGCGGGATGCTCAACAACATCGACTTCAACGACATTTACTACTACGTGAAGGCCACCGACCGACAGCAGCGTTCGTGGGATGAAGTGCCAGAGGACATCAAGTACACCTTTGATCGGCTGGGTATTCCCGAAGCGGAGCAGAAATTCCTCGCCGGGGCCGGCGCGCAGTTCGAGTCGGAGGTGGTTTACCACTCGATCCGCAAGGACCTTGAAGAAAAGGGCGTGATCTTCCTTGATACCGATGGGGCGCTCAAGCAGTACCCCGATCTGTTCCGCGAATACTGGGCGACGGTGATCCCGCCGACGGATAACAAATTTGCCGCTCTGAACAGTGCGGTATGGTCGGGCGGATCGTTCATTTATGTACCCAAGGGGGTGCATGTGGAGATGCCCTTGCAGGCGTACTTCCGCATCAACACCAACAACATGGGGCAGTTTGAGCGCACCCTAATCATCGTCGATGAAGGCGCATCCGTGCATTATGTGGAGGGCTGTACTGCGCCCACTTATAGTTCTGACAGCCTCCATAGCGCAGTGGTGGAGATCATCGTTAAGAAGGGCGGGCGAGCCCGTTATACCACCATCCAGAACTGGTCAAATAACGTCTATAACCTCGTCACCAAGCGCGCTGTAGCCTATCAAGATGCGGTGATGGAATGGGTCGATGCGAACATAGGTTCGAAGCTGACCATGAAGTACCCCGCCGTCCACCTGATGGAACCGGGCGCGCATGGAGAAGTCCTTTCTATCGCCTTTGCAGGCAAGGGACAGCATCAGGACGCAGGCGGCAAGATCGTCCATGTCGCGCCAGATACCAGCAGCCAGATCATCAGCAAATCGATCTCTATGCACGGCGGACGCTCCAGCTATCGCGGTCTGCTCAAGGTCTACGAAGGCGCGACCAACAGCCGCTCCAACGTGGTCTGTGACGCCCTTCTGATGGATCCGCAGAGCCGTACCGACACCTACCCTTACATCGAGATCGATGAGAAGGATGTGGTCATCGGGCACGAAGCGTCGGTCAGCAAGATCAGCGAGGATCAGTTGTTTTACATGATGTCTCGTGGGATCACCGAAGATCAGGCCAATGCCATGATTGTGAGCGGCTTCATTGAGCCAATCGCTAAGGAACTGCCCGCCGAGTACAGCATCGAACTCTACCGTCTGGTTCAGCTTCAGATGGAAGGTTCAGTCGGTTAAGAACGACCTCATCCCCCTACCCCCTTGGCTCAAGTGGCCACGGGGATACTCTCCATGGTGAGTTTTCCACCCCTCTCCTTGCCCTACTCGGCGGTCGGGAGAGGGGCAAGGGGTGAAGGCAAGCAGGTAATACCTATTAGGACTTACGCAGTTGAGTTTGTTTACCCTGTATTTATCAAAAGGGGCAGTTTGAGGGAGAAGCCCCCTCAAAAACCTCGTTTTCCCCTTTCTCCAGACGAGAAGGGGGCTAGGGGGATGAGGGCAAATGCGTAACTCCTAACATCTTTTTCAATTGACTTTCAAACGCGCACAAGGAGATTCATTCGCTGTGACCGTTCGGACTCGCAACAAGACCAATGCACCCCTGCTCACCCGCCAAGATGTAGAGGCGTTGAGCGCGGCAAAAAATGAACCTTCGTGGCTCACCGAGGCCCGCCTTGCCGCATGGGATTTGTACACCATGACGCCCATGCCCACCCTTCAGATTGAGGAATGGCGGCGCTCCGATTACACTACCATTCGCTGGGAATCCGCCAGCCCGATCCAGCATGGCAGCAGCGCAGGCAAGGAAGCCATCCCGCCGGAAACCCTCGCCCCCTTGATCGGGGAGGCGCAGGGCGGTTTGATCGCTGCGGTGGATGGTCGTATCGTTCACAACGAACTTGATGAGTCCATCCGTAAGCAGGGGGTGATCTTCACCGACCTTGATACCGCCGTGCGCGAACACGGGGAATTGGTTCGCCGCAACCTGATGACCAAAGCGGTCAAGCCTGATGAGGGCAAGTTCGCTTCGCTCCATGCAGCCCTCTGGACGCACGGCATTTTTGTGTACGTACCCCGCAACAAGGTCGTTGAACTACCCTTGCACAGTGTTTTCTACAACACCCGTTCGGGGATGAGTCTGGGGCATGTGGTGATCGTCCTTGAAGAAGGCGCGCAGCTCACCCTGCTTCAAGAGTACCTCTCCGCCGAAGGGCAGGATCACATGTCCTATGTAGGCATGACCGAATTGGTGGTCGGGGCCAATGCCAACCTACGTTATGTGGCTCTTCAGGACTGGGCCCGCAACGTTTATGACTTCCGTCATGAACGGGCCCGGGTGGCGCAGGATGGTCAATTGGACTGGATCATTGGCACCATGGGCGCGCACTTTACCAAGCAGTTTGCGGAGATCGAGATCGATGGCTCCGGGGCATGGGCGCGGATGTCAGGGCTGTTTTTTGCCGACGCCGATCAATTCATGGATCACGATACCCAGCAGAATCACAATGCGCCCCATACCACCAGTGATCTGCTCTTTAAGGGTGCGCTCAAGGATAGCGCTCGTACCGTATGGCAGGGCATGATCAAAGCCATGCCGGGCGCGCAGAAAACCAACGGCTTTCAGGCGAACCGTAATCTGCTGCTCAGCCGAGATTCCCGTGCGGACAGCATCCCCGGTCTGGAGATTCTGACTGACGACTTGCGCTGTACTCATGCAGCAACAGTCAGTCGCTTAGAAGATGAACCAGTCTTTTATCTGGAGAGTCGTGGGCTGCCCAAGAGCGAGTCTGAGCGCCTGTTGGTATTAGGCTTTTTTGACCCGATCATGCAGCGCATCCCCTTTGCCGAGGTTCGTGATCGGCTGGGTGCGCATATCGAGCAGAAACTTGCCCATGTGGCTGAACTGGCATAAGGAGGTTGATCCATGACTGATCCCATCATTGCGAGCAAAGGTTTTGCGAACCCCGATGTGCTGGTCTCAACCCAGTGGGTGGCAGATCATTTGAATGATCCCGGTGTACGGCTGGTAGAGTCCAATGAGGACATTCTGCTGTACGATCAAGGGCATATTCCCGGTGCGATTCAGATCGACTGGGTGGGTGACCTAAACGACAAGATTCGCCGCGATTACCTCGACCGAAAATCCTTTGAGGCACTGCTCTCACGTTATGGGATCAGCAACGATACCCTTGTGGTCTTTTACGGAGACAAAAACAACTGGTGGGCGTGTTATGCGTTCTGGGTATTCCAGTTGTTTGGCCATACCCGCGCCGCAGTCATGGATGGCGGGCGCAAAAAATGGATTGAGGAAGGGCGCACCCTGACCAAAGAGAAATTCCAGATCGCGCCGGTCCAATACCGTGCCCCCGAACGGGCCGACTGGCGCATCCGAGCCTTCCGGGATCAGGTTTTACTGCACACCCAGTCCGGCAGACCCTTGATCGATGTGCGCAGCCCGAAGGAATATTCGGGCGAAATGCTTCACATGGAGGCGTATCCGCAGGAAGGTGCGCTGCGTGGGGGGCATATCCCCGGCGCTAAAAACGTGCCGTGGGCCACGGCGGCCAACGATGATGGCACGTTCAAAAGCGTAGAGCAGCTTCGGGCGATATATCAGGAGCAGCAGGGTTTAAGCAAGGATGATGATGTAGTCGTTTACTGCCGCATCGGGGAGCGCAGCAGCCACACTTGGTTTGTGTTACACTACCTGTTAGGCTTTCCCAACGTCCGCAACTACGATGGATCGTGGACAGAGTGGGGCAATCTGGTGGGCGCACCCATCGAACGTTAGGGTAGGTGCGAGCAGGAGGGTCAACTGATGGATCGCCAAGCATATATCGAAAACATCCTTGATCACTACGAACACCCTCGAAATCGGCGCAGCATCCCTGATGCAACAGTCACCCTCAAGGGCGGTAACCCCGGCTGTGGCGACATTGTGACTCTCTATCTCAAGATCGATGGGGAGGAGAGGATCGTTGATGTAAGCTTTGAGGGCGAAGGCTGCACCATCAGTCAAGCGGCGGCTTCAATGCTCACCGAGATGATCCGGGGTAAGACTCTGCGCGAAGTGACCGCCATGAACCACGATGATTTTGTGGATGAACTAGGGCGAGAGGTGGTGATCAGCCGTCCCAAATGCGCCACCCTTGCCCTAAATACGGCCAAAGCGGCAGAGCGCAAATACCGGGCCCAACAGGCACAGAGCGGCGAAACCGCAAACCCCAGCGAGGTGATAGACTTCTGATGGCTGAATATGTGACGGTGAAGGAAGCATCCGCCCTCAAATCTGGAGAGCGGATCGTGGTTGAGATCAAGGGACGCTACATCGCAATCTTTCAAGTAGGGGGTACGTTCTACGCGATTGAAGACCTGTGCTCCCATGATGATGGGCCTGTGGCCGAGGGTGAACTCACCGGTACCATCATCGAATGCCCTCGGCATGGGGCGCAATTTGATATCCGCACGGGGGAGTCGCTTACAAAGGTGCTTGCCCCTCGTCCTGTACCCCACTTTGATGTGCGCCTCCTCGACGGTGAAGTGCAGGTGCTGATCTGAGTCGGAGGGGAGTTTTTGCGATCTGTTAGGGGACGTCTCACCCTCTCGTGACCGTAACTTTCCCGATCAATTTAATACGTGATGAAACAAATCGTTCACCTCAAAACCCTTGATACACAAAAGGTGGTGGGACAATCTGGGCCATGGAGGCAAAAATCAAAGCGAAAAAGACCAGATTGATGACCACTGCCTGAACCGGAATGGGAAGCTTGGCCACCGCCAACTCTCCAAAACGATACTGAATAACATCCAGAATGAGCGATAACCCAACCAAACCCACAACATCAAGAGTCAATCGATTTAGAATCTGGTATTGCAGAATTTGAGGTGTACCCAAGGCGCTGATCCACTCCGAGGGGGAGAGCAGCTTGCCCCAGTACTGAAGGGTTGGAGCCAGATCGGCCCGAAAGGGAACCCAAGTCAGGGTAACCAACACAAACACTCCACCAGCGCTTAGGAGTTGACGCCAAACAGCCTGTTTCTGGATCGGCTGCCCCGGACGGCTGAGCTGCATGACCCGCTCTATGACCAAAAACAAACCATGCAGGAATCCCCACAGAAACATGCCCACCCCCACCCCATGCCACAAGGCGCTCACCAACATTGTGAGCATCGGCGGAATAACGATGCTGAAAAGGTGATCGCGTGAGAACTTCATTTTGAGCAGGGAACGAACCGACGGCATGAAGATGTAGTCACGAAGCCACATCGATAAGCTGATGTGCCAGCGCCGCCACAGTTCCGAGAAGTTGCGGGAGAAGTAGGGCACCTCAAAGTTGTTGGTGAGACTCAATCCGAGACAGCCCGCAATGCCCCTCGCCATCATGGAATAACCCGCGAAGTCATTGTAGAGGGCAAAGGTGAAGGCGAGTAACCACACTGCCAGTTCAACGGCGCTGTAACGGAGTGGCGATTGAAAGACCTGTTGGGGAAGGATCAGAAACAGGAGGTCGGCAATCACCATTTTTCGGATCAAGCCTTGGATGAACACAATGAGGTGATCACTGATCTTAGCGGTGCGAAAAGTGCGCTTCTGCTGCAATTGGGGCAAGAAGACTCGCGCTCGTTCAATCGGCCCCGCAATTACTCTGGGAAAAAACGCCATGTAGAGGGCAAAATCCACAAACCCCGGAGCACCTTTGTTGACTCCGGCCCAAGCATCCATGAGGTAGGAGATCGCTTGCACTACGGCGAAAGAGAGTCCGACCGGGAGGAGGATTTGGAGACTCCCCAACTCACTCCGGATACCAATGGCTTGGAGCAGCCCTACTGCACTGGGAAGGAAAAAGTTGGCGTATTTGAAGAATGCCAACGCCCCAATGTTCAGAAGAATGCCTCCCAACAGGGCGAGGCGTCCTCGCGCTTTTTTACCCCCCACCATGGGCGCAAGGATGTAGTTGACTCCTGTCAGCAGCAGATACACCACCGCAAATGCCCAGTTCCAGCTCACCAAAAACACGTAGGAGGCGATAAGCAGCAGGAGATTCTGTCCCCGTCGGGGCAGAAAGTAGTAGAGTCCAATCACCACCGCGGTGAAAACGCCGAACTGAATCGAAGTGATGGTCATGACGTCCGCCGCCTCTTGTGCCGTAAATGAACCAATGGTCTGTTACCGATTTGCGCGTGCTGATTCAATCTGATAGAGGGTGTAGGTTTCGTAGAGGGGGTCGAGATTCCATGTCCCCACCAGTTTATACTGCGGTGAATCTACAAGTCCTTTGGGGCAGTATTCAACGTCGGGGTTTGCCCGATCTTGACGACATAAAACATATCTTACGTTAAGTGGAGCCAGTAGGGTACTGTCAAGAGTTTCTTGCCACTGTGCCAATTGATTCCTTTGCGTTTGGGCAGCGGGAAGCTCGGAGCGGTAGCGGGCTTGTTCAAGAAGCGCCATTAGCTCATAGCGTTTGTGGCGTTCCTCATCGGTCATGTCCTTGCGCCAGTCACTCTCAAACCCAAGCAGGGTTTGGAGGAAGTTCCGGGTGAAGCGTTCATCGCTAGGAAGATAGATCACAACATCGGAAGGCGCTAACTTGAACTGATCCAAGAACGCCTGATAAGTCTGATAGCTTGTATCCTTGAGACCCAATGTGGCAAGTGCAGTCGGCGGCGCCCACTCCTTCACCTCCGGGAACCAAACCGGATCATCCACCTTGTCAAGCGCATCCGCAGCAAACGCCTTGCCAATCTGGCTTCCCAGCCATGCGCTAAATATCTGACTTCCGTAGATGTGGAGGTGATTATCAGAAAAAGCTGTTGGCGGCATAGTCACGGCGTTGCCCATTGACAACACAGGAATGCCCTCTGAACGGGCATAGTCGAGCATCCGGTCTATTATCTCTGCCTCATTTGAAGGGCGGTGAGGGAGAGGCATCTGGACAATTATCAGTTGAAATTCTCCTTGGACCGCTTGATGAATCATGGCTTGAAATGCCACTAAGTCTTGGGGATCAATATCTGTGGATGATAGGTCTCTCTTAGTACTATCAAACCATAAAGGTGAGGCATCGCGGTATCCCGGTAATGGGGCGTAACCACTATCTTGAAAAGATCGAGGAACTTCGGGGCGTACTCCGGTTTTGGCCGGATCGGCGTTAGATTCCGCTTCAGATGCTTTAGGGAATGATTCCGTCGAAAGGTATCGAATGGTTCTATAAAGCACCGAATTGACCGATAACCAGTCAGACAACGAGGCAGGATCAAGGAAAAAACTGTCCTCAAGCAGATGGCTTGAGTCAGCCGGGCGAAACTGAAACGCAGAAATTCCCAAAACATAGTACTTGGGGTGGTACTGCTTCGACAGGTGCGTTCTAACCTTCTCTGTAGATGACAGCGTTGAGGCATCCATCCCGAAGTTATAGCAATCAAGCGTGATCCCACTCTCCACCATGAGCGCCTGCCTGAAAACTTCAGGGTCAATCCCGACTTGAACCAGCGAGCTGCCTAACAACACGCAATTCGGGATACCGTAATCATGAACATATGTGGAAAAGCGCTTGAGTTGGTTCTTCGCTGATCCGTATTCAAGAAAATCATAAGCATCATTTGGAATCAGACGCTGCACAACCTCTGATCGACTCAACACCTCACCGATCCCGACGAATAAAATGAGCAAACTAACAGTCCATAGGAGTAGTTTCCGACGACGTGCCGACATATGTAGAACACCCTTTGGGATCGAAATTCCTGCCATGGCATGGGCCGAGACACCTCAGGCCCATACCTTCAAATCACGGAAATTACTTAAAATCCTTGATGGTGGGTTCGGGGATAACGCTGCTGCCACCTTGCGCCCGTGCCTGTTTGCGCCGCTGGGCCGCAAGATACGCCTGCTGCGCCCGCACCGTATACAGGGCGGTAAAACGCGATTGGCGCTTCATGGCGCTCATATACACGCCGCGCCCACGCTGTAAATCGCGGTTCAAACGAATCTGATCCTCGTTGGGCAGCCCAAACGCAGCGAGGAACATGGCCAGTGTGCGCAGAACAAAAAAGACCACAGAGAAAACCACTACGTAGATCACTACACTAAAGAGCAAAACCGTTCCCGCTTCGTCGGCACTCAGCATTCGGCTTTGGTTGCCAAACACATTCAACAGCACATTTAATAAAGACTCGATAGGTTCGGTTCGGGTGGTAGTTGCACTCAACTTCACAACCACCGCCAGCGCCGCGATCAAAGCTGCAATTGCCGCAGACATCAGGCACGCTCCTTTTGAAAATCAGTTCCCAGAAAGCAGTTTCAGACACAGCGCAATCACCCATCCCCCTACCAACAGCATTCCAAAGCGTTGGTGGAGCTGCGCCGTCTTGCGCAGTACCGGGTTCAAAGCAGCAGGTTCAGTGTTGAGGACCACCCGCCGCATAAGATTAACGGCGGTGGGTAAGGTGATCAGGGTGATCAAAGTGTACAAGGGTGAAATCCCGAGGATCACCGTCACAATCAGCGCTGCGTAAGTTCCTCCAACCAGAACATAGTACTCAATATTAGCGTACTTTCGTCCCAGAATGATAGCCAGAGTACGTTTTCCAATACGCCGATCTGTTTCCATATCACGGAGATTATTGGCATGAAGGATCGCTGCAACCAAAAAAGCAATGGGCAGCGATGCCCAAAACACGTCCCAGCCAACGGCCCCCGCTTGGACATAGTATGCCCCAACCACAATTACCGGCCCCATAAAAATGAAAACGGTGATCTCACCCAAACCCGTATAGGCCAGCGCTGCTGGCCCCGCTGTATAAAAAAATCCAGCCAGCACACTGAGAATGCCGAGGATAAGGATCAGCGGTCCGGAGACACTCACCAGATACAATCCGATTCCTGATCCCACGGCGAAAGCGCTGATCCCTCCCAGAAAGATTTGTCGAGGGGTGAGATCCTTGCGCTGAATGGCTCCCCCAATGCCCAGTGATTGTTCGTTATCTGTGCCTTTGCGGTAATCGTAAAAGTCATTGATCAGGTTTGTGCCTGCCTGAAGGGCAATCGAACCCACCATCACCAACACCCCATGAAGCAGATTAAAGTGCCCTTGATAAGCGGCGATCATGGTTCCCAGCACGGCCGGGATGGTGGCGGCAGTGAAGCTCCATGGGCGGGTGGCCCGCCACCAGACACGAATCTGGCGCTGAATGGGCGACTCCTCAATGCGGGGATCTACGGGGCGAGGCTGCCACGGAATCAAACTTGGGGTAAGGGCGTCAATGGCAGCGGTTATCAGCCATCCCGTCAGGGCAATGGCGACGATCCCCGCGCCCAGTTTATTAACGGCGTAGAGGCTGGCGGAATCCCAGATCAATTTACCAATGCCCTGCCGCGCCCCAAATAACTCAACCCCGATGATCAGAGTCAGGGAATAGGACAGCCCCAGTTTGACGCTGTTCATGATGCTGGGCAAGCTCGCAGGCAGGGCAACCGTCCAGAAGGTATCCCAGCGTGAAGCGCCGTAATTTTGGGCGACCTCAAAGTAACGGGAGTCGATTCGTCCCACAGCGGCAGCAGTGTCCAAGAGCATAATGGGCATGACACTGATCGCTAGGGAGAGCACCCGCGCCCATTCGGTGAAACCCAACGCCAGCACTACAAATGGGATCAGGGCGATCTTAGGGATAGGGTTGATGGCCGTGATGATGGGACGCAGAGCAGCGCTGGCAGTTTGGCTGATCCCGATCAGCAGCCCCAAGCTGATCCCGATCAAGGAGCCGATGAGGAAACCAACGGTAATCCGCAAAGCACTGATCCCCAGCTCATTCCACAGCGTTCCGGTGCTAGAGAGGTCGATTAGGGTTTCAATCACCTTGGTGGGCTGGGGAAAAAAGCGGCGGTTCAGGACACCAGCCTGCACCAACATTTCCCAAACAAGGACCAGAATCAAGGGGGAGAGGACGGAAATCCAGCGGCGGTTCAGGCGCATGGGCAATGTTTCCTACTTTACCTCACTTCTTCCCGAAGCTGTGACCAGATGCGCCCAAACGCTTCACCATAATGGGGATCACTGCGCAGTTGAACAGCCTCACGGGGGCGGGCCAAACTGACCCGCTCCTCACCCATGATGCGTCCCGGTCGTGCCGACATGATCACCACCCGATCCCCCAGTGTGAGGGCTTCATCAATGCTGTGGGTCACAAATAGAATGGTGCAGCCGCTGGTCTGCCATAATTCGAGGAGCGTATCCTGAAGGATCAAGCGGGTTTGGGCATCCAGCGCCCCAAAGGGTTCATCCATGAGCAGGATTTCAGGGTTGTAAGCAAACGCCCGTGCCAACCCCACCCGCTGCTGCATCCCCCCTGAAAGCTGATGAGGGTAGGCTTCGGCAAAACGCTCCAGTTTGACCTGTCTGATCCACCGTTGGGCTTCGGCGGTGCGTTCCGCGTAGGGCATTCCCCGGGTGCGCAATCCATAGTCCACATTTTCAAGGACGGTCATCCATGGAAAAACCGCTGCGCCCTGAAAAACCATCGCCGTTGCGGGACGGCTGGGATCACTCCGGGTGACCTGAATCGTGCCCTTAGAGACTGGCTGCAACCCCGCCACTGCCCGCAGCAGGGTGGTCTTACCGCAGCCGCTGGGACCAACCAGACACACAAACTCACCTTCTTGAACCCGCAGATCAACCCCTTCGACCGCCACCACTTCACCCGCGCCAGCACGGCCTGCATAACGGATAGTGACAGCTTCGATGGCGATCTTAGGGATCATTCTTCAAACACCTCAGAGAAGATCAGTTCAGCATCGGGCGCGAAACTCATCAGGTCTGCACCTGCGGCCTGCCCCTGAGGCGAACGCAGGGCTGAATCAAGGAGGTTGAAGTCCTCAAAATATAGTTCGAGGATGCGATAGTAAGGTGAGCGTCCTGCTGGGCCCCCTAATACCATACACGCCTGCCGCCGCTGGATGTTGGGTAGACGTTCCATCAGTGCCAAATTGCGGTTGTAATTCCCCTCAAAACCGCCTTCGGTCAGGGGATTCTTATAGAGGATGGTCAGTTTCACCATATCGGAATTCTGATCCAACCTATTTTTTACTGGCCAGTTCCGAAACCTGACGCACTAAACCGAGCGCGGTCATCCCAACTCGGAACGCATCCCCCGTATTGATCTTGGCAGGGGGCTGACCGGGGCGAGCCTCCTCGGCCGTTCGGGTATAGAGATAAGCAGTGAGCATCCCGATTGCCAGCCCAATCCCCCCCCCGATGATGTATACCGTTGCTTTCCAGTTATCTGGTTTATCGGACATGATTACCTATTCTCCATTTCCCAAAGTGTGCAGGTCTAAGCGGTTCATTCTGAATCCTCTTTACGCATCAGTTGATCGCGGGTTTCGGCCTCAACTTCAGGCGCGTTTTGCGTTCCCCGAAAAAGGACAAAACGTTCCAGCCACGCCATCCGTGCACTGATCGCAATCACAGGGGCTGCAACCCGTTTAGAAATGACGGTGGTCGCAGTATTCAGGCGGTGAGTCACGGTGTAAGCGCCGCGCATTATCCCTGAGGTTTTGCCGTATAGTTTGGCCATCCCAAAGGTGAGGGATACCACAATCAGGTAAAGGATGATCAGCATGATAAACAGGGGTACAAAGAGGAAGATCAGCATGAAGGAGGCCACCGTGCCTAGTTGATCGCTTCGCAGGGTCAGCGCTAAAAACAGCGGGATCAACACTGTAGCCGCCCCAAACCCTGCAATGGGCAGGATCAACCAGCGGCGAATCTGGCGTTTATGGGCGATTCGTCCCCGTAACAGATATTCTTGATAAGCTTGCGTTGGTGACGCCTCAGATTTACGGTTCATGCCCCCTCACTTTCACCTTACAGATTGTATCACGCCTTGCAGGGGCAACCGAAAACGATCCACAAAGTTAAGGGGGACGATCTTCCGTCTCAGTTTACGGCCTTCGCCTACTTACAGTGCTGTCATTTTGGGAGCACGTTAAGGGCTTGTGTGATCCCTAAAGACCGGGCTAAACTCTGTCCTATGAGCGACTACCGAGATTCGTTTTATGCCCGTTACCACTTGACCAATGGGCTGCCTGATCGCCCCGATCCGGCGCAGTATCAAGCACAGGCGCGGGGCTTTACAGGGCGATGGTCAAAATGGCTGCCCGTAGATAGGCGTGCCCGCTGCCTTGATCTAGGCTGCGGCGCAGGCGAATTTCTGTATTTCCTGAAGGGACGTGGTTATGAGAATATTCAGGGCGTTGATCTCAATGTGCAGGCGCTCAAACTGGCAGAACAAATGGGGCTGAACACCCTGCAACGCCTTAATGCGGCTGAGTTTTTGGTCGGACAGAGTGCCGTCTATGATCTGATCACGGCCTTCAACTTCTTTGAACATCTGCGTAAGGACGAGATCCTCCACCTACTCGATCTAATTTATACGGCCTTAAAACCCGGAGGACGACTGCTCGCGGTCACCCCCAACGGGGTATCGCCGATGGGCAGTGCCACCCGCTATTGGGACTTCTCCCATGAGACAGGGTTCACCCCTGCTTCGTGGCGGCAGTTGTCCCGTTTGGTAGGGTTCACCGAGCCGATCTTTGAGGAATGGGGCCCACTGCGCCACTCCTTTGGGGGATGGGTACGCAGTGTCTTATGGCGGGTTATTTGCCTTGGGATCACCATTTATGATCGGGTGGAAGTGGGCTCTCCCCGTGATCGTTCGCGGGTCTACACAGCAGATATGAAAATCATTCTGAGGAAACCCTGATCTCGATTCTGGGCGCAACTCAGACCCCGGAATCACGTACACAACGACGAGACCAGTCGGCAGACCCCAATCAACAAGGAATGGAAGATTGAGATGAATCATGACTCAGAATACCAAATGGCACGCCGCGCCGTTGTCAAACGCTGGCGAAAACGCGGGTTGTTTTTTGCGCATCTGGTGATTTATATCTTGGTTTCGTCCTCCCCCGGATCAGGTGGTGGATTCGCCATTTGGTTGCCCGTCTTGGGGGTGCATTTTATGTATGCCTTTGATCTGATCCAAAACTGGCTGGATCGGGCAACGCAGCGCGAACTTGAACGCCGCCAGCATTCCCCAGTGAAGATCAAAAATGTCGCTGACCGGAGGATGCGTCTCACCGATGATGGGGAACTGGAAGCCCTCGATGAGGGTGCAGACTACGGGGATTCGAACGCTTCTGCCAAAACAAAATCAAAACGGTGAATGATGCTGGTCACATTTTTTGATGGTTCCACAGAAATCTACGACGATGAGCCTTTCACCTCAGGCGGGCAGGGCAATCTGCACCTATCCCGCGACCAACGCTCCGTCATCAAGCTCTACCACAATGATGATCGTTCTAAAGTGGACAACCTCAAACAAATCATCGAAAAGTTCAATGTCACCCGCTCCGCACCCGGAGATTCGAGCATCCGCCGACCAGACCCGGGCTTAAAAGACCTTTTTGCGTGGCCCAATGCCATCGTGGATAGACCGCGCCTTGGGGTACGGATGCGAAATGTCAACTATGAATTGAGCCATAAACCGCTCTCTTGGTGGATTATGGGTCCACGCAGTTTCAGCCGCGTCCCTGAAGAGATGAGGGGCAATTGGCTGGATCGGACGCGGGTAGCCAGCAGTATGGCCTATATTGCGTGGAAACTTCATGGTTCTGGTTTGTGTCACTCGGATTTTTCCGACAACAATTTTCTGGTCAATGTGGCCAAACACAAAGTGGTCTTGATCGATCTGGACGCTTTGGTGATTCCTGAAGTGCTGCCACCAGTGATGTTGGGCACTGGTGACTACATGGCCCCAGAGATTGTGGGTGACAAATTGGGTTCTGTGCGCCCTACCATTGGTACTGATCTCCACTCGCTGGCGGTCTTGATCTATCAACTTCTACTTAATCGCCATCCTTTAAAGGGCCCACGTCACCACTCCGACGATGCCGAACAGGATGATATTTTGGCTTTGGGCGAGAAGGCGCTCTACATTGAAGACCCAGATGACACTTCCAACCGCCCTCAAGGGGATTTTTGGGGTGCGTGGCTTCTTGGGGAGGAAGTTGAGGCGATGATGCGTAAAACCTTCACCGTGGGGCTGCGCAACCCCAACTCACGCCCCCGCGCTACGGAATGGGATCAGGCCCTGCTTCACATGTTTGACCAGATCATCCCTTGCGCCAACCGAAACTGTACGGGGAAGTTTTTTGTGCTGCTCAAGAATCGGCCCTCAGTGTGTCCGTGGTGCCAGACTCCGGTTACTTTTCCCCAGATCGTACCCACCTTCCAGTTTTATGATGGAGGGGGGCAAAATGGACACTTTCATCAGGTCAAGGGGCGGATCGTAGGTTGGCAGGGGCGCACTTTACACCGCTGGCACACCCAGACGGGCTTTGCAGAGCGCAGCGCCTTTACCGATGATGATCGGCGGGCACTGGCTGAGGTCAGTTTTTCCCGAAACAATGACTGGCTGCTCGCTAACCTTGGCATCGCCGATCTGCGGGTGGCTGACCGCGAGGGTACCCGGCGGATCAGTGTTGGACAGGCTGTCCCCCTCCGCGATGGTCAGCGATGGCTGTTGGGCAAAGGGGGCGCAGCGCGATTGGCAGTGGTCAACTTCCAACGTTTACTGGCTGGTGGCCTTTAGCCTAACCCCATTCGAGATAAGCGTCTGCCTCGATTTCAACCAGATACGCTTCTCCAATGAGCGCCTTGACCACCACGAGGGTATTGGCAGGGCGAATGCTGCCAAACACCTCACCATGCGCCCGCGCCACGGCTTCCCAATCCTCAAGGTTGACAATAAAAACGCGGGTGCGTACCACATCTTTGAGACCCGCCCCCGCCTGAATCAGGGCCCGCTCGATCTTGCGGAAGATATAGTGAGCTTGGGCATAGGCGTCACCGGGGCTTACCGGTTGCGTGTTTTCGTCGCTGGCTGTTGTGCCTGCCACCCAGATATGATTACCACAGCGCACAGCCCTTGAATAACCAGCCATCGCTTCCCACGTGGTACCAGACGAGACATTTTGACGGATCATGATCGTGTCCTTTCTTGCCCCTGACTCTGTGCTAATACGCGAAACGACGGGTTAATCCCGTCGTCCAAAAAAGGAGTTCATTTGAGCTGGGGAGGCAGGATTCGAACCTGCGAATAGCGGATCCAAAGTCCGCTGCCTTGCCGCTTGGCGACTCCCCAAAGCAGGAATATTTTATCACAGCCGTGAGCCTTTCGACAAGCCCACACCCAAGTTCCACTGAAAGAAAGCCCAGAGGCACTAGTTCAATTCTATGCGTGTGGGTGGGGCAGAATCAGGCATTAGGCTATAATCGTAAATATGGGTCGAAGTTTTTTCGATAACGATTCAAGTCACAGGGAGTTATCTAGACATGTTGAGTGAAAAAGTTCTGGCAGCCTTAAATGCCCAGATCAATATGGAATTGAACGCCTTTTATACTTACCTCTCGGCATCGGCATTCCTCGAATCTGCGAACTTCCCCGGTTTTGCTGCATGGATGCACCATCACGCTGAAGAAGAGATGGAACATGCGATGAAGATTTACCATTTTGTGCACGAGCGCCTAGGGCGGGTGAGCCTTCAGGCAATCCCTGCTCCCACTCAGTCATGGGATACGATCAAGGCTGTGTTTGAAGCTGCTATGCACCACGAACAGAAAGTCACGGCTTCGATTAACGCCCTTGTTGATCTTGCCCGCAGCGAAAAAGACCATGCCACCGAGGTGTTTTTGCACTGGTTTGTGAAGGAGCAGGTTGAAGAGGAAATGATTGTAGATCAGGTGATTCAAAAACTGAACCTGATCGGTGACTTCCGTCCCGGTCTGTTTATGCTTGATCATGAATTGGGCGAAGAAGCCGAAGGCGAAAGCTAAAAATCCAAATCCAGCCTAAATGCAGTGGAGGAGCAGTGAACATGATCTGGGGACAGCGACGGCTCAGCCTCATTTTGACCCTGATCACAGCCGGAATGTTGGTATTTGCGGCCTGTGCCCCGGCACAAACCAATAAGCCCACTGCGCCTCCACCCCCCACTGC
>JACSRJ010000025.1 GCA_014879835.1 Anaerolinea sp.
CGCAAATCCCGCCAACCTCACCGATCCCGCTGGGACGTGCGTTGATCCCCTGTCGTTCATCGTGTGTGCGGCGGCGGTTGTGCTGGGTGGGCTGTACCTCAATGAGTGGCGGGGCAATGTCTACGCTAACCAGATGCAGGGGATGTCCTTCTGGGAAGCGGTCAGCTATGATCACAACCGTCCTTGCCCTACCTGTGAAGTTGCGCTCTCGTTTCTGGTACCACCGCTGGGCAAAGCCTTTGCCGCCCGTGACTTCGCCTATACAGTTGCCACGGGCACACCTGCCGGGAAGCTGGAGGCGATTCAACAGTTTCTGTTGATGACCGCCGTTGAGTCTCGCCTTCGGCAGCCTGTGCTGACGCCGGGAAGTGGTGGCGGTTGGACACTCACTCCACCTACGGGCGCGGTCACGGCTGAGTTCTCCCTGCCCCGTTTGGACATGGGGCGGATCGGCTTTGCAGGTGGGGGCAGCACCTTGCAGCCTCGCCTTGCGTGGAGCATGGCAGCCATCCCGGTCAATGTGGGTGGCGCAGTCTCCGCCCTCAATGCCTGGGGCAGTAATTGGATTCTGGCGGGGGATAAGCCAGATGTATTCGAGCGATACGGAAGTGCAGCCGAAGCCGCCAAAGCCCAGAGTGACCAGAAACTCTCTTGGGGCACAACGGAAGACGGTAAACCGCTGGGCAATCAACAGGAGAAATGGATCGGTGAGGTGGAATCTGTTCAGGCTGGAACTCTGGGACAAGCCGGCAACTATACGCACAAAATTGTCATTGAAACTCAACCCGGTACAAGGGAACTACTTCGCAGTCTCGGTGTAGAGGAACTGCAATTGCCCCGATCGAGTCGAGGTAAAGTCCTTTACGAACAAATCAAAGTCATTGTGAAGGATAACGAGCCAAATCGTTATGGGATTACCCGTAGCTTTATAGAGGAGTTCAATAATCGTATCTTACGAATCATTGTGAGACCCAGATAGGAAGATTGTTCAATGTTTAGCGATACAAAAACCCAGTTTCTCCAAACTCTGTGTAACCTACTTGAGGTCGATGAAAACACCGTTCATGAGGTTGGAAATACCCTTATGAATGCCTTCCTCAATTTTGGATCGAGGACTCCCGATAATCTCGAGTGCTTCGAAAATCTTCAGTACTCAGTGGGAAAGGATCGTGATAGGTCCAAAAAGATTGCTGGTTTCCGTCTGAAGTCAGGTGAGGTTTTTGTATCTGAAATTCTCAACTATCTTGAAGGGATAGAAATCCCAGAGCAAATTATGGTTCGTTTTCCAAAACTATCCCGTGCCGAATGGAATGCTGTACTGAGGATGGCAACAATGATGTTTTTGGCCGTTGAAAGGGACTTGGAGTAACCTTACTTTATTTTCACGGGTGAGCAAACCGACCCCAATGACCTGCTCTACCTCCGGGCGCGCTACTACCATCCCAAGCTGGGAGCCTTCACCAGCGTCGATCCGGTGTTGGGGGTGGGTGTTCTGCAAAACCGCCCCAGTGTTTCACCAGATCGTTTTTGGGAATGAGAGACTTGGGTTCTCTTGTCCTCGATCTCACATACGGCTCCCCACTCGGTTCAGCATCGACTTCAGCGTTCTAAATCCGACGGTGGAGGTGGCGCGGAATCAGGTGGGGTTTGGGTGTTAGCCCGAAAGCGGTCGATGCGTTGTTGAATTTCCGCCAAGATGTTGCGAATTTCCCGCAAATCCGGGGCAGCGAGGTGAGTCGCCAGTTCCTGAAACAGAGGCTCCATCGAGGGCTGGTAGGCATAAAGCAAGGTGCGGATGTCGTTTTCGTAGAGACTCACACGGGTGAAGTCGCCTTGGCGATACAACGCGGGCAGGGCATACATTTTGAGCAGGAGAAGCCCTTCGACTGTAGCGCAGGGTAGGGTCAACTCGGCAAACGGGCGGGTAACCGTGTAGCCCTGTTGTACCTTGTTGAAGAGCCGGTTGGTGGTGAGCCACAAATCAACACGCAGTTCGCCAAAGTGGCCTTGGGCAAAATCGCTGTTCTGGTCGGTGATCTGGATTTCGGGCAGTGCTTCCAGCGCTTGGGTAGAGAGGATCAGGTCAATGTCTTCCGTATTGCGACCTTCGATGTACTGGAGCAGGGCAACCCCTCCGACGAGTACATAGTTGATTTGCCTGTCACGGAGCATTGTAAACAGTCGGATGATGGTTTGGGAGAGACTTGTGGGGTTCATGGATGCTTTGTCCCAGTTACGGAACTTGAACAAGTTACCGTAGTAGATCACCTTGCTGATTTCGACCAACGTTTTGCATCCTGCTTCGTATACCCATCGAAGTATACCACAGCCCCTTCGGGACCGATTGCCCCCCGTCTGGCTACCCATGTCATTGGGGGTGATTATGAGCCATGCCACTTCCTCAAAACTCTGATGTAGCATACCCAAAATCGAACGGAGAGCGATCCTATCGAGCAATTGCACTTCCGTGCCCGCTACTACCATCGCAGGTCAGGTGCCTTTACCAGCGTGTATCCAGTTTCAAGGCACGCCCTCAAATTGTCGGGCGTGCCGCTCTGCCTCCAATGCCTACCCTCGGCTCTGATACCGTCGCACCAGCCGATTGACCCGCCGCACGGAGATGCCAAACGCCTGCGCTAGATCGGCGGCACGCTCCCCCGCAAGGAAGCGCTGCACGATTTCAAGATTGCGGTTTCTTTTTTCGGGGATCAAGCTGCTTGCTGGTTTGGTGGGAAGGGGGCGATTCTGGTAAAACGCGGCCAGAACCCGCTCCACGATGCGGAACAGGGAGTCACGTGATATGGTCTCGTAGCCCTCCAGGCACGATGCGGGTAAACGAGGTTTTCAACCAGCCGGACAGCCACCCCCAGCGGAGATGACTGCCCGGTTTTTGGTTTTAGTGGCTGACGAAGGAGACTCCTCATCCTCCCCTCAGCGACACCGCACCGCTGTGCTGGGTTCGACATCCTGCTCCACGCCGCGCACGAGGATGCGCACGGTGTTGGGATTGTTTCTCACCGTGGCCGTGAAGAAATAACTGTCAAAGTGCGCCAGCGCCACCCCATGCCCATCCTGGCGAGTACCCACCACCTGCCACGTGAAAGGCAGGGCGAATCGATTATCGTTCTCCACCCGCCACACCCTAAACAGCGCCGGGAAAGGTGAACACACTGCCCGCAGCCGCAGCGGAGTGAACCGTGCCGGAATTGTGGCGGTGGGGGTAAAGGTGGGAACCGTCGCGGGAGTATGGGTAGGTGTCGAAGTAGGGATGTCTGTAGGGGTTGGAGTGGATGTGGAGGTAGGAATAGCAGTCGGCGTCGGGGTGGGTGTTGGTTGCTGGGTAGGTTCGATTTGGAAACTCTCAAATAGGGTAAGCGGAAGGCATGATGTCTCCGTCAAAGCATCCTTGATCTGATTGATTACTGCCGGATCACGGGTTACGCGGACGCCCTGTTGACTTGGCTTAAATGCCCCTTGCCCTCCTGAGTAGTAGTTCCCAATGGATTCAAGCAATGCTAACCCATTCAGCTCACGATTTGAATAGTTCCAAAAGAAAATACGGTTGGGCACACGTTGTGTCGGGCAAATTGCTTCCAGATTTAAGGGCGACTTTCCCATATAAACAACCAGCCAACCATTGTAATCAAGCACTAGGATGAAGCTTTCACTTTCTAGCTACCCAACACCACATCAAAAGAGGGAAAGAAGCCTGGAGGGAGAGGGTTATGGAGGTCAAGG
>JACSRJ010000252.1 GCA_014879835.1 Anaerolinea sp.
ACCCCTGAAAGCAGCCCCCGCCGTTTTGCTCAAAAATCCCTGAGATACTGCGCGGTTTCTGCATAAGTTCTGCATAGTGCTGTGCGATCCTAGAACTGGTAAACGAAACCAATAGGATCGATAACGATGGCTAACACCCTGTTCGCACCCCCACATGGGGATCAACGCACCGAAATGGGGCGGATCATCCGTTTCCTGACGGTGGGCGCATCAGGCACCCTCCTTGATCTGGCCCTGTTTGCCGTCCTGAAGCAGGTTTTTGGCTGGGCCACCCTGCCCGCCAATATCGTATCCTTCAGTGCGGGCATCTTCAACAACTTCACATGGAATCGCCTGTGGACTTTTGCCGATGCGCGTGCCAAACGGGCCTATGTTCAGTTTTTGCAGTTCGCTGTGGTCAGCCTCGGTGGGCTGCTGCTGAACACCCTGCTGGTGCTGTTCCTTGAGCCGATCTCAGGGGTGGCCCTCGCCAAAGCGCTGGCTACGGCGGTGGTGGTGTGCTGGAACTTCGGCGCCAATCGTTATTGGACTTTTAATGACGCCCGCTGAGGGTGAGGAGAGGACTTGAAGATGATCACCCCTGAGACTTCCAAGAGCAATCCATCCATCCAGAGCCAGCCGCAGCCTGTGCGCTCCGCGTTGGCGTGGGAACTCAAAAAGCCCGTTTATACGGTGATCGCACCGCTTCACAATGAGCAGGATGGGCTGGCCGAACTGTACCGGCGGGTCAAACTGGTGATGGACAGCACTGGCGAAACATGGGAACTGGTGCTGGTGAACGATGGCAGCACCGATGACTCGCCCCGACTGATGGCTGAACTTCACGAGCGTGATGATCGGGTGCGGGGGATCAGCCTCTCGCGCAACTATGGCTTTCAGGTGGCAGTCACCGCGGGTTTGGATCATGCCCAAGGTGATGCGGTGATCCTGATCGATGCGGATCTGCAAGACCCGCCCGAAGTGATCCCGGAGATGATCGCCCAATGGCGCGCCGGGCATGACGTGGTTTATGGGGTGCGGGGCGAACGTGAAGGGGAGACGTGGTTCAAAAAAGCCAGCGCCAGCCTCTTTTACCGGCTCATCCACCGCATCACCAACGTCAATATCCCCGTGGATACGGGCGATTTTCGCCTTATGGATCGCCGCGTGGTTGAAGCCATCCGGGCCATGCCTGAACGCAACCGCTTTCTGCGGGGTATGGTCAGTTGGGTGGGCTTTTCTCAGGTCGGGGTGACTTACACCCGCAGCCCGCGTTTTGCGGGCACCACTAAGTTCACCCTACGCAAGATGGTGCGCTTTGGCTTGGACGCGGTGACCGGGTTCTCGTACTTCCCCCTTCAGCTTGCCAGCTTTTTGGGCTTTTTGTTTGCCAGCATCAGCGCCCTCGCGGCGCTTGTAGTGATCGGGCTGCGTCTCTTTGGGTCAAATGCGCCCCTGCTGGGGCAGGCGACCACCCTTGTGGCAGTCCTGTTCTTGGGCGGCATTCAACTGATCTGTTTGGGCATTATCGGAGAGTACCTAGGGCGGGTCTACGACGAAGTGAAAGCCCGTCCACTGTATCTGATTGATCGTACTTGGGGCATTTCAACCCCTAAAGGAGCCTAACCGTGACGCAGCTTAGTGACACGCTGGAACTAAAACGTCCCGTCATCCGCTCAGGGGGGCGGATCACGGTGCTTAACATCTCGTGGGTGAACCTCTTCCTGTTGGGAATTCTGATCCTTGCGGCTGCCCTTCGGCTGGTGAACGCAGCCGCCTTTGGCAGCGGCAACACCTATTACACTGCCGCCGTCCAGAACATGCTGCTCTCACCCTCGAACTTCTTTTATGCGGTGGCGGATGCGGGCGGAGTCACGGTTGATAAGCCCCCGGTGGCGCTGTGGATTCAGGCGATCTTTGGGGCGGTCTTAGGGGTGAACGGCTTCACCGTGACCCTGCCCTCGATCCTTGCAGGGGTGCTTTCAGTAGGGCTGCTGTACCATCTGGTCAAAAAGTCCTTCGGCAGCACCGCTGGGCTGATCGCCGCTTTGGTGCTGGCGGTGATGCCTGTCTCGGTGGCCATTGACCGCACCAACAACCTCGACAGCATCCTGATCTTCACGATGCTGCTGGCAGCGTGGGCCTTCATCCGGGCCACTGAAACAGGCAAATGGCGTCATCTGCTGCTTGGGGCGGTGCTGGTAGGGGTAGGCTTCAACGTCAAGATGCTTCAGGCGTATCTGGCCCTACCCGCCTTTCTAGGGCTGTATTTTCTGGGCGCGGCCGTTGGATGGCGGCGCAAAATCGGGCAGCTTGTGGTCACCCTCGCCCTGACTCTGGCGGTATCGTTCTCGTGGGCGGTAATCGTTGATCTGACCCCGGCTGATCAGCGTCCTTATGTGGGCGGCAGCCAGACCAACTCAGTGATTGAACTAGCCCTTGGCTATAACGGTTTACAGCGCCTGTTGGGGATACAGTTTGGCAGCGCCAGCAGCCTTGATGGAGGCCGTGACGATGGGAACGCGGCGCCCCCCGTGAATATGGGTGGCCCCGGCGGTGCTGGTGAAACGGGTAATCCGGGTGTGCTGCGGTTGTTCACCCAGCCGCTCTCCAATGAATTGAGCTGGCTGCTGCCCTTCGGTTTGTTCAGCATTGGACTTCTGGCGCTGAGCAAACGGGTACGGCTGCCCCTCTCGCATCAGCATCAGGCCGTGATCCTGTGGGGTGGCTGGTTGATGACGGGGATTGTCTATTTCAGTGTGTCGCGCTTCTTCCATGCCTACTATCTAGCGACCCTTGCGCCACCGCTGGCCGCGCTGGTTGGGATCGGGGCTGTTAGGTTGTGGCACGGTTGGCAGGGGCATCGTCTGGGCGCTTTTGCCCTCACTTTGGTCGCTATCGTGGGTACGCTGGGCTTCCAACTGTACACCGTCGGCACCTATGGGGTGAGCTATGATTGGCAGTTGGTGCTGATCAGCGCGGCGCTGGCTGGGGGCATGATCCTTGCCTTGATCAGCCTTCGCTGGCGCGAGTCTCACTGGCGCACCGCAGCCCTTGTCGCCCTGATCGCGGCGATCCTATTCACCCCAATGTACTGGGGTGCTTCAACGGCACTTTCGGGCACGGTCAACAGTGTTTTGCCCACCGCCTATGCAGGTACTCTGACAGGGTTTGGCAATGGCCGGATGATGGGCATGACGCAGCCGCCTATGGCTGCGCCTGCCTCGGCCGCTGAGAACAGTGCGGACTCGACTTCCCTGATCAGCTACCTCAAGCAGAATCAGGGCACGGAGAAGTACCTGCTGGCTGTAGGCAGTTCGATGATGGGTGGTTCGCTCTCGCTTCAGGCAGGCATTCCAGTGCTGTATCTGGGCGGCTTCAGCGGCAGTGACCCGATCTATACGGCGGAGCGCATCGCCCAGTTGATCGCGGATGGGGAACTACGGTATATCCTGACGGGGGGAATGGGTGTTATGGGCGGTTCGGGACAAAGTGAGATCAATACGTGGGTCACCGGGCACTGTACCGCCGTCAAGGGTATCTCCCTGAATGGGATCATGGATGGGGGCTTCGCAGCCATTGGAGCAGGTGGTGTGCCACCTTCACAGATGACCCCACCTTCAGGGATGACTCCTCCCAGTGGAACCACTGGGGCGCCGCCACTGGCAGGCATGATCGGGCGGTTGATGGGTGGCACCAACAGTCTCTATGACTGCCGCGGCTCATAGGGGAAGGTAACAACCCTGACGCGTGGTCTCGTAGGGGCAGTCCCGTGTGGCTGCCCGGTCGTTTGTGCCCGTGGGCCGGGCGACCCCACATGGTCGCCCGGCCGGTGAATTGGCTTTTGTCGGGGACGTTTGAGGGGGTCTACTCCTCAAAAAATCTTCTCCCTCTCCTAGCCGCGACGCAGCGGTTGGGAGCGGGCACCGCGCAGCGGTCGTGGGGATGAGGGCAGTTAAACCGCGGTTGGGCAGGAATCGAGTACACTGAGAAGAAATTATTGTTGAGGAGTCCATTGATGAGCAGCCAACCCACCGTTTTGGTGGTGGATGATGACCCTGCCATTGTACGCGCAGTGGTTGGATACCTCGAACAGGCGGGCTTCAAAACCCTGACCGCCCATGATGGCAACAGTGCCTTGAGCATGGTTCGGGCTACTCCGGTTGATCTAGTGCTGCTTGACCTGATGCTGCCGGGGCGCGATGGCTGGGAAGTCACCCGCATCGTTCGGGCTGACAAACGCCTGCTCAACCTACCGATCATCATGCTTACGGCGCGGGTGGGAGACAGTGACACCGTGTTAGGCTTGGAACTGGGTGCGGATGATTACATCACCAAACCCTTTAACCCCCGCGAAGTGGTGGCCAGAGTACGCACCGTACTGCGCCGCAGTCAACCTCAGACAGCCAGTGCCGTCCTGCACATCGGTGACTTGGAAATGGATGTGGACAGCCATCTGGTGACTCTTAGAGGCGAGGCGGTTGATCTCACCCGAACGGAATTCATCATCCTCAAGACTCTGATGCAAAACCCGAACCATGTATTCACCCGGGCGGAATTGATCTCGCGCAGTTTGGGTCATGAGTACGAGAGCATCGAACGCACCCTCGATAGTCACATCCGCAATTTGCGCAAAAAGATCGAACCAGATACCTCGCAGCCGCGCTACATTCAGACGGTTTACGGCGTCGGTTACAAAATGGAGCCGTGAGACATGCGCCGTTTATGGATACAGTTGAGTTTTGCCTTTAGTGCGGTGGTGATCATCAGTGTCACCCTGCTGATCGTGGTCGGCGATCTGATGTCGCGGGTGCAGGGGGAGCAGTTCCGGTTGCAGTTGATCGCTGCTGGCGAACAGATCGTCCAGTCCGAAGGCGGCATTATCGATCAACTGAATGCCCATTTTGAATCCGGGGGCACCACCAATGAGGCTGTCCTGATCCTGCGCAATCTGGAGCGCCCTAATCGTATACTACCCCTTCAGATCAAACTCGAATTGATGGATTCGGAGGGGAAGGTCGTATATTCCTCTTTAGAAGGTGAGGACAGCGCGACCGAAGTCAGTTTGATCAAAGGTGTGCTGCGTTACCAGATCACCGCCCGAGGAATGCGTGAACCCCCACCACCAGCGCTGCTTTTCCACCCTGAGGATGGTTTGATCTGGCTCCTCCTGAGCGGTAGCGCGGTGGGCATTCTGGGGGGAATCCTGATGAGTCGAAGGCTTTCTGCGCCCCTTTCGCAGCTTGCCGAAGTTGCCCGGCATCTGGGGAGTAAGGATTTTAGTCACCGGGCGGAGCTGCACGGTACCGAAGAAATGCGCGATCTGGCTCGCGCCTTTAACGAGATGGCGGACGCCCTTCAGAAGTCCGAGCAGTTACGAAGCAACCTGATCGCGGATGTAGCCCACGAACTGCGCACCCCGCTCACGGTCATGGAAAGCAGTTTATGTGCGCTGGTGGACGACATTTACCCCCTGACCAAGGATGAGATTCTGCGTCTCTCTGATCAGACCCGTCACCTAACCCGGATGGTGAATGACCTGCACACACTCGCACTGGCGGATGCCCATGAATTAAGCTTCAACATGGTACCTACCGATGTCAATGTGCTGGTCAAGGATGTGGCCGAGATCTTCGCGCCAGTGGCCGAAAGTGAAGGGATTATCGTCAAGGTGGAGACCGAAAGTGAACCGTGCATGGTGGAGGCAGATGTGGTGCGGTTGCGGCAGGTGCTTCAGAATATGCTCGTGAATGCCTTTCGCCATTCGTCACCGGGTGGGGTGATCAGCCTGACTTCCCAGAAGAAAGATAACGGACTGGTGATCAGGGTTGCAGACACCGGCACGGGTATTCCGGCGGAGCATGTGGCTCACGTTTTTGAGCGCTTCTACCGGGCCGAAGGGGCGCGGGATCGGGCCAGCGGTGGAGCGGGCTTAGGGCTGGCAATCGGTAAGTCGATCATTGAGGCCCATAAAGGGCGGATCAGCGTTGAGAGCCAAACGACCCCGCCTTCAGGGACCCATTTCACCATCACCCTGCCCCTTATTTCAAACGTTTGACAGGATGCTCGTGAAGGGTGAATCAAGAAAGCAAACCCTGACGCAGAGACTCTATCACCGAAAGCTCTAATCCCGCAGGCCCGGTCAGATATGCCTCCACAGAGCCGCAGCGTTTCCGTAGGTAGTTCAGCGCGGATCGTATATAGTCCGGATCAGCGATCAAAAGCGGCTGAAGATCGTCAACGGTCAAATGCAGCACCCGTAAACGCCCTGCATTCTCGTTGATCATCTGGTAGATGGGCTCATAACTCAAGTTGGTCAAGCTGTAATCGGCGATGATGGTCTCGTCAGGCACACCCAAGACACTCAGAATCAGGGCGGCCGTCAGTCCCGTGCGATCTTTGCCCGCGGTGCAGTGAAAAAGGATAGGTCGCTGGGCCGGGTCTGCGATCAGGCGGATCATGTGACCAAAGGCTTGGGCCTTACCCATGAGCATCGTCTGGGTGTAAGAGCGAGTCATGAGCGCATCGAGACGGCGGAAATTTAACAAGATGACGCGAGGTGAAAAGGCTTTGGCATGGTCGGACAGGATCGGGATTCGGCGTGCTGGCACCCCTTCTGGGAGGACGTTAGGGTATTCATTCACTTCTGGGGTGCTGCGCAGATCACAGATCAGCTTCAACCCCAGTTGATCGATCAGGTTCAGGTCGGCTTGGGTAAGGTGACTCAGATGGGCAGAGCGAAAGACCTGCCCCCATCGCAGCCGTTTGCCGTTTTGGCTTTGATACCCGCCCAGATCACGGACGTTAAAGCCGCCCTCAAAAGGCAAGAACCGTTCGGCGAGGATGAGCGGTGTGGGATCAGCATCAAAATACAGCCCAAAATACCAGCGCCGTGCCTTGTCAAGAGAGGTGATCATGGTGTGCTGTGTCTGCTGAACGGTCATCAGGGGCGTTTGCCGAAGGGGATCAAGATCAGCGAGATCAGGATCAAGGCTGGCGAAGATACGAATCACCTGAGCAGTCCGCGTCCAGATCAGTTCGAGTTCATCAGGACGACGATTGACGCTCCCTTCAACCTGCGGTTGGATGATCAATGATTGAGGCGCAGGATAGACTGGGCGCTTGCGATTCAGCAGCAAAAAACGGATCAGCCACACGGTGAGCGCGCCAGTGATGGCTGCGCCTGCTTTAGGGGCGCTTCTCATCAAGTTCTTCAAATCTGTTTCTTAATCACTCCTTGTTCCTGCGACGGCGACGATTATACTCTGAATGTTTACAGGAATCCGTGCAAACCAAGTGAGGTGAGTGGTAAAGGTTACAAACGATGGGATACGGGCGACGTGGTGAGGGTCAGTTTTGGTGGTCATTAGGTCTTTTGGGGTTGATCTCATTGGGGCTGTTTCTGCTGCTTCGGGGGGTGGTGACTTTTGTTCAGGATGGGGGCAGTATCCCGACGCCGATTCCGCCCACCAGCATCATCCAGCCCACCGCCACTGAAGACGCCGCTGCCGTGGGCATGAATTTTGTGTTTACCACACCTACCCCTCAGCCAGAATGCCAGACTTTTTATGTGACTGTGATTCGGGCGCGCATCCGAGAATGCCCCAGTGAGGACTGTGAGACGCTGGATCGCCCTCCTCAGAACACCAATGTGTGCGTGTGGCGGGTGGCCCCCAATGCCCCTGAATGGTACGAGATCAACCTTGACCCCGGCGAGCCGATTCCGCGAGTGGGTTATATGCATAACAGTGTGATCTACCCGCGCAGCCCTACCAAGACCCCAAGCCGCACCCCCCGCCCCACCGTGATCTCCACCGTGACCCCGGTGGCGACGCCCCGCTGAAAACACGTGGGGCTTCAGGGTTTTTGCCCTGAGGGGGTTATAATCTCAGGGGCGGTTGAATAGCCAAAGGAGCCTTTTTTTAGATGGCAAAGTACATTTTGGCACTGGATCAGGGCACAACCAGCTCTCGCGCTATCTTCTTTGATCAAGAGGGGCAGATCATCTCCGCAGCCCAGAAAGAATTTCGCCAGATATACCCGCAGCCCGGATGGGTGGAACATGATCCCGATGATATTTGGGGCACTCAGATTGGAGTCGCCAGTGAAGCGATGGCCCGGGCCGGCGCTTCCCCCCGCGATATTGCCGCGATTGGGGTCACCAACCAACGTGAAACCACCCTCATCTGGGATCGGGCAACAGGACGCCCTATCTATAATGCCATCGTATGGCAGTGCCGCCGAACTGCCCCCCACTGTGAGCAGCTTAAAGCGGCCGGTTATGGGGAACGGATCAAAGCCCGCACGGGTTTGGTTATCGATGCTTACTTTTCGGGCACCAAAGCGGCGTGGATATTGGACAACGTGCCGGGGGCGCGGCCCCGGGCCGAAAGAGGCGAACTGGCTTTTGGCACAGTGGACACATGGCTGATCTGGAATCTGACTGGGGGCAGGGTTCACGCCACTGACGTAAGCAACGCCAGTCGCACCATGCTTTACAACATCAATAACGGTGATTGGGATGAAGAACTGCTCTCGATCCTTAGAGTACCCCGCGCCCTTCTGCCGGAGGTAAAGCCCTCTAGTGCTCTGTATGGAGAGTCGATTCCGGAACTTCTAGGGGCAGCGATCCCTATCTCAGGGGTGGCAGGTGATCAGCAGGCCGCAACCTTCGGGCAAGCCTGTTATGCTCCGGGAACAGTCAAAAACACCTATGGCACGGGCTGTTTTATGCTCATGAATGTAGGTCACCATGCCGTGGCCTCCCCCGGCGGGCTGTTGACTACAGTTGGCTGGCGCTTGGGGGCAGAACATCCCACCGTGTACGCCCTCGAAGGCAGCGTGTTCATCGCAGGCGCAGCGGTGCAGTGGCTTCGAGATGAACTCAACTTGATTCAAAGCGCAGCCGAAACCGGTCCTATCGCGGCCAGCATCCCCAATACTGGAGGGGTGTATGTGGTGCCCGCCTTTGTAGGCTTAGGTGCGCCCTATTGGGATGGTTTTGCCCGTGGGGTCATTGTGGGCCTCACCCGGGGCAGTGGACGCGCCCAGATCGTGCGGGCCACCCTAGAATCGATTGCTTATCAGACCCGGGATGTGATCGAAGTGATGACCCGTGACGCGGGTCTACAACTTGAAGCACTCCGAGTGGATGGGGGCGCATCCCGCAACGACTGGCTCATGCAGTTTCAGGCGGATATTACAGGAGTTCCGGTGCAGCGTCCAGCGGTCACTGAGACCACCGCACTGGGGGCCGCCTATCTGGCGGGATTGGCGGTCAAATTCTGGCATTCCCCCGAACAGATCGCGGCGAACTGGCGGGTTGATCACACCTTTGAGCCGCAGATTAGCCGCGATCAGCGTGATCATCTCTATCGGGGTTGGGGCCGCGCTGTGGAGCGCTCTCGCCAGTGGGCGGATGGGGGCTGATCCCACTTTCAGGGGTAGGTTCTGAAAGGCATCAAAAACCCCTCAGACTCTCCGGTTGGGCTTGTGGGGGACACCCCTACAAAAGTTCTCCCCTCTCTCCTTGCCGTACTCGGCGGTCGGGAGAGGGGACGGGGGTGAGGGCAAACTTCGCACCGCTCCCTTTTTAAACGGTCCCTAAGAGCGACTTTTCCGCTTCCAGCGCGTAAGGGAGAAGGGACGCGGTGGTTGAATCCAATTGCGTCTCTTGAACCCGCTAAAGGAGTATGAGATGTTTAAACGTCTCCGTTTTGCTTTTGTGTATGCCCTGCGGGATCTGCTGCGCAACCGCCAGCGCACCGCATTTGCCTTGTTCAGCATCGCGGCAGGGGTGGCGACAGTGGTGGCGCTGCGGGCCTTAGGATTGATGCTCACTGATGCCCTCACGGGGAATGCTCAGGCATTTCTGCGGGGTGATCTTCGGGTCTCGGCCAGCGGTCAAGAAATCCGGGTGAGTATGTGGGGTGGACGTCAGGCCCAGCCTGTTTTTGTCCCCGAAAAGGTCAAAACGGTGAGCGTTTGGGCCGATAACAACCAAGCCCAAATTACCTTTGTAACCACCAGCGAATTGATGCAGGTCTCTAAAGTTGATAATGACGGCAATGGCGGGCGTCCGGTGTTTGCCACCGGTACTTTGATTGATCCGCAGGTGTATCCCTTTTATGATCGGATCAGAGCGGAGCAGCCTTCGGGGGCTGACCTAAAAAGTCTGTTCACAGGCCCAAATCAGGTGGTGGTGAGCCACCGAATCGCCGATCAACTAGGCTTAAAGGTCGGCGACACCATGCGCCTCAGCCTGACCGATAACCTGCACACCATCACGGGCATCGTGCCTGACTCCGCTGAGAGTGTCTTCAACAACTTCAGCGTTTTCTTTTTTGGGTTCGTGTACCTAGATCGCCAATACATGGGAGCCTATCATACCGTTGAAGGCTCTGCCGACACCGCTTACCTCAAACTGCCTGAAGGGGCAGATCAAGAAGCAATCTCCCGCCAGATCAGGCGGGAATTGGGGCGGGCTGGCTCAGATCGGTCATGGAATGTCCTCACGGCGGATTCGGTGCTGCGGGCAAATGAAGCCGTGGCTGATATGATCTCTCGTTTTGTGCTGCTGTGCAGTTTGGTTGGTTTGGTCATTGGCGGGGTCGGGATCATCAACACCATGCTGGTCTCGGTCAACCGCCGTTCCGGGGAAATTGCGACCCTCAAAACCCTCGGACTCAAAGGCCGCGGAGTATCACTGCTGTTCATGGCGGAGGCCCTACTGCTCGGTGTGGTGGGCAGCTTGGTAGGGGTGATTCTGGGGAATGTGCTAAGCTTGCTTGCCCGTGACTTTGGTGAACAAGCCTTTGGGGTGCCGCTCCCGTGGCGCTTTTACCTTGATCCGGTGTTCATCGGCTTGGGGTTGGGAATCACCATCACCTTGTTTTTCAGCTTTTTACCCACCCTTATGGCCAGCAGAATTCGGCCTGCGCTGGTGCTGCGACAGGGTAACATCCCCATGGCTCGGGCAGGTCTATTGGGGTCGATTCTGTCCCTGTTGGTGCTGATCGTCGGGTTGGGGGTTATGGTTGACCTGATCATCGGCAGCAACCGATTCAAAACCAACCTACCTCGTCCCCTCACAGTAGGGATTGTGGGTACGTTTGCGGTCTTCGTACTGCTTGGGGTGGTGCTGCTGCTGATGTGGATCTTTGTGTGGCTGCTGGGCAAACTCCCCAGTTTCCGCCGTCCCAACTTGCGTATCGCCCTACGCGGACTGACTCAACATCGACTGCGCACGGCCCTCAGCCTGACAGCCTTGGTGATCGGCATGTCTTCTCTCAGCGGCACCTTGATCATGGCTCGCAGCCTGAATGTTCTGCTTTACACCAGCCTCAGTGACCCCATCGGGGGCAATGTGGTTATCCTGCCTATCCTACCGCTGGAGGACACCATCGGTCAGAAACTGGATCAACTTCCGGGGGTCAATGGTTATCGACAGGTGCGTTTTGGCACGAATGCTTCACTCTTGGCGATCAATGGCAACCGAAACTATCAGCGCCTGATCGATCAGGCCGTCCAAGGCGGCAACCCGATTGAGTTAGCCACTTTTGAAGTCTTGATCGGCACCAAGGTCATGGGCAATCCCAAACGTGGGACTCTGGTGGAGGGGCGCTTTTTGACCCCAGAAGATGCCGATCAAGCAGTGGTAGTGGTGCCTTACACGCAGGTCACCCAGCAGTTGGGGGTCAAAGTTGGCTCCACCCTCACCTACCGTTTGGGCAATGCACGTAAGGATTTCACCGTAGTGGGTCTGGTGAAGTCCGAAAACAACAACACCCTGATCCCCTTCAGCCTGAGTGACAGCGCCATCCAAGTGCCCTTGGAGCAGCTTCCCAAAAATGTACCCTTGGACTTGATCATTGCCGATGTTCAGCCAGAACAAGTCAATGCGGTCATGGCCGGGGTGGCTATGGCTGGCACCTTCGTTTTTGACGTGGGCATTTTTGACTCGATCATCAGCCGCTTGTTGAACCAGATGGCAGCGCTGCCGCTGCTGGTGGCGATCTTGTCGCTGTTTGCGGCGGCGGCCCTGATCGCCTCCACCGTTTCGCTGGCCACCATTGAGCGGCGGCGGCAGATCGGCATCCTCAAGGCCGTGGGGGTCAAGCGCCGCGAGGCCTTGTGGCAGCTTCTTCTCGAAAACGGCATGGTCGGAATAATGGGGGGGCTGCTGAGTCTGCTGCCCACCATGCTGATCTTGTGGTCAGTGCCCGCACTTACCGAAGGCATCGTCCATTTGCCCATCCCGTGGGAACTGATCGCCACCATGCTGCTGCTGTCTATCGGGATCACCGTGGGGGCAACCCTGCTCACAGCATGGGGCGCATCGGGCGAAAAGCCCCTGATGGTGCTGCGCTACGAATAAATGGGCATTTTCGGCATATTCATGTAATATCTTTGGCACCAGAACTGGAAGGGGGAAATACGCTGCTGCGGCATCGCTGAAAGACCATCTGCATCAATCGGAAATAGTCCCGCAGGGCGAAGGTATACCTTCATCCCCCTCCCCCTCTTTTCTGTAGAAAAGAGGGGGAATCATATCTTAGAGGGGGTTCCCCTTCAGACTGCCCCCTTTGGCTAAAGGTGGCGCAGGCAGTTTCCACCGTGTAAGTCTCAATACAACTCGAATCTTGATTGACTCATGGAGATGACGAATGCACTCAGACTTCAGTTTATTCGCCACCATTACCATGGCTATCCTCATGGCTTTTGTCAGTGGATTTATCGCCCGCAAATTGGGTGTGCCCGCCATGGTTGGTTATTTGATCGCGGGAATGGCAATTGGGCCTTTTACCCCCGGCTTTGTAGGGGATACCCATGCGGCTGGTCAACTGGCTGAGATGGGTGTGGTCTTTATGATGTTTGGGGTTGGGCTTCACTTTTCGCTAAAAGATTTATGGAGTGTCCGCAAAATTGCTTTGCCCGGGGCTACCCTACAGATGTTTCTGTCCACCTTGTGCGGGTTTGTGCTCAGTCAGTTTTGGGGGTGGTCGGTAAGTGCCGGGTTGGTGCTGGGGATAGCAATCTCTATCGCCAGTACCGTGGTGCTTTTGCGGGGGCTGTCAGACAACGGATTGCTCAGCACCAATTATGGCAAGGTTGCGGTAGGGTGGTTGGTGCTGGAGGACTTGGCCACAGTGGCCATCCTCGTGCTCCTGCCAACCTTGGTAAACGGGGGGGCTAACCCGATTGAGGGTATTGGTGTGGCGCTTCTAAAAACCGCAATATTTGTAGCAATCATGCTTTTTGTGGGCGCTCGCCTGATGCCGTGGCTCTTGACTCAAATTGCTCATACCCGTTCACAGGAGTTGTTCATCCTTGCGGTGGTGACTGTCGCATTGGGAACGGCCTTTGCGGCCTATGAGCTTTTTGGAGTATCTCTGGCGCTGGGGGCCTTCCTCGCAGGGGTGGTGGTGAGTGAATCCGATGTGAGTCATCAGGTTGGGGCACAGGTCACGCCCTTTCGGGATGTTTTTTCGGTGATCTTTTTTGTCTCAGTGGGGATGCTGGTAAACCCCAGTAACATTGTGTCCAATGCTGGCCCGATCCTGCTTCTCACCTTTCTGATCATCATCGGTAAAACAATCATCACCCTCGGGCTGGGGTTGATTCTGCCCGCCTCTGGCCGCACCCTGATCGTGGTTGCCGCAGGTCTCAGCCAGATTGGGGAATTCTCGTTCATTGTGGGGCAGGCCGGGGTCGCGCTGGGGCTTCTGAGCCAAGATCAGTATGGATTGATCCTTGCCAGTTCGGTATTCTCAATCCTCGTGAATCCCCTGATGTTCCGGGCTATTCCCTTGATCGAGAAAATGATGAAGACTATTCCAGCCCTGTGGCAGCGTATGGAACACGGCGCGCCCATCCCTCAGCCCTTTCATCAAGGCATCGAAGGGCATGTGGTCGTGGTTGGTTACGGGCGTGTGGGCAAACATATCGGACAGGTGATGCAGTATTTGAAGCTTCCCTATATGGTGGTGGAACTGGATGCGGTTCATGCTTCACACCTTCAACAGTCCGGTATTCCCACCCTCTTTGGGGACGCCGCAAACTCAGAAATTCTCACCCATTGTCATCTTGACCATGCCCGTGCCTTGGTGGTCACTGTACCCAATGAGTCCACCGCCGAGATGGTTGTGGCCGCAGGGCGCGATCTTGCGCCAAACTTGCCCATCATTGCGCGTGCGGGGACGGAATCCGGGGTTAGACGGCTGGCAACTTTGGGCGCTCAGCACGTGATTCACCCTGAACTCGAAGGGGGTCTGGAAGTGGTGCGCCATACACTTACCACCCTTGGTTATCCCACGGGGCAGATTCAGCCCTATGTGGATAAGGTCAGAAGTGATGCTTATGACCGTACCCTTGAGGAAGAACAGAAGGCTTCGATCTTGGATCAGCTCATGCACACGGCGAAAGGTATTGAGATTGGATGGCACCCGATCACGGAGGGCAGCCCGGTGATCAACCAAAGTCTGGCCGAGGCTAACATTCGTTCTCATGTGGGTGCATCCGTGATCGCCTTGATCCGTGATCATAAGATGATCCCCAACCCCAAGTCGGAGACGCGCTTTCAAGAAGGCGATCTGGTAGGTTTGATCGGTTCAGAGCATGAATTATCCATTGCAGGGGAGCTGTTAAACCCCAGCCGAAATAACGTCTCGAACCCGAACTAAAAAGGGCGAGGGCGACATCCACCGCCCTCACCCTCACATGCTCACCTTGGTTTAAGTGGGCCGCTTTGAGACCCGCCTTAGTTTTCCTGCGCTATCTAAACAACCTATCCACTAGCGAGTCTGAGCGCCTTCCAGTGTGTCCATCACATGGGAAGCATACCCCTGCGCCACCAGCAGTTCAGCGTTGAGGATCGCGCCACCCGCTGCGCCTCTGACTGTGTTGTGGGACAGAGTCACAAATTTATAGTCCAGCAGGGAGCATTCGCGCAGACGTCCAATGGTTGTGGTCATGCCTCCACCCGCATCCCGATCCCGTCGGGGTTGGGGGCGATCTGCACCCTCACTATAGGTGATCACCGGCTTGGGGAGACTGGGGAGTTCGCGGGCGAGATCATGCCCCTGATAGTTTTCCCATGCTTCTCGAATCTGGGCCAGTGTGGGTTTGTGCTTAAAGCCCACCGAGACACACACTGTATGCCCATCCATCACCGGGACACGGTTACAAGCGGCACTGATCCGCGTTTCCAAATGGACGATCTTATCCTGCGTCAGTGCCCCCAAGATTTTTTGGGGTTCCGTCTCGACTTTTTCTTCTTCACCGCCGATGTAAGGCAGCACATTGTCGAGGATATCAAAGCTGGCCACCCCCGGATACCCCGATCCACTGATCGCTTGCATACTGACGAGGCTGATGCGCTCAATCCCAAATTCCCGTAGGGGAGCAAGGGCCACCACTGTACCTACAATGGTGCAGTTAGACATGGTGACCAAAGCACCGGCCCAGCCTTTACGGCGCTGCGCATCCACCAAACGGACATGATCAGCATTGATCTCCGGCAGAAGCAGCGGTACATCCGTCTGCATCCGGTTGGCGCTGGTGTTGGAGGAGACCAGATGCCCCGCGGCCGCAAGGGTGGGTTCAAGGGTCTTGGCCACATCACCGGGTAAAGCAGACATGACAATCGGTGATTTGAAGGCCGCATCCAACGGCAGCACGGTCAGGTTGGCGATCTCAGTGGGCGGTTCGCCGGGTAGAACCCACCGAGTCGCCTCCGCGTAACGTTTACCAGCGCTTCGATCTGAAGCCGCCACTTCCGCCACCCGGAACCACGGATGCGCCGCCAGCAGTTGAATAAACCGCTGTCCAACCGTCCCCGTTGCACCCAACACTGCCACATCTAGTTTCTGGGACATAACTTTCCTTAAACCTCCTCCGTAGAATATTTACCTTAGCATATTCCCCCCACCCCAGACAATTAGCGAAAGTTACAACTCCATCCCTACAGTGCTCCCTTTTACCCTTGTTAAAGGGGTTTTGAACTCCCCCGTATCTTTGGTAAAGGTGCGGTGTTTTCTCTTTTCGAGTTGTTACCGTGTGGATATAATGGCCTACGGTCACCGTGTATATCCCTTTGAGCTTGGAGAAGGAGAAGTCGCTCATGGCCTCTACTGAAGAGCGTGTCCGCGAGATCATTGTTGATTTGCTTGGTATTGATCCCGAACGGATCAAGCCGGAAGCCCGTTTCAAGGAAGACCTCGAAGCCGATTCCCTCGATCAGGTTGAACTGATCATGAAGATTGAAGAGGAATTTGGTGGGGAGATCTCCGATGAGGAAGCACAAAAGATCCTCACTGTCGGAGAAGCGGTCAACTACATTGAAACCCGCATGAAGAGCTAACTGGTCAACACGATCAGAAACCCCATCTCATCTGGATGGGGTTTTTTGTGCCTCATCTTCAACCCCACCTGTACCCTGCCTTTGCCAGAATCGCAATCCTTGGGATGGGCTTCGGGAATCAGCATCAGGTTGCCCTCGCTCAGATAGACGCTACAATCAGAGGCGTCAGAAAAATCCTTTCTGGCTTCTTTTATTTATTCTCTAGCCTTTCGGTGGCCGCCTATGAGCATCCATAATCAGCCGATCATTACCCGTAACCGTTTGCCCATTCCCCCTGCACTGGAAACGTTCGCCGCCAGACTGGGACGCCTGCCGTGGTGGATCATCATCATCGGGCTGGGTTTGGCCGCCGCCTTTACCGCCTTTATCACCAACGATCTTTATCGCCGCGCTTTGCAGTTTGTGACCGATAACCCCATCCTGACCACCAATGAATACGCCAATGTGACTTATCAAGTCAGAGACCCCAATTCCGCAAGCGGGGCCCGGCAGGTACGGGGCGTTCTCACCGGACAGGATGAGACCACCACCACTGTCAAAACACAAGCGGAGGTGGTCTTTAAGCTGCCTGCAACGGATTTCACTGAGATCACCTGTGCGGTGGGCAAAAATGAGGCCTGCGAGATCGGCACGACGGTGAGTGTCGTGCGCATCGGGATCGGGGGAACGCTGCTTTTTGAGGATTTGGGGCGCTTTCAGGTGCGCACCGATGCGGGCGAGATCATCGATGTGCGCAAGATCGGGGTTGATGTGCCCACACAGCAGCGTACCCCAGAGGGGTGTTCGGCAAGCCCAGAGGGGACTTGTCGGATTCGGCTCAATCTCAAACCTGACGAAGCCGCCAATATCCTCGACGGAGTCTTAACCGAACGGGGCGGTGATCGGATTGTGGTTCAGACCGTCCCCCCGATCTTTGAGACGCTGTCTAAAGCCGACATTCAGAATACGATTTTTTACGAACCCCGTCAGTGTGCCCTAAATAACCTCAGCGCCTGCAATGAAGGTATCTTCATGACGGTGGGGATCACCCTCATTTCGTTTGCGGGGGCCTGCTTCATTGGGTTGTGTGTTGGTCTGATGCGCATCTCCAAGAACCCGATTCTCTATAATTTCTCCACCATGTACGTGGAGGTGCTGCGGGGCATCCCCATGTTGGTGATTCTGCTGCTGGTTGGGTTTGCGATCCGTCCATGGCTTCGGGATGAATATCCCACGGTTGCGGCCAATTTTCAACTGCTGGTGCTTGGGGTTGGGGCATTGTTCCTCGCTTATGTGGTTTATACCCGCCTGCCTTTTCTCAAAGTCTATCCCGGAGAGCTGATCCGCCCTGCGCTCACGGTAGTCGTGGCCACCGCATTAGGTTGTTTGTTTCTGGAGTGGCTGCGCACCAACAGCAACCTGTCTACGGAGATGGGCGGGGTGTTGGGCTTGTCCATCGGCTTTGGAGCGTTTTTAGCGGAGCTGTTCAGGGCGGGCATCCAAAGCATTGGGCGTGGGCAAAGTGAAGCCGCCCGCAGTTTGGGCATGAATTACGTCCAGTCGATGCGTTATGTGATCCTGCCGCAGGCCTTTCGGGTGGTGCTGCCACCTTTGGGCAACGAGTTCATCGCGCTTTTGAAGGATTCATCCCTGATCGTGATTTTGGCCATCAGCGAGATGACTCAAAAAGCGCGCATCTTTGCGGCGGATACCATACGCCCCTTTGAGGCCTATATTACCATTGCCGTGTTGTATCTGATCATGACCGTCACCTTAAGCTTTCTGGTGCGGGTGCTGGAACATCGGACGGCGCTCCCCCGCTAAAAGGACGGTGTTTGGGCCGGGCAACTGCATGAATTTTCCCTGTTGGTCAAGGGTGGAGACGTGTTGGGAAATTGAGGGTGGGGAAAAACGAGCGGATAAAACAAATAGAGAATGGATAAAAAGTGTAACCCACCCGGGGCGGAATGCAAAAAGGAGGACTCGACCTCTATTGGCGTTGGCAAATAGGAGAGTCCACTGAGGCGTTGGTCAAAGCGTTCAGGCTGAGTGCCCAGCAGATTCGGAAGATTATTCGCAGCGGGAGATGCGGGCGCTGATCCGGGATCGCGCCCGCACCCACTACACC
>JACSRJ010000124.1 GCA_014879835.1 Anaerolinea sp.
GTCGTCGGCAGCGTCAGATGTGTATAAGAGACAGGTTGTAGTCGTTGCCCACCACCACCACCCGAATCTGGTACGTGCCCGGCATCAGCCCGGCGGAGCCAAAATCGCCCAGCGCCCCACTGATCACCGGGATGTTAAAGGGCCCGGCGAAGGTCGTCCAGTTGGGGAACTGAGGGCCCTGAATCTCCATCTTAAAAAAGGCCGCCGCGCCCGGTGCCCACGAGGCCCCACCACTCACATACACCGTACCGCTCACGGTCTCACCGGGCATGGGGGAGGTGATGAAGGCGCTGATGCCGCTCACCCCGATGCTGGACATGAGCATATCCGCCGAACACACGATCCGAGGTAGCACGGCGAGGGTGCGCGAGGCCGCATACAGGCGCACATAGGGGTCTTGATCCTCAAAGGGCGAGGCCTTGATAAACACCTGCATCTGCGCTCCCGGCGTTTGCGCCCGCACTTCGTTGGGTACTAGACAGTAGGCTGTCCCGCCTACAGGCACCCCACCGGGACTCATCACGAGCGCCAGATTGGGATCAACCGGGCGCACCAGCGCTTTGGTCACCCCCGGATCAAGGTCTTCGAGGTAGGGCCCATTGGCAGGTGATGGGGTGGGTGCAAACTGAGGGATTCCCTGCCCTGTTAAACCCCCGGCTTCACCCGGAACCATGGGCGGAGTCTCCAAGATCCACTCGTTGCGCCCCGGCTGGCAAGCCATGCTGGGATCGGTAACCGCGCTCAGGTCGCAAATTTGACGGTTGCTCATGCCTCCCGGCGGGATCAGTTCATCCGAACGCAGCCCCCCGTTGATCTGGAGGGCGGCGCGGATGGTATCATTGGCGTAAATGCCCCGCATGACCTCGTTCCAGATGGGCGCGGCCCCAGTGAGACCGGTGGTGCCCTGCATGGGGGTATTGTCAGCGTTGCCCACCCACACCCCTACCACCACATTTTTGGTATAGCCTACCGTCCAGTTGTCGCGGTAATCGTTGGTGGTGCCAGTCTTAACCGAGGTAATGATGCCATCGGTGCGCAGCGGCGAGTTTGCACCCATCGCGGCACTGCGGGCGCGGTTATCACCCAGAATATCGCTGATCACAAAAGCAATGCGGGGATCAAGCACCGGGATCGGGGTGGCCCGGGTGGTGATCGCCTTGTCGCTCAGGTTTCCTCGCCCTGCGCAGCCATCTTCGTATTGGTAGATGATCTGGCCTTCATTATTGATCACACACAGAATCGAGGTGGCATTCACCAACTGACCCTCATTGGCAAAGACTGCATAGGCCTGTGCCAGCTCCAGCGGAGTCAGTTCGCCCCCGCCGAGGGTGAGCGACAGCCCAAAACGAGAGACATCGCGCCCCAAACTGCGCACACCCAACCGTTCTGCAAAAGCAAGTAGTGAATCCACCCCAATCTGGCGCAGAGTCAGGACGGCGGGAATGTTATAGGAGCGGGCGAGCGCATCGCGTACCCGCACCGGGCCGTGAAATTGGCGGTCATAGTTCACGGGTGAGTAGCGATCTGAGCCGGGGATGTCAATATGGGTCTCCACATCCCACAAGATGGTGGCCGCGCTAAAACCGCGCTCCATCGCGGCCGCATAGGTGAGCGGTTTCATGGCGCTGCCCGGTTGACGCGGCGCTACAGCCATATTCACCCGCCCGTCAATGGTCTCATCGCGGTAATCAACGCTGCCCATGAGCGCCAGAATCTCACCTGTGCCCGGCTTAAGCACGATCACGGCCGCGTTGTTGGCGTTGTGTTGGGCCTTGATCGTGTTGATCTGGGCTTTAGCCACCCGCTCCGCCAGACTCTGGGCGGTGGGATCAAGGGTGGTGTACACCGACAGCCCACCCGTGTTCATGTAGGCGGCGGGAAGGTTGATCGCAGGCAGCAGATTTTTCAATTCTTCCTGAGCAAATAAGGTGAAGTGGGGTGACTTGAGACTCACATTGGGATCAGCAAATACCAGCGGCTGTACCCGCGCTTGATCGTAGTCTGTACGGCTGATTTTGCCTCGGCTGAGCATCAGATCAAGCACCACTTTACGCCGAGACAAGACCGCATCTTGAACGGCCGGATCAGGGTTGAAGGGATCAAGGGTGGAAGGTGACTGGGGCAGCCCAGCCAGCAGGGCCGCCTCCGCGAGGGTCAGATCACGGCTGCTTTTGCCAAAATAGGTTTGGGAGGCTGCTTCGATCCCGTAGGCCAGATTGCCGTAGTAGATCAGATTCAGGTACATCTCCAGAATCTCATCTTTGGACTTTTGCTGAGTCAGCACCAGCGCCAGCAGGATTTCTTCGAGTTTACGGCGGGCGGATCGTTCGGTGCGATATTCGTACTCAAAAGCAATATTACGGATCAACTGCTGAGTGATAGTGCTTGCCCCGCCGCTCTCATTTCCGGTGAAGTATCCCAGTCCAGCACGGGCAATCGACGCCAGATCAACCCCCGGATTATCGTAAAAGCTGTCATCTTCCACGGCGATGGTCGCGTCGATCACATAGGGGTTGATGTCACTCAGTTTTACTTTGGTGCGCCGTCCTTCTTCGATCAGTTGATAAAGCTCTCCCCCGTAGCGATCAAAAATGCGGGTGGTCTGAAAGACGTTGTTGGTCTCCGGCAAAATCTTGGCGATGCGCTCCGTGAGCAGATCGTTAAAGGTGTTCCAGACTGAGATCGTGATCAGGCTGCCGGTGCATAAAAAAGCACTGATCACAAACAGCCCCAGCACCCCACAGCCCACCAGATAGGGATTCCAGCGTCGTCGTCGGCGGCGGTGACCAGAACCGGGAGGGCCATAGTTGCCCCCATATGCGCTGATCAGGGGATCATGGGTGGGCGCAGGTGGGTGTGCCACACTGGTCCCGGCCTGCTGTGCCGGGATCGCGGGGTTATCAGGATCAAAACGCGACGGAAACTGCGCGGGCGGTTTCTGCTGCGGGTTGGGGTTAGGTTGGTTGGCGGGCATCAAAGGTGCGCTTTCACTAAGCGATCAAAGGCTTCACCCTGATTCTATCATGCCCTCGCCCTGCTGATGCCAAACGCTCAGATGACGCCAGACGCACGTTCACCTGACGCTTTCACTGCCCTTGCTCCGCTGAAGGCTGCCAAGGGTAAGTTTCATATTTAAGGATATTTTTCAGTTTTTTGAATCTGAAGGCTTTTACATTTCAATTTCAAACAAACCTCTGATGAATAAAATTGATTTTGTTATTGACATTTTTAAAGAGTGACTTAAAATGATCAATAGAAAACTGAATCGGTTGAAGGATTTCCAAAAAAGAGGGGACGGTTCCCCCTAGACTCGGTAGACTCAATTCGTCATTCGGATTGAGGTTCAAAAGAGAGGCTTTCAGATGCACCCTGTCTTAGGTACTTGCCCAGTCTGCGGAGAACCACTCGCTATCACCCGGCTGCACTGTCGCGCTTGTGATACCACCATCGAAGGACAGTTTTACACGGGGCGTTTGTCGCAGCTCACCCCCGAACAACTGGAGTTTGTGGAGGTGTTTCTGGTGTGTGAAGGCAAGATCAAAGCGGTTGAAGAACGCTTAGGCAAGTCTTACCCCACCATTCGCAACAAGATGCGAGAAGTGATTGCAGCCCTCGGCTACGACATCACTGAGGATGAGAGCAATCCCCCCCCTGCGGAAGAAGCCCGCAAGCGAATCCTCGACCAGCTTCAGGGAGGGCAAATCTCGTATGAAGAAGCCCTCGCGCTGCTGCG
>JACSRJ010000191.1 GCA_014879835.1 Anaerolinea sp.
CTATGGATCGACTCGCATCGGATGCGGATGGCAGTTTATGATGGCGACAAGCTCATTGGTGAATCTGCGATCTATGCGCCTCCGCTGCTGCCGGGAAGTGCCGTCATTCAGACTCATCATCCTGCCAAAACCATCCGAATGTCGCCCTCGCTGCGCCCATCCATGATCGAACTGAAGCGACCCAATGGAGCGCCCTTGACCCTGTGTGGGGCAAACTGGCATAATCGGTTTGGGCAAGAAATGGACGCAACTGAAGCGGGACGTTATCCCTCTCCCTTTGTCGAACTGCCAATCTTCACAGCACGCTGGCTCTATGGCTTAGTGAACGCGATGCGCCAGAAGATCGAAATCGTCATCGAATAATCCTCACTGTCCCTGATTGGGGCAAGTTTGGTATCAAGAATGGATGAGGCTGTAAATCATGGGTTCGGATGTGAATGTGGGGCTGGCGTTTTTCGCGGGCATCTTGTCGTTTATCTCACCCTGTGTGCTGCCGCTGGTTCCCGCTTATATTGGCTATCTGACCGCTCGCGCTGCCGGGCAAAGCGCTGCTGATCTGCGCCCCGCCGGGGCAAGTGCCGCGATCAAAGTCAATCGAACAGTGGTCTTTTTGCATGGGGTGTTTTTTGTCTTGGGGTTCACCCTCGTCTTTGTGGGCTTTGGGCTGATCCTGAGTATGGGTGTGAGCTTGATCGCTGGCAGCTCCGCCCTCCAGACGGTGCAGGCTGGCGCAATTGACGCCCGCCGCATCCTCGCCCAGATTGGCGGCGTCGTGGTGATCCTCTTTGGGCTGCATGTGATGGGCCTTACAAACTGGATCATCAACCAGATTGCGAAAATCAGCCCTAATTCTGGGTTGACCAAGACTCTTCAGCGGGTGCAGGGCTGGCTCTACATGGACACCCGCCGCGAAATGAACCCTAACAACTCCGCTGGTTACCTCGGCTCCACCTTTATGGGGATGTTTTTTGCAGCAGGGTGGTCTCCGTGTATTGGCCCCATCCTTGGCAGCATCCTGACCCTTGCAGCAACAGCGACCACTGGCAGCACTTTCCTCACGGCGGGCGGGCTGCTGCTGGCCTATTCCATTGGTTTGGGGGTGCCCTTTTTAGCTGCGGCCATCGCCATTAACCAGATGAAAGGTTTGATGAAGCGCCTCCAAAAGCGGATGCGGCTCATCAGCACCCTAAGCGGGGCGTTTTTGATCCTTGTGGGTGTGCTGCTGCTTAATGGTGAACTGGAAAGACTTGCCCAAACTGGGGGAAGTTTTGCTGATTTCACCTACAATTTGCAGGAATGTACAGTAGGGTTGTTCAGTGGGGCGGTCCCAATCAGCGATTGGGGAACTTGCATGAATCTTGGACCCAACTACAAATATCGTTTGGAGCAGGGCAGCCTCACCCCAACCCCTGCAACCCCAGAGGTGACCCCGACTCCTGTGGCATCCTCCAACACAAGTCCGGTTGGTGCGCTTGAAGTGGGTACACCTGCACCCAATTTCAGCACCCAATCTCCAGAGGGAGCGCCAATCACGCTGGAGAGCTACCGAGGGAAAGTGCTGTTGGTGAACTTCTGGGCCACATGGTGCGGCCCGTGTCGCTCCGAAATGCCTGTTTTCCAGCAGTTAGGTGCAAAGTATGCCCCCGACGGGTTTGAGATTCTGGCGCTCAACTTTGGTGAAAGCGCCGAGACTATCCAGCGGTTTTTGACCGATCAACAACTTGATCTCAAGGTTGGCATGGATGTGAGCGGAAAGATCAACCTTGCCTACAAAGTTCTGGGTTACCCCACCACGTATGTGATTGGGCGCGATGGGAAAATCATCGCCCGCTTCACAGGGCCTGTTGAGGCTGCCACCCTTGAGGCGGCTGTTCAAAAGTGGCTCAAAGGACTTTAGAAATCAGATCAGGATCGGGCTTTGGGGACAAACGATCTGGGACTCGCCCCTACGAGGAATCGGGTAGGGGCGACCTCATGGAGTGGAACCTTTACTCCTGATGAGCACTTTTCATCACCGCTGGGGCAGGATGTCCTTCACGGCGACTGGTCACAAAGATATAACCATCGTCACCCACCAGACGCAGCAGACGGTGTTTTTGCCGTCCTGCATCCTCCGGGGTAAGCCAGAAGCTCAGGGTGCGTCCCTTGCGCTCTGCAAGACGATTCAGCGCCGCCAGAACATGGGCACACGCCACCCCACCGAACCGCGCCCAAGTGCAGGTGCAGCGTGCCCGAATGTCCCCATTCTTGCTGAAGCGTAGGGTCACCACCTGATTGAAGGCAGGGTTAGTTGTGCTTTCGACCACCGCCGTATAGGGATCGCCGGGACGTGCCGGGTCGAACAAACGCACTCCTAGCGTCCGGCTTTTGTCCTGAATCTCCTTGATGTTGACGGGCTTCATAGCACACTACCTCCCTACTCATTCTACAACTATTATAGCACATAAGTTCTAAAAAAGGAAGTCTCCCAACCGAAGCCCTGACCCGGTTTATCCTGACCAAGAGCGAATATGTGGTGACTGTTCTGAGTGTTCGCTGCAATGCTGTCTGTTTGCGTTTGCGGCTTCCGAAATGCCGCAACTTTTTCACCCCGGAGCGCGTAAAGGAATTCAGTCTCAACCAGTGTGTTGTAAGGAGCGTGCCTCATGACTGATCAACCCCCTTCATCCTCAACCTCATCGGATTCGCCAGCAGAGGGATCGCGTTTTGATCCCATGCGCACTTTGCGCAGCATTGGGGATTCGGTGAGTCGGGTGATTGAAGATGGTTTAGCCTCAATCAATGCAGTTGGCCCCATTAATCTCGATATTTACGAAACCGAAGATTCAGTGGTGGTCAAAGCTGGCCCCATGTGGGGCGTTGATGTTGAAAATGTGGATGTCTCTATCACGGGGGATACCCTGACCTTGAAAGGTGAGACCCGCCCCGAAGTGGATATTCCAGCAGAGGCTTACCTGCGCCGTGAGCGCAAATTTGGTGAGTTCAGCCGCACCGTCAAGATTCCCCGCGCACTCAAAGCGGGCGAAGCCAGCGCAGATCTGCGTGATGGGATTTTGACCATTGTCATCCCTAAGGAGGAAAACCCTCAACCGAAGGTGGTGAACATCCGCACCGTCAACGGCTGACCCTGCCAAACTGCATTCCGCTCACCCATCCTTTCCCCTCCGCCGGACACCGGCCGAGGGGGGCTTAACTTCTGTACATCTTCCCCACGCAGGAGGTCGAATTCGGTTCCTAACCAAGCTCAAACCAGATTTCATAAGCTTTTAAAGGACTTCGGGATACCCTTTCACAAGGTTCTGCCCTATAATAATCCTCGGTACGCCCATAGAACCTGCCGGAGAACGTCGCCAACTGTTCCTCCGCAGTTTGGCGGTAAGCGCTCGCCGGGGGTGAGAAGGAGTAGTAGCTGTGCAAGGTCGAGTACTTCTCCTCAACGGCAGCACTTGGGAACCACTAGCGGTGATTTCCACCGCTCGTGCGATCAACCTCCTGCTGACCGGTAAAGCGGTGGTCATTGAGGAGACGGGAAAAGTGTTACGCACTGTCAGCAGCACTTTCTCAGTTCCCTCTGTGATTGCTCTGCGCCGTTACATCAACGTGCCTCGCCGTAAAGCGCACTGGAGCCGTAAAGGGGTGCTGGTGCGTGATAATTACACCTGCATTTACTGCGGAGTCAAGGTTGGGGACGTGGTACGGGGCAAACCGCTCGCCAAAGCCGATTTTACGGTTGACCATATTCTGCCTCGCTCTAAAGGCGGGCGTGATAACTGGTCTAATACGGCTTGCGCCTGTTACGGGTGCAATCACCGTAAAGGCAACCACATGCCCGGTGAAGTGGGCATGAAGTTGGGATGGGAACCCAAAACCCCCCGCACCAGTTATCTGGTTATCGCCATAGGCAGTGGGCCAGAAGTATGGCGTCATTATATTGAGATCACCCCTCAAACCAACACCAGCGATGAATAAAGCGGGGAGTCAGCGGCGGTGCTCACTCCCCGCTTTTTTTGGCGCAGCGACTGATCCTGCCATCGGAAAGGGCAAACGCATCCCCTGAACGGCTCTCAGATTTTTGTGCGTTTGCCTTCACCAAGGTGGGCTTTTTGAGTGTGGGCGGGATGTACCTTTGGATGCTTTTGCCCCCTACCCCTTAAAGGACCCAGTTTGCGCTACAATCTGTCTCGATGTGAGAGACACCCTTCTTGCAGTACCTTAACCAGAAGATCAGAGCAAATGGAATGCAGCAAGCATGAAACGTATTGCGCTATTTGTGTTGGTGGTGATTGTCGGGGCAGTTGGTTTTGAATTGGCCCTGAATCTGCTTCGTCAGCGCAGTCTTGAAATTCAGGTGCGGGCTGAGGGCACTCAACCCACCCTGCCACAAGCAACCCCTGAAGGTGATTCCGGCAGCGCTTCTGATGGTGCCCCTCAATACCCATCTCAATTAGGCGCAGTATTCCTCTCTACTGAAAGTGCGCTCGTTGTGGATGTGATCTGGAACTACCGGATCGGACCCCGCTTCCCCAAAACGGTGATTCGGGTTGAGGTTCAGGACAAAACCGGGCAGGTGGTAGCTGCCGACGGGTACACCATTGAGTGTGTTCAGGAGAATGCGCTGGAGTGCAGCGGCAAACAATCCCTTGCTTTACGCTTTAAAGCCCAAGATGCTGCCGATGATCGTTTACCATGGCAACTTGGTGAGTATGATCTCAAGGTGACCCGCGCCTATGCGACCCTGAAACCGGAAGTGATCCTCACCCGCCCATTGGTAGTCATAAACTAAGACACTGAGGGCAGAGATATGCCCACTGCCCTCATTTTAACCCCTGTTCACGGGGTTACTGCGTGTAGCCCGCCCCAAAAACTTCCACCAGAAGCCCTCCAATACGGGCACGGTTAGGAACTAGTACTGCCTGCCCCTGCCACATCACATCTGTCACGTAACGATAATCGATCACCCCTTGTCGGAAGGTTTGAATGTCCTTGGCGTAAAGCAGCAGTTGAATCAATTGTTCAAGGCTTAGGCCGCTGCTGATATGCCGATCTAGCCCTGCCCACAAGCTGGGCACTTGGGCCAGCAGTGAGGGAACCAGATCAGTGCTTAAGATTTTCTGACGGAGCGCCATCATCACTTCTTGCTGGCGCTGGGCGCGGTGAATATCACTAGAACTGTGGCGGGTGCGGGCGTACTTGAGGGCCAGAGCGCCATCCATCTGCTGCATCCCCGCCCGAATGTAGAGCGGCTCATAACCGCCGTACATATCGGGGTAAAGGGGATCGGAAATGGGTGTCAGGACATTGATCTGAACCCCGCCCACCGCATCGATCAGGCGGATGATGGCCTCAAAATCATAGACCACATAATCATGCACCCGGATACCCAGATTGTACTGTACAGTTTGCATCGCCAAGGCAGCCCCATAACCGGGACGGGCAAGCTCACCCAGATAGTAGGCGGTGTTGACCCGCTGAAGTCCGTATCCGCTGCCCACCACCGTATCCGGGGGAATTTCCACATACAGATCGCGGGGGATGCTCAGAATGCCGATGCTCCCGGTAGTGGGATCAAGACTGATGAGCATCATAGAGTCGGTTCGGAAGGCTGTGCCCTGCTGGTTGGGACGTTTGTCCAAACCCAGCATCAACACCGTAAAGCGCTCTGTGCCGTTCCACGCCCTGATGTCAAGTCCGATTTGGGGCTGTGTTTGGGTCACCGCAGTTGGGGTGAGGGCGCTGCTGCTGGTAGGCACATTAAAGGCGAAAGCAGCCGCAGCGGTGGCGTCATAAGTGGGGATGATCAGGGTTGGGGTTTGGGCTGCTGCCACCCGCGCTGGGTCACCGCTGTTGATCACCCGCGCCCCCATAAACAGTCCTATCCCAAGCATGATCACCAACCCCACACTGAGGATAGTCACAAATACCCAGCCTAAACCATCACGGCGGTGGGGAGCACGGTATCGCTCAGCGTCCTCCCGTACCTGAGTGCTGGGCGGCGCGGGTGGAGGGGTAAAGGTGGACTGCGGCGTTTTTCGTTTTTCGCTTTTTCCTTTGGTCCCTACAGCGGTGGGCACGGTCTGCTGTGAGAGTTCCACCCGACGGGTGGTTTTGTCCGAAAGCGCCTGTACAGGCTGAGTCAGTTGAGCGGACTCATCAGGATCAGCCACAGGGGACAAAGCCCCCGTAGGCGCGTTGGCTTGGGTGGCTTCCTCATCAGGGGCAGCCCGTCCATAGCGCTCAAATTGCAAGATGTCGTCTTCGTCGTTGTAGATCATCACTTCGATTCACAGCTTCATGTTCACTTCTAATTTTAACCGCACTCGGCACACGCAAAGGCAACGCCCATCCGACGCTTTTTGCACTTTTCCGGTTTATGTTAAACTAGCGGGCAGGATCAATATAGAGGGATTGCGCTCCGGCTGTGAAGGGGGCATTCATGCCGAAATTTTTGATACTCAGGCTGTTTCTCGTCCTCGCTTTAGGCGCAGGACTATTTGGCGCGATAGGCGGAACGCGCAGTGCCGCGGCTTCCGACCTTCTCCAGAATCCGAGCTTTGAAGGCGATTATGCGGCCTTTGAAGGGGATGTGAGTCGGCTGGTTGCGCCGGGCTGGTCTGCTTGGAACGTCCAGCGCAAAGCAGGCGAACCGAGCTGGTCAAATATCCAGCCCCAATACCTTCCCACAGAGCGCGCCGGGCGGGTGAAATCTGGGGTTCGCGCTCAGGAGTTCTACGAACTCTACTCCATTTATACGGCGGGGGTTTTCCAGCAGGTAAAGGTTGGACAAGGGGCAAAAGTCACCTTTTCGGCCTTTGTCAGCTTCTGGTCAACCGATCTACTTGATCAACCAACACCGGGGGGGACTGAAAGCGAAAAACCCGGTCAGGTGAGCGCGCAGGTGGGCATTGACCCCAAAGGCGGCACCAATGGCGAAAGCCCTGACATTGTGTGGGGCAGCAGCGAAGCCAATTATTACGATCAGTTCCGTAAAGTTTCGGTAGAAACCACGGCGGTGACCGAAACCGTGACGGTCTTTGTGCGGGTCATCATCCTTGACCCAGTGCGGCGTAACCACACTTATGTGGATGACGCTGAACTCACGGCCGAAGGCGGTGCAGTCAGCACCCCGGTGGTCACGACTCCACCCGAAGCCTCCGCGACCCCAACACCGACCCTAACCTTAACCACGCAACCGCCAACAGCAGTACCACCAAGCAGTACGCCCACTTTCACGCCCACTACAGGCGGCGTGATTGTGCCCACCCGCGAAGGCACCTTTGTGCCCGTAACACCTTCCACAGAGCAGCCCACATCGATTCCACCTTCGCCCTCCAACACCCCCGATCTAACTGGGGTTGATCTCTCAGGGCTTCCGGGCCGGATTCAGTATGTGGTGCAGGCGGGCGACACGGTCAGTGGGATCGCAGCGCGCTTCCAAAGCCGGGTAGACGCAATCATCGCCCTGAATGGGCTGCCCCCAAGCGGCTTGATCATCGTAGGCAAAACCCTGACTATCCCAGTGCCACAGCAGCCTTCGGCAACGCCTACCCTGACCCCAACCGCAACCAATACCCTGCCCGTAGTTGTGCCTACTCAACAGACCGGCGGTGGCGCGCCCGTTGAAGTGGCAACCCTAAACGGGCCTGTGGTCAACGGGATCGGCACGTACATCATGCAGCCCGGTGACACCCTCGAAGCTGTCGCCCGGCGCTACAACACCACCGTGCAGTACTTGATCAACCTCAACGGGATCGTGAACCCGGCACGGTTGGTTATCGGACAGGTACTAGCAGTACCCGGCCCGGGCAATAATCCTCCCGGCGGCACCCGCGCCCCCACCGTCGTCCCAACTCAGCCCGGTGGCGGTGATACCGGCCAACCCGGACGTCCGGCACGGCATGTGGTACAGGCAGGTGAAAATCTGTTCCGAATCTCGCTCCGTTACAATGTGACCATGGATGCGATTATGCGCGCCAATGGAATCGTGAACCCCAACCTGATTTTTGTGGGGCAGGTTCTGGTGATTCCGTAATGGCGGAATATCGGGTTTTGCGCCGTACCAGTGATGGTGCGGCGCTGCTCACCCGTATGAAGTGGTGTCAGGGCTTTGGGGACAAACTGCGCGGCTTGATGTTTCGTCGGCAGATAACTGACGATGAAGGTTTGATCTTTGTTTACGGGCGAGAGAGCAAAATGGATACCAGTATCCATATGTTCTTCATGAACTTTGACATCGCCTGCATCTGGTTGGATAAAGAGGGGTGTGTGGTGGATAAGGTCCTTGCCAAACGTTGGCGGCCCGCTTACGCGCCCCGTGTCCCCGCTCAATATGTGGTGGAAGCCTCACCGGCGCTGTTGGATAAAGTTCAGGTGGGGGAAGTGCTGCGCTTTGAAGGCTGATCGAAGCCTTTATCGATTGCCCATGAGAATTTCGTACCAGCGTTCAGCAGCGCGCATTGCGTCTTGGGCTGTCAAAAACCCATATGGCTGATCGCGTTTGTTATCGCCTGCAAACTGCGCTGTTTCGGTGGGGCCTTCACAGTAAACGGCCCGCCAATGCCACGATCCCCCCGTCCAGCGCACGGAGAAAGACAATTCCCCAGATTCCGCTACCCACATATTATCAATCCGTATCCAGTCCACAATACCCACCCTCTCACGCTCTGGATCGTCTTTGCCCCTTATTATAGCGGAAATCAAAAAGGGGTTTACGCAATTAAGACGAATTTGAGAGACTACCTTCACAAAGTGTTTGTGTTTGTGGTTAAACAAGGGCTGTACTGCCTGAATCCCTCACTTCTCATCTTGGTATCCCTTCCGCAATTTCCCGCTGAACCCAAAATGTGATCGTCAACAAAAAATCCTTGACAGGTTCACAAATCAGGCATACATTAGTTGTTGGGAGCGCTCTCAATCGTATTTTTAGCCCCAAAAAGAGTTATCCCCGATGGACTGAACTCTTTTTTCCCAACCAGAGGAGCTTATTCATGCGCTATGGATATTTTGACGATCTCAACCGCGAGTATGTGATCACAACCCCCCTTACCCCCTACCCTTGGATCAATTATTTAGGAACGGAGCAGTTTTTTTCGCTCATCTCGCATCAGGCAGGCGGATATAGTTTCTATCGAGACGCCCGCTTACGTCGCCTTCTGCGTTATCGTTATAACAATGTGCCCACGGATGTTGGTGGACGTTATTTTTACATTGCGGAGGGCGGTGATTACTGGTCTCCCAGTTATATGCCCGTCAAACGTCAACTCGATAAGTTCGAGTGCCGGCACGGCTTGGGTTACACCCAGATCACAGGCACACGGGGTGGGATCGAAGCCCAGATGCTCTTTTTTGTGCCGCTAGGGGTGAATGCCGAAGTGCAGCAGGTGACTCTCACCAACCACAGTGCCAGCCCCCGCACCCTGACCCTCTTCTCCTTTGTGGAGTTTTGCCTCTGGAACGCCAACGATGACATGACCAACTTCCAGCGCAACTTCAGCACTGGCGAAGTCGAAATTGAGGGCAGTACCATTTACCACAAGACCGAATACCGTGAACGGCGCGATCACTTTGCCTTTTACACCGTGAATGCTCCTGTGGCTGGCTTTGATACCAGTCGAGAAGCTTTCTGTGGGCTGTATAACGGGCTGCATGAACCTCAAGCGGTGATCGCGGGCAAGTCCCATAATTCGGTGGCCAGCGGTTGGGCCCCAGTTGGCTCCCACAGTCTGAATGTGACCCTTCAGCCCGGCGAATCGCACCGCTTTGTGTTCCTCCTCGGTTACATTGAAAATCCCAAGGATCAAAAATGGGAACGCCCCGGTGTGATCAACAAACAGCGCGCTCACGAGATGATCGCCCAGTTCTCTACCCCGGAGCAGGTCGCCGCGGCTCTGGAAAAGCTCCGCGAGTATTGGTCGGGGATGCTTGGGGCTTATGCCCTTGAGTCGTCTGACGAAAAACTCAACCGAATGGTCAATATCTGGAATCCCTACCAATGCATGGTCACTTTTAACATGTCCCGCAGCGCCTCCTATTTTGAATCAGGTATCGGGCGCGGCATGGGCTTCCGGGACTCCAATCAGGACTTGTTGGGTTTTGTGCATCTGGTGCCCTCACGGGCACGGGAGCGGATCATCGACATTGCTTCGACTCAGTTCCCGGACGGCAGCGCTTACCATCAGTACCAACCGCTCACCAAACGGGGCAACAATGATGTGGGCAGCGGCTTTAACGATGACCCTCTATGGCTCATCTTGGGCACATCCGCTTATATCAAGGAGACAGGCGACTACTCAATCCTTGATGAAGATGTACCTTTTGATAACGATCTCAACAACAGCGCCCCGCTCTTTGAGCATCTAACCCGCTCCTTTTACCATGTGATCAACAATCTAGGCCCACACGGACTGCCCCTCATTGGGCGGGCAGACTGGAACGACTGCCTCAACCTCAACTGCTTCTCTGAGGAACCAGACGAATCCTTCCAGACGACTGGTAACCGCAAGGGTCGCACGGCTGAATCGGTCTTTATTGCGGGCTTGTTTGTGTACGTCGCACCGGATTACATTGCCCTGTGCGAGAAACGCGGCCTGAAAGCTGAAGCTGAGGCGGCTCGCCAGCACGCGGAGCAGATGTGCCGCACCGTCCTTGAACACGGTTATGATGGGGAGTGGTTCCTGCGTGCCTATGACTTTTTTGGTAACAAAGTCGGCAGCAAGGAATGTGAGGATGGGCAGATTTTCATTGAACCTCAGGGGTTCTGTGTGATGGCGGGGATCGGGGTTGAGAATGGGCTGGCCCAAAAAGCCCTTGATTCGGTCAAAACGCGCCTCGATACCAAATATGGAATCGTCCTACTCAACCCGGCCTACTCCACTTATCATGTGGAACTGGGCGAAGTCTCCTCGTACCCCCCCGGCTACAAAGAGAACGCGGGTATCTTCTGCCACAACAACCCATGGGTGATGATCGCCGAGACGGCCATCGGGCGGGGTGACCGCGCTTTTGACTACTACAAGAAGATCGCCCCTGCATATCTGGAGGAGATCAGCGACATTCACCGTACTGAGCCTTACGTGTACTCACAGATGATTGCGGGCAAAGATGCGGTACATCATGGTGAGGCCAAAAACTCGTGGCTGACGGGAACCGCCGCGTGGAACTTTGTGGCCATCACCCAACACATTCTGGGAGTCAAACCAGAATTTGATGGGTTGTGGGTTAAGCCTTGCATCGATGCGAGTGTCTCGGAGTTCAACATCACCCGCAGATGCCGGGGTGCGGAGTATCGGATCAAAGTCAAAAACAGCGGCGGTAACAAAGCACGGCTTACGGTTGACGGACAACCCCTTCAGGGCAACCTTGTCCCCTATGCATCACCGGGCACCGTTGTTCAGGTTGAGGTTGAGGTCTAAGCGGCGGATCGTTAAGAGACCGCTTGTTAGCGGGGGGGGCAATCACCCCCCCGCACAATGAAAGAATAACGAGACCTCCCATCCCCTGAAAAGTTCCACCAGCAGCACGCATCTTTAAGTTTGTGAGGCACTTTTATGCAGTACGGCTATTTTGATGATGCGCGGCGGGAGTACGTGATCACCCGCCCGGACACCCCTAAATCTTGGATCAACTATCTCGGCTCACGCCTCTACGGCGGGATCATCACCCAGAATGCAGGCGGTTACAGCTTCTTCCGATCTGGGGGCATGGGGCGCATTTTGCGAATGCGCTTTAATGGTGTGCCTCTTGATCAACCGGGGCGCTACCTCTATTTGCGCGACGACGCCAGTGGTGACTACTGGTCAGCTTCGTGGCAGCCCGTGGGCAAGTCTCTTGAAACATACCGCAGCACGGTGCGGCACGGTTTAGGGTACTCAATCTTTGAGTCCGAATACGCCCAGATCAGAAGTGAGTTCATCTGTTTTATCCCACGAGGGCAGGCCTTTGAATATTGGGCCCTAACTGTGACCAATACCAGTTCTACCCCCCGTCAGATTTCGGTGTTTAGTTATGCTGAACTGGCAAACGAATGGCACTTCCGCCAAGACCTTGAGAACCTTCAGTACAGCCAGTACATTGTGCAGGCAACCTTCCATGATGGCATGATCCATCGCCGCAACAACACCAACCCCGGTCAGAACGAACTGTATTTTGGGCTGGCGGGTGCGGAGATAGTCTCCTACGATGCGGATCGGGATACCTTCTTGGGTAATTACCGCACTCAGTCCAACCCTATCGCGGTGGAGCAGGGACGCTGCGCCAACTCCAGTACATTGGGCGACAACTCATGCGCCTCGCTGCATACGGTGTTGAATCTCGTGCCGGGAGCTTCGCATCAGGTGATTTTTGTCTTAGGGATCGGCTCCCCTACCCAATCATGGCATGGGCTGCCTTCAGGCAAGTCCATCCTTGCCGAATATGCCACCCCGGATCGGCTCAACCATGAACTGAGCCTGATCCAAAACGAGTGGCGTGAACACCTTGATACCCTACAGGTCAAAACCCCGGATTCCGACCTAAACAGCATGATCAACGTGTGGCACGCCTACCAGACCCACATGACCTTTAACTGGTCACGTGGGGTGAGTCTGGTAGAGGCTGGGGATCGCGATGGATTGGGCTACCGCGACACGGTGCAGGATATGCTTGCTGTCACCCACAGCATTCCCACCCCTGTTGAGGAGCGCCTTGATCTGATCCTTACCGGTCAGACCTCAGAAGGCGGCGGGATGCCGCTGGTAAAGCCGCTCAGCCACCGTCCCGGACACGAAAAAGCGCCTGACATCGAACAGTACCGCAGTGATGATACCTTGTGGCTGCCGATCACCGTCTCCAATTTTGTGTTTGAGACGGGGAACCTTGCCTATCTGGATAAAGTCCTGCCCTATGCGGATAAGAACAAAGCCACAGTCTTTGGGCACCTGAAACAGGCCCTTCAATTCAGTATCGATCATAAAGGCAAAAATGGACTGATTCAGGGGCTTGCCGCCGACTGGAACGACTGTGTGAAGTTTGGCACTACAGGCGAGAGTCTGTTTACCACCTTCCTGTTTTACAAGGGCTGTGTATTGGTTGCAGAGCTGGCCCGTCTGAAGGGTTTTGAGTCCGACGCAGCGTGGTGTGAGACGCAGGCACAGACGGTCAAAGCAAGCATCGACGCCGCAGGCTGGGACGGTGAATGGTTTGTGCGGGGTATTTCTGCCACTGGCGGCAAACTGGGCAGCAAGAGCAACCATGAGGGCAAAATCTACCTCGAATCGAATGTGTGGGCGGCGATCAGTGGCGCGGCTTCAAGGGAGCAGGCACGGCAGTGCATGGATGCAGTCCATGAGCATCTGGCCAGCGAACATGGGGTTGCCCTATGCGAGCCACCACATACCGAACCGATCCCCGGGGTAGGACTGTCGCTGCTGGTGTATCCACCCTCCCATAAAGAGAACGGGGGCATCTTCTGTCACAGCAACTCGTGGGCGATTGTGGCCGAGTGCGTCCTCGGACGGGGTGACCGGGCCTATGAGTACTATCGGAGCTACCTGCCTGCCCGGTACAATGCTCAGGCGGAAATTCATCAGGCGGAACCCTATGTCTACTGCCAATTCACTTACGGCAAACACACTCCCCGCTTTGGCGAGTCGCGCAATCCTTGGTTGACAGGCACCGCAAGTTGGACCTATGTCGCCGTCACCCAGTACCTGTTAGGGCTTCAGCCTGCACTCACGGGGCTAAAGGTCAATCCCTGCATCCCCGCCGCATGGGATGGCTTTGAGGTACGACGGCGCTTCCGGGGCAAGTGGATCAATCTCAAGGTTGAGAATCCGACACACGTTCAGGGGGGGGTGAAACAAATCATCCTCAATGGAAACCCGATTCAGGGTAATATCATTCCCGCTGATCAACTGCTGGATGAAAATGTAGCACAGGTGATTCTGGGATGAGCAACATGATCACAATCCTTCAAAACGACTTTTGGCAGATCGGGGTTTTGCCCGGTGAGGGCGGTTCGTTCGCTTTTGGTCGGATCAAGTATCAGGGCGAATGGCGCGATCTACTCCATCCCAAACCACAAAAAATGACCACCGCGTGGGATTATGCCAGTTACATGTTGGTACCGTGGTCAAACCGGATCAAAGCTGGTTCCTTTGGCTTTCAGGGAAAAACCTATCAACTGCGCATCAACAGTGAGGATCAGACCGCGATTCATGGCGCCACCCTTGAGTTCCCGTGGGAGATTCTCGAATCCCGGTCAGATTACATGGCCCTGCGTTTTTGCGCCCGCAACTTCAGCGGCGTCAACTTCCCGTGGGACTTTGAGGCCAACGCCACCTTCGCCCTGCAAGGGCGGCGGTTGGTACTCAGCTTGCGCTTACGCAACGACGATCAAAGCCCCATGCCTGCTGGTTTTGGGCACCATCCAGTGTTTGTTAAGACCTTTGCCGGTGATACCGATCTGCCCCTACTCGAAGTTCCTTGTAGTCGCTATTATGTGGCTCAAGGCGCGATTCCTTCGGGGGCCGCGGTTCCCGTTGAACCACGAGTGGACTTTCAGAATCTGCGCTTGATGGGGACGGAATTTGTGGACGACTGCCTCACCGGGCGTGCCCCCGGCAAAGCGATTCGGATCGCGTATGCCCAGTCGGGGGTAGCGCTCACCATGACTGCCGACCCAATTTTTGAACATATCATCGTTTACAACCCCACCCACAAACCTGTGTTTGCAGTCGAACCAGTGACCAATGCCAACGATGGTTTTAACCTGATGGAGCGGGGAATTCCGGGGACAGGGGTGTTTATCCTTCAGCCGGGTGAAGAAAAGTCGGGTGAAGCCACAATGGAATTGACTTCATAAAGCGCACTTGGCAATCCCAAAACTGAAAAGGGCAGCCCTGTTGAGGCTGCCCTTTGGGTTTTAGCCCCTTGTCCTTACCCTTACCCCATCTCTTTTTTCGGATGCGCCTGTGATGGACAGAGCCGCGTATGAAAATGCGCATAAAGACGTCGTCGCAGTTTCCTGATGAGAGAGCGCCCTTTCCTGCAAAAGGCTTCCTTCCAACGATCATCACTCTCAATGTTCTCCCTTTTGTTTCTCGTTATAATCTGAGCAATAGTGATGCACTGAAGTTCAGCCGACACCTATGAATATTGACCCGCCATTGCGCGATCTGGCGCAGGGCATCCTTCGGGCAGTTGCGGAAAACGCTTTGGTGATTGATGGGGACTTGCGGATCATCGCCGTCAGTACAGGTATGGGCCGTATCCTTGATGCGCCTTATCAGGGTTCTTTTGAGGAAAGTCTAGGACGGGTCATTTCCCCCTCACATCATCGACTTCTCATGAGTTTAATCCGACAGGCCCTCGAAGGTGAAACTCACCTTCCCAGCGTTTCGATCTCCATCGCCCATGAGCGGATGCGCGCCTCTGCCCGTTCCGTCCTCCAGCAGCCTCCACTAGTTGTGTTTAACTTAATCCATGTGGAGGAGGGCGAAAATCCCCTCCATCAACTTAAACATGTCCAAGAACGATATGATCGGACGCTCAACACGGGCAAAGTGGCCATTTGGGAATGGGATCTACGCCAACACCAACTAAAGATAGAACCTGATATTTACACATTCCTGCCCCTTGATCCCTCGATCCCGGCCCATAATCCCCGAAGCTGGCGGCAGATCTATCATCCCGAAGATGTGCCTAAGGTTCAGGAAGCGGTCACTGCGTGTATCCACGGCGAACGCGATCAATTTGAAATTCAGGTGCGGGTAAGGACAAGCAGAGGCACGGTGCGCTGGTTTTTGATACGGGGCAGCGTCGCCAGTCGGTTGGCGGGACGTCCGATCTTCATTTCAGGGACGGCCTTGGATATTACTGAAACGCGGAATACGATGGAAGCACTCCGTCAATCGGAGGAGCGTTTTGCGACCGCCTTCCAGATGAGTCCTGCACCGCTTGTCATTGCCAGCCTCGAGACGGGTATCGCCCGGGATGTGAATGCAGCCTTCCTCAAACTGCTAGGATTGAGCCGTGAGGAGGTGATAGGGCGCACCGCGAGCCAAATTGGGATCAACATTGATCCCAACTTTCGACAGCGGCTGATGTCTTGTTTGGAAACAGAGGGTTATGCCAAAGATATTGAGACCCTTTCTCGCACCAGTTCAGGCGAAATTCGCCACACCCTCGTCTCCGGAGCCCTGATCAATTATGGGGGTGAGCGCTGCTACATGACCCTCACCTACGACATCACCGACCGCAAACGTTATGAGGAAGAGATGCTCAAACGTTCCATAGAGCATGAAAGGGTGAAACTTCTGGAGCATTTCATCGCGGATGCTTCTCATGATCTACGCACCCCACTCACCGTGCTTTCGACCTCATCCTATTTGGTGGAACAGTACGCCAAAAGCACCCTGAGGACATTGGGCATGATCAGAGCCACGAATCCCTCTGATGGTCAGGTGATTCACCACACCCAAGAGTTGAATCGAATGGTTTCGACCATTTTGGAGCAGTCCCTTACCATCAAGACCCATACCAACCGGTTGTCGGATATTGTGGAGCGTATGTTAGAACTGGTGCGATTGGACAAACAACCCGCATTCCATTTTGCACCTGTCAATTTAAATAACATGATCGAGGATCTGCTGCTGCTTTTTGAGAATAGGGCCTATCGATCCGCGATCACTTTATCAGCCTCTCTGGAGCCGCTGCCTCTCGCCTCCGTGGATCGAGGTGAGCTAAGCCGCGCTATTCAGAATATCCTCGAAAATGCCTTTAATTACACCCCCAAAGGGGGGAAGGTGGAAGTGTGCGCCCACCGCGATGGAGCCTTTGCAGTGATCTCGATCAGCGACACCGGAATTGGTATTCGTCCCGATGATCTGCCTCATATTTTTTCGCGCTTCTTCCGGTCCGATCCTGCACGAGAGACCCATCAATCCGGATCGGGTTTAGGCTTGGCCATTGCCCAGAAGGTGATCCAAGCCCATCAAGGACGAATCGAAGTGCAAAGCGAAGTGGGTAAAGGCACAACCTTTCACCTAATTTTCCCCTTTCAACATGAACAACCCCCGGAGCAAAACAAAGCACCATGAATGCAGGCAAGACCTATCTTTTTATTGACCTTGACGGCACGGTTATGGTCAACCCTTTTGGAAAGCAAGTCTTTCCCCGAATTTTTGGAATGCTCTCGCAAGCGTGCGGAATCGCCCCAGAGACGCTGCTGCGAGAAGCCGTTAAGGAGAATGAGCGCCGGCAGCATCACTCCGCCCCGCCCAGTGCAGCATGGATCATGGACTGGGATCACATTATTCAGGAAATTGCGGGCAGGTATGGGGTAACCGAGGGGATCATCCCCTCCGATATGTGCGTTCAACTTGCACGCCAATATGCAGCGCCCCCCCACACTAGCACCCTCGATGAAGCTGTGACTCACCTGTGCCGTCTTGAAGCGACCCATCGAACCCTGTCCGTCTCTACCATGGGGTTGAGTAAGTACCAGCGCCCCGTATTGGATGCCCTCGGTTTGTCACCCTGCTTTGATCACATCCTGACGCCCGATCTGACAGGGTTTCAAAAGACTGAACGCGGATTCTTTCAAGACTTGGTAGATTCGGCTCCCCCTGACAGCATTTTCATCAGTGTGGGTGATAACTTCATGCATGACGTTTATTATCCTAAACAATTCGGCTTTTATTCCGTGCTGCGTCTCCCTGAACCTACCCTGAATCCCCTTGATCCTTTTGACCGCCCCGTCCATATCGCCGCTTACCGGGAGCGTATCCAATACTATCCAGATGACACCAAGGGGGTTCTCCCCGACGCGGTAATCACACACCTCTCCCAACTTCCAGAGGTCGTATTTCGGATCGAAGAACAGCGTGACCGTCCCGCCTAACTGACCCTAAAGGCACGGACGATCAAGCGGGTGTCATAACCGTTGGTCGTTTGGTTGTACCCGTCACAGGTGAGCAGCGTGAGGACGTCTCCGATCCCCTGTTGGATGGGGCTGATGTCAGTAGGAACCACAATCCACAAACGCTGCACCTGATAACGGAACTCCTGCCCACCATAACGCACAATAATCTCATCTCCGGGTCTCAAACGGTTCAATCGATAAAAGGGTCCCGGACGGCGTTGGGTCAGTTCGGAGTGAGCGCCAATGACCACATTGTTGGCGCTTCCGGGCAGGGCTAATCCGTCAAGGTGCGCAGCTTGGGTGGTAATCGGCTCAAAGTTCCATGTGGTGCCGATAAAAGCAGCACGGGTGACGGGCAGATCAAGCCCTAACGAGGGGATTGCCAACCGAAAGCCCGTTCGAGGTGGCTGGGGGGCTTTTTCCTCTGGGGCAGCCGCGACTGCGGTTGCAGGGATGGGCGTTGGGGGGAGGTCTGTAGGGGTAGGTGTCAAGG
>JACSRJ010000253.1 GCA_014879835.1 Anaerolinea sp.
CCTCAACCGTGGGAAACGCTGCAAGTCGGTCTGGAAAACGCAGCAATCCATCCACATCAACTTTGAAAACGTTCAGCAGAAGTGCGACGATGACACACATAAACACCCCTGCAGTCGCCCAAAACCAAGCACCAAGCCGGGATTTCTTGGGCTTTCCGGGTTCGTCATTGGTTATGGCGTGATCCCGCACATCTTCATTATTCTCTTGGTAGTGCATCTTCGCACCATTCCACCTGATGGTAGAGTTTGTCGGCTTCTGCTTGGATGTATGCCCGCTGGCGTTCGGGACTGTCGGATCGGCACTATTGACCGGTGCAGGTTACGTTGATGGGGATGATGAGGGGCGCACCTTGGTTACCATCGGTCAATCCGCCACTTTGAATCCCATATGCAACGGTCAGTTTGGAGGCTTTTTTGTTGGCAGAAGAGTCACCACAGCCGCCCACAACAACAAAACGTTTGGTGGTTCCATTGCTCATCGTTAGGCTTCCGACGCGATTGGCGGGGTCAAGAAAACGAGTTACGTAGCTGTTGTCTGCCATCAACGCCTGAAGGTAGATGATCCCATCCCCCGGCATGGAAGGCACATTCAGGGTGACATCGATCACCAGATGTATCTCCCACCCTTGGGGCTTGATCGAGATGATCTTTGCGCTAAGTTTACTGGTGCGGCTGGGGGCGGAAGTTGCAGCAGCGGGCGGATTCGTGGGTATCTTGATCACGGCCCCGGCAACGGTCGCAGTAGGGGGATTCGTGAGCAAACTCGTAGGGATTTGCGTCTCGGCAGTGGTCGCGGTTGGTGCTGCCGTCGGTGCTTGGGCAGGTGGGTTTGTGGGTATCTTGATCACAGCGCCAGCAACCGTTGCAGTCGCTGGTACAGCGGGTGCAGTCGCGGTCACGGATACCGCCTCAGCGCCTATGCTGGTGGCTGTACCCTCAACATCGCGGGCGCAGCGGAAACCGATGATCGAGCTGGAGTCTCCGGGCAAGTTGCGGTCACGACCGCGGGGTAGAATGTCCTTGGGGTGGCTGTACCACGATCCTCCCCGTATTACCCGCAGAAACTCAGAGGTGTTCGCCTTCCCGGTATCTTGTTCACGCGCATCAGCCTGATAGGGGTAGGACCAATATAAGCTGTTGACCCACTCCCACACATTGCCACTCATGTCCAGTGCCCCCACCCAAGAAGCACCACCGGGGCGGCTGCCTACTGGCGCTGTTTGTCCGCCAGCAGTGAACTCATACACGAGGTTCTCCCACGACCAGACGTCTCCCCACGGATATTCAGCGCTTGCCGGGCCACGAGCCGCATATTCCCATTCGGCTTCAGTGGGCAAACGCCCTCCGCGCATCTGGCAGAATTCACGGGCTTCAAACCAGTTGATCTGTTCAACGGGCAGGGTGTCGCCCGTGAAACGAGGCTTGAGGCTCGCCTTGCCTCCCAACTGCCTAAACTGCGCTTGGGACACCTCCATTTTGTCGATCCAGAACGGTCTGGACAGACAAACTTCATGGATGGGACTTTCGTCCTTGAAGTTATCCCCATAGATAGCACTCAAATCCGCAATTTGCTGTTCTGTGCTGCCCATCATAAAACAGCCCGCCGGGACGTAGACCATCGCTGCCCCGTCAAAACTACGTTCAAGGGGTGTCCAAAAAGTATTGGCTGTGCCTGCGGGAATGGCAGTGGCAGCAGCGCCCGTAAACCCATCGGAGGTTGGGGCAAAGGAGACCGCCGGAGCAGTGGGTAAAACGCAGCGAAAGCCGGTCCGGTTGTTATAACCAGTGGGGCTCCACCAGCCGCGATAAGCGCCACGAAAAACCCGGGTGCCGCTGCCATCCGGCTCCCAAGAACCGCCGCGCACGACCCGTGAGATGCCATTTGCGGGGCCTTGTGGATTGATTTTGGGGTTGACTGAATAGGTTTCCGCGTACCAGTCATTGATCCATTCCCACACATTACCCGCCATATCGAGTGCGCCTACCCAAGATACGCCACCGGGTCTGCTGCCCACTTCAGCAGTGCGCGAACCGCTGTTGGCATAATAGGTGACATTATCGGCTACAAAATCATTGCCCCAAGGGTATTCTAGGCCTTGAGGCCCACGGGCGGCATATTCCCATTCTGCCTCGGTGGGAAGGCGGGCACCTCTCTTTTCGCAAAAAACCTTTGCTTCGGTCCAATTGATCTGCTCCACCGGGAGGTTATCACCCGTGAAGCTTGGTTCACGGGCTGCAACCCCCGCAAGGCGTTTAAACTGTGCCTGTGTGACCTCGGTTTTGTCGATCCAGAAAGGCTGATCAAAGCAGACTTCGTGGTCGGGGCGCTCATTGGCGCTGTTTTGGTTGCCCATCACAAAACACCCCGCCGGAACCAGCATCATGGGCACCCCATTGATGACCTGCTCAACAGGCGTCCACAGGGTGTTTAAAGCACCTGCCGGAATCGATGTTGGGGTCAGGGTCAGGGTTGGAGTCAGCGTGGAAGTGGGGGTGAAGGTGCTGCTCGGTGTGTGCGTGGGCGTGAAGGTTGCCGAAGGTGTAAAAGTGAAAGTTGAGGTCGAAGTATATGTGGGCGTAAAGGTGTGGGTGTAACTGGCCACCACCACCGCCGTCAGGGTCTGATTGGCGGCAGCACGCGCCGTCCCAATTTGATCAGGTGTTTCCGAGGGTGTCAAACTGGGGGTGAGGGTATAGGAAGCAATGATGTCCACTGACCGCTGGGTTTCGGTCGCTAAGATAAAGGCGATGAGAGTCTCTTGGTTGGGGGATGCCGTCGGGGAGAGGGTGAAGGTCGCGGTTGGCACCTCCGTATTGGTGATGGCGCTGGTTGCTGTCGCAGTTTCGGTTGGGGTATCGGTGAATATGGGAGTGAAGGTTGGCGACACTAAAAGTGATGGTGCAGTCGTGGGATTCGCAGCCACTGCCGACAAAGTGGGCGTGATCGTGGAAGCCGCAGGTGCCGACTGTCCGGTACGCCCCACAAGGAGGATAAGCGCGATCACGAGGGTGATCAGGGCGATGCCACCTAATATCAACAGCCCACGTCCACCACCCTGCTGCGGTTTGGGGCTATTGTGCGGCCGTACCTTGTCTATGCCTCCTACAGGGGTAGGTGCCGTCCGGTCTCCGGAAAGTTCAATGGCCTCCAAACCCGGTGGGATCACCCCGGTGATCGCAATCCGGAATGCGGCTGCCATTTCACCCGCGCTCTGAAACCGGTCTTCGGGGCTTTTGGCCAGCGCCTTGGTGATGACTCGTTCCACCGATTCAGGCAGATCGGCACGAGAATCGCGTGCCGGAAGCGGTTTTTCGTTGATATGGGCATACATCATCTGAAGGGGCGTGTCCCCATGATAGGGCAAGCGCCCGGTCAGAATCTCAAAGAGCATCACCCCTAGGGCATAAACATCAGCACGGGCGTCTAGGGCGTGGCTCTGCCACTGTTCCGGGGCCATGTAAGAGGGCGTCCCCATGGCCATCCCGCTTTGGGTGAGGCCGCTGGTATCATTCAGGAGTTTGGCGATCCCAAAGTCGGTCAGGATGGCGTTGCCCCGCGCATCCAGAAGGACGTTTTGGGGCTTCAGATCACGATGGATGATCCCTTGATCATGCGCATAATCAAGGGCCTCAGCAATGTGATCGAGGAGTCGGGCAGCTTCGGGCAGGGCAAGCGGTCTGCGTTTGATCAGATCGGCAAGGCTGCCGCCGGGGATGATTTCCATCACCAGATAAATCTGATCTTCTTGGCGTCCGTAATCAAAAAGCTTGAGGATATGGGGATGGCTGAGTTTGGCAATGGTTTCGGCTTCACGCTCAAAACGACGGACGAACTCGCCCATCTTGTCCGCCGTGATCAGACCGGGTTTGATGACTTTGACCGCAACTTCGCTCTTGAGGGTCAGGCGTTCGGCGCGATAAACCGCGGCCATCCCCCCTTCACCCAACAAGGCCGTGAGTTTATACTGCCCAAGCTGCTGTCCTACAAGGTTCGCCATGCTACACCGCCGGGATTAGAGAGGCGCATAGGGGCAATTATAACGCGGAGGGGGCAAAGTAGGGCGGGTATTGGAGCGGAGTCATAAGCGCTTGAAGGTGGGCGGTTCAGGCTCAAACAGCCTGAAGGGAATCATTGGGGCGCACCCATGAGCGCGCCCCCTTGATCACGTGATCTTCGAGAGGCTTCGTCCTTACTTTTTGAGCGCCTTCACCGCTTCGTCAAAGCGGGCGAGGGCTGCGCGGGTGGTCTCAACGGGCAGGGCATAAGAGAACCGAATCCAGTTTTTGCCCGCATCCGAGAAGTAGCTGCCTGCGATGGCTGTCAGCCCGTAGTTCTCCGCGGTGTACTCAATGAACTGGGGCGTTTCGGGGAAGCCCCCCGCTAGAAGCGCTTCGGTGCAGTCGATAAAGGCATAATACCCACCATCACCGATGATCGCCCGGTAGCCTTTCTCCTTAAGGAACTCACGCACCACTTTACGACTGGCATTGGTGGGATCAATGATCGGCGCGGCAGCTTTACGGAAGCCCACTTCATAGGCGGCCATGGCCACCGCTTGCCCAAAGAAGTTGGGCATCACCCCGTGCGAGGCGCGGCTGGTCACAAAGTTGATCACCTCTTTGGAAGCAACCATGTGCGCCCCTCGAATGTTGGATGCGCCCAGTGACTTGGTCAGACCGTCCATGAAGATTAACTTCTTCCGATCCGCTTCGGAGAAGGCATTCAGCACAGTGTTGATGTTCATCGGTTGGCCTTCAGTGATCTGGTGGTAAATCCAGTCAAAGAGGACAAAGGGAATGCCCAGTGAGAGCGCCTTCTGAGCAAGGGCGATCTGGCGTTCTGGTGAAAGGCAGCGCCCGGTGGGATTATCAGGGGAAGTGATCACGATCCCGGCAATCTTACGCCCGCCACCGCTCTTGGCACAGAAATCCACACTCGCTTCGAGGGCAGCTTCGGTGTATTCCCAACCATTGGCTTCTTCACCGGGGGCCAGCAGGACATTTAAGCCTAAGCCATAAGACCCCCACATGTAGCTGATCCAAGGCACCCGCGAGACCAGCAGCACATCACCGACCCGCCCCGTGCCCAACCAGATCATGGCCTGATAGATTTTTTCAAGGGCATCGCGTCCACCATCCGTGGCGGCGATATTCTCAGCGGTGTAGCCGTTAGTGCTGTCAAAGCCCCAATACTGCTCAGCAGTCGCCTTGCGGAAGGGCATGATCCCGATGGGTGGATCATAGGCAGTGCCGTTCTTTTTGAGTAGTTCGAAGGCGCGTTCGAGCAGGGGTGTGGGCACACCAGGCAGACTGGCGCCACCGTCCCCCTGAGACGCATCATAGGCAGGCACTCCCGGATGAGTCTCCCGGAATTTCGCCAGAAGCTGTTTGATCACAAACATCCGCGACTGGGGAATGGATACCTGTGTAGCCGGAAAGCCATTCACCGGCACCAAACCGGCATCAGGCACTGTGAACACAGGCGTTTGGCTGGAGATGATCGGGGCTGTCACGCTAAATCTCCTTTACAAATATCAATCTGCGCTCATTGTGACCAGCTACGGGAGGCTTGTCAATTGTGACTTCGCCTAGAGAGGGGGTGAACCCTCTTAGCCCCGGAACAGATCCACGTGGGACAGATGAGCATCGCCTGTTCAGGACAGTTCCGCGTTCCTAAAAAGCGCAATTGGACGGAATCAAAGAGGGGGATCGGTCTGATCCCCCTCTTTTTTGTTAACGGTATTCAGATGGGCTTAGTTGTTCAGAGGCAGTTCTGCTGCGTCCGCAACAGGTTCCACCGTGAAGCCTTCGCCCAGTTTGCTCATGCGGATGGTGAAAGCGAAATCGAAGTCCACCGGGCTGGCTGCGCCAAGCATCGCGGCGGAAGTCGCATCCAGCTTCACGCTGACGTTGATGTCAAAGCCATGCAGCATCTTGGTGTCGACACCGATGTACTGGGTCAAGCTGATCTTGGTGTTATCAAACACCGGCTTCAGCATGGCCGCCACCATGGTCAACTGCTGGAGCATGGAGTCATCAACCGGAAGACCCGCCTGCTTGAGGACTTCGAGCAGCCCCTTGGAGGCGGTGGGGTCGGAAAGCGCAGAGACGAACGCACCGAGGTTCACATTGATAGTGATAGCGCGGGTCTTAACCCCGGCGATATCCTCACCATCAGCCGCGCTGCCGGTGATCAATCCGGGGATATTGCCCAGACCGTCCATCATACCGGTGCTGCCAGCCAGACCACTGAAGGTACCCATATCGATGCCTGCGCTGTCGCTGTTTGCCAGCACAGCGGCCAGATCGGCCTTGTACCATTTGTCACCCATCTGGGAGACCTTCACATAGACCACACCTTCAACGATGCGCACTTCGAGGCCCGAAGCCTGTTCGGTCCCAGCCTGAGTCGCCTTCACGTCGGCGGTCAAGGCGATGGCAGCATCCTTGAGGGATTCGGCCAACTTGGCGGGATCAAACGAACCCATTTTGCTCAGGTCCATGCCGCCGGTGCCGCTGATGTCTGCGGACATTTCGCTGCCGGGGATGCCCTTGACATTGAGTTTCACGGTGTAAGCCTCAATGGTGAACGAGGTCACATTGGCTTTACCCGCTGCATCAAGCAGGGCACAATCGTCAGCGCTCAGCCCTTCGGGGCAGCCCTGCGCATTGGTCGTGAAAACAGGCGCAAATGCCAGGGTCATGACTGCCAGAAGCAGTGCATAACGAAGGATTTTCTTCATGTGTCAACTCCTTAAGTTGTTGCCCTCTGAAAATGTACTGAGGGCAATTATCCTCTAGTGTAGTCAACTTGAACGGCGTATGCAAGGCAGATCGCAGTTTTTAATGGAAATTGTAAAGAGTTTTAATAACTCCGGGGCTTACCGCGTTGAATTAGTGAATTCCGCATGGATCAGAAGGCGCAGTTTGAGCTATTCTGAGCCTCAAAGCAGCTTGTGGGGCAAAATCCTTAGGGGGAACTAAGCGGCAAATATGGCACACCATGCCCCTACGAGGGAATCGGTTTGGTCGGGACACACTCTCTCAAGAGATCGATTCCCCTGCCCTCGTGGGGAAATATCAAGACTGGGGAACTTTTGGCTCTCACTCAATAGGCAAACGAATGGTGAAGGTGCTGCCCTCACCAAGAGTGCTTACCACCGAGACTTTGCCTCCGTGCTGATCAATGATCTCCTTAACAATGGATAATCCCAGTCCGGTACCGGTTTCTTGGGTGGCGCGGGCTTGGGGGGCCCGGTAAAACCGCTCAAAAATGTGGGGGAGATGTTCAGGCCCAATGCCGATCCCCTGATCTGCAACTTCCACCACGATGGTATCCTCGTCCAAAGTCGTCTTGATATGAATGGCTTTTCGGTTTGGGGTGTAGTTGACTGCATTGGAGACCAGATTCACGATGACCCGCTCAAATTGGTGAGCATCGAGGGTGATCTCTGGTAAGGTAGGGGCAGGTTCAAAAGTAATTTGTTGTTCTTTGTCCGCCGCAATCGGTTCAAAAGTATCAAAGACCCGGCGCACGATCTCGTTCACGTTAAGCAGTCGGAGATCGGAGATAAGCTGGTTTTTATCCAGATTAGAAAGGGTGCGCAGATCATGCAGCAGTTGGCGCAGATGGGTCACCTGATTTTGTAACGCACCCACATGTTCGGCGAGTTTTTCCGGGGCCCGTTGAAGCAGATACAGCCGGGTGCTCAACCCGGCAATGGGAGTTGCTAGGTCATGAACCGCATCAGCCACAAAACGGGCTTTAAAGCGCTCAATGTCCTTCAGTTGGGTAATATCGCGGGCGCTGACCAACACCCCTGACTTGGGATCGTGATCACTCATCCGTACCGGGATGAGGGCTAAATCAATATCTTTGCCACTGCCATCTTTGGTGGTCACTTGTGCCTCAACACGCTTGCTGTCACTGTCGAAGATCACCCGGATGAGTGCATCCCCCACAAGGTTAATCTGCTCCTCGTTGGCGAGGGCCCACAGAATGTATTCAATGGCTTTGGCGGCCCGATCCCCAAAAGTATCCACAAAAGCGGGATTAACCGTCTGAATATCGCCGTTGGACTGGGCCAGTGCCAGCGCGTCATTGGTGCTGTTCAAGATCAGTTCAATTTGGTCTTTGGCCCGACGCAGTTCAGCGGTACGTTCCTCAACCATCCGCTCAAGTTGGGTTGTGTAGCGCTGAAGCTCAGTCTCCAACCGCTTCCGCTCGGTGATGTCCTCCTGCACCGAAAGAAACTGGGTGATCGTACCTTCATGGGTTTTGATCCCGGACATGACCGTCTCGACCCAGAACAGATCGCCGTTCTTTTTGCGATTCTGAAGTTCACCGCGCCATGTATCGCCAGCCAGAATAGTCGTCCACATCTGCTCATAAGTTTCGGGTGGGGTAGTGTCGGACTTCACCACGCGGGAATGCACCCCTACCAACTCCCCAGAGCGGTATCCGGTGACCTGAGTAAAGGCCTGATTGACATATTCGATCACCCCTTGTGGATCTGTGATCATCACAAGGCTGGCACTTTGTTCTAGGGCCCGCGAGAGCATCTGAACCTGACTCTCCGCTTGTTTGCGGGCGCGGCGGCTTTCCGCCTCGCGCAGTTCGCGTTCCAGCGCAGGGGGCAGGCGCGCCAGATTGCCTTTCATCACATAATCACTTGCCCCAGCTTTCATAATCTCCACCGCACGTTCTTCACCAATTGCGCCAGAGACGATGATCAGGGGAATATCCAACCCGGATTCGAGAAGCATCCGCATGGTGTCAGACCCGCTGAACTGGGGCATGGAGTAATCGGACAGGACAATATCCCATGACTGGGTGCCCAAGGCATCACGGAAACCTTCAGGGGTCTCCACCCTCTGAAAGCTAATCTCATAGCCCGCACGGGTTAATACCCGCAGAATAAGGAGGGCGTCATCTTCTGAGTCTTCTACCAAAAGCACACGAAGTGATTTCATCATGAGGGCGTCCGTCCAGCGTTGTAACTAAGTTGAGCGTGAAGTGGTCTGGTCTCAGTCCCCCCCACCCGGAGGTTCATTTAGCATCAGCCAGTACAGCCCAATCTGCCTGATCACTTCCACAAACTCGTTAAAGTCAACGGGTTTGCGAATGAAACTGTTGGCGTGCAGATCGTAACTTTGAATGCGATCCTGCTCCTCATCGGAGGTGGTCATCACCACGACAGGCACATTGCGCACATAAAGATTCTGGCGCAGGCGGCGTAGTACTTCCAAACCATCAACTTTAGGCAGTTTCAGGTCAAGCAGGATGAGCTGCGGGATTTGGGTCACATCTCGAGCTGCGTAAGTCCCTGTGCCCAACAGATAATCGAGGGCTTCAGCACCGTCCCGGGTCACGACGATCTCGTTTGCCACATGGTGCCGCCTTAAGGCACGCAGGGTGAGGACCTCATCATCAGGGTTATCCTCCACCAGCAGGATCGTTTTATTATGCTTCATGCTTTTGCCTCTCCCGGCATCAGGGTAAAGTAAAAAGTCGCTCCCTGAGCCACACTGCCTTCTGCCCAGATTCTACCACCATGCCGATGAATTACACGCTGAACGGTGGCTAAACCGATCCCCGTGCCTTGAAACTCCTGTTCAGCATGTAACCGTTGAAAGGCCGTAAACAGCTTATCCACATAGTTCATGTCAAAACCAACGCCATTATCCGTGACGTGATACACCGTCTCGTGATCAATTTTGCGGCATCCAAACTCGATCCGTGCGGTCTCTTGTTTGCTGGTGTATTTCCATGCGTTTTGAATCAGGTTTTGGAGTGCGATCTGCATAAGACGCGGATCGCACATCCCTTGCACATCCGGCGCGATCTGGACTTCCACACTGCGGGTTGGCTGTTCGTCACGTAGTGCGTCTATGATTTCCCTCACTATAGCGCTCAGATTAACGGACTGCAAATTGAGATGGGCACGGGTGATTCGAGAGAGGGTGAGCAGCGCGTCGATCATCGTGCCCATGCGCTGAGCCGCAAAACGAACCCGCATCAGATAACCCCGCGCCGCCGCATCAAGGGCCGTTTCGTAATCTTCCAGCAGAGCCTGACTAAAACCGTCGATACTGCGAAGCGGGGCCCGTAAGTCATGGGAAACCGAGTACGAGAAGGCCTCCAGTTCGCGGTTGGTGGACTCCAATTGGGCGGTGCGTTGGGCTACCCGGTGTTCTAACTCGGCGTTAAGCTGGAACAAGTCCTGCTCCGCCTGCTGCCTCACCGTGAGTTCTTTGCGCAGGGAGTCATACAAATTGGCATTGTCCACCGCCACCACCACCTGAGAGGCCACCCCCACCAGCAGCTCAATATGTTTGGTGTTATAGGCGTTTAGGGTATAGCTCTGCACCGAGATCACCCCGATCACTTCCCCACCCAGAATGAGCGGGGCCATCAGGATCGATGCCGAAATGCGGTTGGTGTTGCCCAAACGGGTGATCGTTCCTTGAGGCACATTCTGTCGTGCCTGAAGTTCGGCCTCCGTGCGATTCAAGATCACGGGCTGGGCCGTGCGCACCACCTGAGCCGTCAGGCCAGCACGGCTTAGACTGCCGGTAGGCTGATCATAATACTGCCCATCATCATACATGATGGGGAAGGTCACGGCCTCATTGGCGGGGTTGACCAAGGCCACAAAAAAAACATCCAGCGGCAAGGCCAATTTGAGTTTAGCAAGGGTGCGCCGTAGGGTGCTGCCCAGATCAGTCAGGGCGGAGATCTCGTGAGCAATGTTGTTGATAGTCGCTAACTGCGCCGCTTTCTCGCGCAGATCGGCGTTAAGGACACGAATTTCCTCCTCCGCCATCCGTTTTTCGGCAAGTTCTTTGCGCGCCGTATCATATAGACGAGCGTTGTTGACCGCTACCGCAATTTGATAAGCCAGATCGTCAAGCAGTTCACGGTGTTTTTCCGTATAGACATCGAGGGTATAACTTTGCACTGAGATCACCCCGATGACACCGCCCCCCACTGAAAGTGGAGACATCAGGATCGAAGCAGAGACCCGGTCTACATCACCTACTCTGGTCTCCCGCTTGTTCCGCGCCCTGATCTCTGCAATTTCGGCCTCTGTGCGGTTCAATATGAGCGTTTCGCCGCTGTCGATCACCCGTGACATCATCCCCGGACGGGTGAGGATGCTGGGGGCATAGTCCCAGAACTGACCATTGTCATACATGAGCGGGTAGGTGACTTCCTCACTTTGGGGGTCGTAGAGGATCACCAGAAAGGCATCCATGGGCAGGATCGGGGTCAGTTTCTTGAATGTCTCCCGAAGGATGGTGCGCAAATCCCGAAGCGCAGCGATGTCATGGGAGACCTCGTTGAGGATCGAAAGGCGGGTTGCCTGCTGCTCTAGTTCAGCGTTTAAGGCGCGCACATCTGCCTCAGCCTGTTTAAGGCGGGTAATGTCTACCCCAATAGTCATCACATAAAACTCCTCTTCCACCTCAAAACGTTGGCTGGAGAGGAGCAGGTCAAAAGGGTGCCCATCAGCACGATGCACCGTCGCTTGAAAGTTGGAGATTCGGCCTGTCTGGGACAGTTCCTGCCTCATGCTGTCGATTACGGATGGGTCGCGGAATAGTGTGATCCTCTCCAGATCAAAGAGATTGTGCCCTACCACTTGATCAAGGGTATAACCACTCTCCGCGATGAAGGCTTGGTTGACGGCAGTCACCAACCCTCCCTGTCGCTGGATGATGATCCCATAAGGGGCAAGCTCAAAGATAGCCCGGAACTTGGCTTCATTTTCGCGCAGACGTGTTTCGGACATCTTGGAGGCGGTGATGTCACGGGTCACAAACTGCAAGGCGGGTTTGCCCTCCCAAGAAGTCTTGAGGATGATCCCACTATACCAACGGGTCTGCCCAGATTGGTCGATGAAGCGGTTCTCGATGAGGTCAGTGCAGGTCTTGTCGCTTTTGAGCAGATCGCGGATGGCGTTTGAGATCAGGGGTGCATCTTCGGGGTGAATGATCGCGGTGCGGTGAGGGTCGTTGATTTCGGACAGAGTCAGCCCGATCTGCTTTTGGGCAGCGCTGTTCATGTGGACGATCTGTCCATCCAGAGTCTGGATGAGAATCACATCAGGAAAGAACTCAAATACGTTGCGATAACGGGCTTCGGATTCGCGCAGGGCATCCTCGGTGCGTTTGCGTTCCTCCAGTTCTTTTTGAAGCCGCTGATAGGTCTGATTGAGGTCCTCAGCGATGAAATAGACCACTGCACTCAACAGAATCATGATGATCGCCCGCGTCAGCCATGCACTCAGGGGAGTAGCCAAAGACGGGGGGATAAAGCCGCGTTCCTCAAAAAAGACCATCAATGCGCCCGCAAGCAGGCTGAGGAATCCATAAAAAAAAGCGAGTCGCCATCGCCCCAAAAGGGCTGCAAACATGACCAACAGGGTGTAGATCCCAAAAGCGGGAGCGCGGGTGCCGCCCGTGGTTGCGGTGCCAATGGTGATCAACAGCCACCCCCCGGCAAGGTATAGATGGAGACCTAACTCAGGGTGATTCTTTCGGATGAGAAAGAGGACAAGCCCATACAGCCCGATAAGGGGTACCACAAACAAAAATGCGCGTCCGCCATGCTGGGGAACGATGATCATCCACCCTATCCCATAGATCATGGTCACGGCGATCCCCAACCATGCGTTTAGGTAAACACGGCGCGCCACGGCATTCTGATCCCCACGGAGCGACTGTGGCCGGATGATCCGCTCAAGGCTTGTTTGCCAACTCATGATTCCCCCTCGGTTGTGGGCATGGTGATTTTGCCCTTTTCCCTGAGAGGCTGTGCAAGAACCCCACCCCATGCTTCTCCCCGTGCACAAGGCGGGAGTTCATTCCCCTTCCACCATGGACGGTGAGGTTAGGGGTTAACAGCCTTTTCAGGCAGCCTCTGAGTGCTGATTGGCTGTGTCTGCAAGAACAATGAATCAGGCTGATCGGCCTGATCGTCCTATGCTCTCCACCGCCCCAAACGAGCCACACCGGCTTGGTCAGTGGGAAGGGCAGCCGCACCTAATCGTAATCGCCCCATACTTGCCCTCCTGATAGGATTTTGGCCACTTGCCGAGCGAACGAACGCATCTGGATAGGTTTGGGGATGAATCCCGCGAACCCCTGAGAGCGGGTCAGAGGTAGGGCAAGGTCTCGATCCATTGCCGAAACCGCAATAATGGGCAAGTTAGAAAATTCGGGGGCCGCTCGAATCTCCGCAAAAATCTCAAACCCAGTCACACCGTTAGGCAGCATCAGATCAAGCAGCAGCACATCCACAGGGGCGAAGGTGCGAAGCCGCTCAGTGGTGTCACGTCCCCAGCGGTCAAAGCCCACGGTCGCGCCGGCCTGCTCAAGGAAAGCCTGCATCACAGCCCGTGCAGGCATATCATCCTCAATCACAAAGATGCGTCTTTTAGCCAGTATCACAACCATCTCTCCTGTGTCAAGATGATGCTGGGGTGAATCTCAGGCGATGAACGGTGTCCTTTGCCTTGCTTCACATTATACTGTAGTCTCTTTTTGCGCTTGAGATTCTTCCGAAAATATTCAAAGATTTGGCTTGGGATGTTGATGTTGTGCTTGAGGCATTACCCAAGTATGGTGGAGCAGTGGGGCTTTACAAACGACGCCGACCTCATGGGGTTAGGCCGGCGTCATATCGCACAAGGAAAGTGGGCTAAAAGACCCATTCTCGCAGGATACCATCAAGCAGCGCGGCCCGGTTGGGGATGCTGCTGATCACCACCTGTTCGTGGATGGCATGGGCCCCTTCGCCCATTGGGCCTAAGCCGTCAAGGGTGGTTGCGCCGATGGCGGAGGTGATATTGCCATCACTGCCACCACCACTGCCCTCCTCACCCAGTTCAAAGCCCAAACCGGCCGCGATCCCTTTTGCCTGTTCATAAGCTGCGATCATTTTTTCATCATGTTCCATTGGGGGACGGCTGATTCCTCCAGAAATCTCGATGACTGCGCCCGGAATGACGGGGGTGAGTCCCTTGATGGCGGCGTCCACCCGCTCCGCTTCGGACTTACGCAAGAAGCGCACGTCCACTTTAGCCTCCGCAGAATCGGGAATCACATTAAAGGCGGTGCCCCCTTTGACCACCGTCACCGAAACCGAAGTGCCAATATCCAGTTGATTCAGTTCGGTCATCTTAAGGGTCTGGTGGGCCAGTTCCACAACCGCATTGATGCCTTTTTCAGGGGCATTACCGGCATGGGAGGATCGCCCCTTGACGGTCACGGTGTAGATCGAAATGCCCTTGCGCCACGTTTTGATGCCCCCGTTGACCCCGGCGAACTCCATCACCAGACATAAACCAGCCTGTCCCGCGATCTCCTCGATCAACTTCCATGAGGCGGCGCTGCCAGTCTCTTCATCGCTGGTGAAGAGCGCCCACACCGGGCGTTTGGGGAACTCACCACGCGACCGCAGCCCTTTGATCACGGAGAGGACGAGGGCAAGGCTGCCTTTCATGTCCCACGTCCCGGGCCCGATCAGGCGATCTCCTTCGATGTGCACAGGGCGATTGGCAAGGGTTCCCACACCCCACACCGTATCCATATGCATCAAAAACACGATGGGTTTACCGGGTAGATGGGCATTCCACTTTGCCAGCAGAATATCGCCCACATCTTCACGGGGGAAGCGCTCCACTTCTGCGCCCAGATGGTGTAGAAGGTTTTGAACATAATCGCCCATTTTATCAACGTGGGCTTTGCTGCCAGTGGGGGTTTCAAAATTGGCGAGTGCAGTGGTCAAAACCACGATCTCATTCACACGCTCGGTGTAGTATTGGACGATTGGGTGTAAGGTCTGGGTACTCACGCAAAGACTCCCTCACAAAAAATAAACAAGGGGACATCCATCATAACTGAATGCCCCCTCCTTGAAAACGGTGCAACTGCACGAAAGCCCGAATTTTGCCCTGTTTTTTACTTCTTCTGGCGGGCTTCCAGTTCCTTACGAACCAGTTCCCGGCGAAGGACTTTACCTACCAAGGTCTTGGGCAGTTCTTCAATGAAGTCGATGCGATAGGGCACTTCGTAGGGCGCAAGTTTGCTGCCAGCAAACTTGATCAGGTCTTCGGCGGTTACGGTCTGACCAGCTTTGATCACCACCCACGCTTTGAGGGCCTCTTGCCCGGCCTTGGCTGGATCAGGGTGCGGGACTGCGGCAACGCCCACATCACCCACCGCAGGATGCGACATCAGGACTTTTTCGACGTTTGCCGGATAGACGTTAAACCCGCCCATCAAAACCATATCCTTCTTGCGGTCAACAATGTAGAAGTAGCCGTCTTCGTCCATGTAGGCAATGTCGCCAGTGTAGAGCCACTTCTTGCCGCCGGGGCCGTCACGCAGAGCGTTTTCGGTTTCTTTGGGCATATTGTGGTAGCCGCTCATCAGGTTGGGTGACCACACCGAGAGTTCGCCAGTCTCGCCGACGGGCATCTCGGTCATACCGTCATCCAATGAGACGATGCGCATTTCCACATCGGGCAGAGGCATCCCAATGCTGCCCTCGCGGTTTTCGCCATCCATCGGATTGCACGATACGGCGGTGGGGCATTCGCTCATACCAAAGCCCTCCACCAGCCGCCCCCCGGTGATCGCCTCAAATTTCTGTTTGGTGGCGGGTGCAAGCGGCGCCGATCCACTGATGCAGGCCTTCACGGAACGTACATTGTATTTGCCTGCGGCAACCCCGGCATGGTTGTTGATCGCGTTGTACAGGGCAGGTACGCCCATGAAGATGGTCGGTTTGGTGTGGCTGATCACATCCACCACTTCATCAATTTCGCGGGGGTTGGGCACCATGACCATACTGCTCATGGTGGAAACAGCCACACTCATCACGGCCACCATGCCAAAGACGTGGAACAGGGGGATCGCCGCGAGGAATACTTCGCCTTCACGATTGAGGTGGCGTCCAAAGTAGGAGGCGATCTGAAGGGCGTTGCACACCAAAGCCTGATGGGTCGAGACGGCGGCCTTGGAAATGCCCGTTGTGCCCCCGGTGTATTGGAACAATGCTGTATCCTGAGGGGAGACCTCCACCGCAGATTTCTTGCCTGCGTATTTGGTCAGCAGATCCGGCAGCCAGTAATCTGCGGCGTGTTTTTCAATGGCGTGCCCCTCTTTTTTCTCTTTGGCAATGGTGAACAAGAGGCCCGCGATAGGGGGCAGCGATTCCTTGATATTGGTCGCAATGACGTTTTTAACAGCGGTCTCGGACTGGATCTGTTTGATCACATTGTAGAATTTGGTCAGGACGATCACGGTATTGGCACCGCAGTCCTTAAGCATCTCCGCCAGTTTGTCACCGGGATAGGTGGGATTCATGGCGCACACCACTGCGCCTGCCTTGAGGATCGCATAAAAAGAGATTGGGAACTGGGCGCAGTTGGGCATCACAATCGCCACCCGATCCCCCTTTTTGACCCCCAGTTCGCCCAAAGCCACCGCGAGCGCATCGCTCTTTTCGTTGAGTTCACGATAGCTCATGGTGATACCCTGCCGCCCTAGCAGAGGTAGATGGGCAGTGGTCAAAGTGGCCACATTATCGGGCTTTTTTGCGGCCGCGTCGGTCAGAAACTTGTGAAGGGTCTGCTTCGGGTAATCAATGGTGGTGGGGACGCCATTGTCGTAACGTTTGAGCCAAGGTTTTTCGGCGTAGGTAACTGCCATTGCAAAAATGTCCTTCAGTAAAGAAAAGGTATGTTAACGATAAGTATAATGGTGCGATAGACAGAGCGTCAAGCGAGTCGAGGGAAAGTTTTAGGGCAAAAGGCTCAGCAGTAGGCTATCGCGTCCGGGGAAAATGCACCGCATTCCCCTTCACTTCAGACTGCTGCGGGGCGAATCAGCGCGCACCCTTAGCGGGTTTAAGCACAAAGACATTCAGAGGAAAGGCAAACATGATGGATATGATGTTGGTGATCAAACCTTTTTTGGGTAGGTGGGTACTGCTGGCAGACCGGTCTGAATATCAGCTTGGGCAGCCCCCGCAAGAAGGGTTCTATACCCTTGAAGCGAATCAGACTCAGCTTGAAGTGACTATGGCGTGGGTTGCGGCCGATGGGAAATCCTTTGAGCAGACCTACAATGCCATCCCTGATGGACAGGATCATCCCTATCCTGATAATCCTGCGGTGGATACCATCTCCATGACCGTGGTCAATGAGACCCGCCTTGACAGCGACGCCAAAAAGAATCAACAGGTGATCAGTTATGCTGTCCGGCAGTTGATGGACGAGGGACGGCTGATGAAGATCGAGATGATCACCTATCTGCCCCAAGGCACCTTCACCAACACCGCCTTTTATGCGCGCCAGTCAGATGACAATCGCTGATCGGATTAGGTGTGCGGGGATATACAACCCACCAAGGCCGGTGTGATCGCTATTGGAGTAGCGATCACACTTTGTGATTCCTATGAGTCTGATGAAAAACGTTGCGCAACTTTAACGAGATAAGAGTATGGGTTTTGGCGCAACGCTTCTTTTCTATTGAGTCTATAGCTGATCACATTAGTAACTAGAGTTGCTCCGATACCAAGTGATATAGCTAAGCCGAGATCAAGTTGTGGCGACTGCATTGCGGAGAACACCGGACTACAAAACAGAATTGCTGATAACCCTCCCTGAGCGCCGCTAATACGTTGCGCTCTCAGGCTGCTTTTCAAATCATTTACAGCAGGTTTGATACCATCGTCATACAAAGCTTGGATTTTTTGAAGCAGTGCGTCCGGAGGGAGGTTGTCCTGATTATCCCCTTCATTTGCCAGCTTATTAATTTCATTGCGAAATCGGGCAATCTCATCGCGGTGTCTATTTCGGAATCTCACCACATCTGTTATCGGTGTATCGGGAGAGATCAGAATGTCATCCAGCACGAGATTAGCTAACAATCCCGAGGCGTAATTTGAGGAATCCATTTTCATGTCATCACGCCTAAGTTGGTTTGAATACTTCTCAAACCGATCTTCTTGTGTGAGCAATGGGAGTCTTCTCTGTTGGGACATTCGCGTTGCTAAAAGGGTCATGTAATAAGCCCCAAAATTGGCAGATACACGAAGTCGATCCTGCTCTCTTATTGCCTGACTCTCAAAAAGAAGCCTGTCCTGTAGTGCATGAGTGAATTTACTCATATAGATTGAGACTTCGGATGTATCTGATTCTTCCGTCCGTGATCGTGAGGCATCCACACCTTCAGGCAAAAGAATCGCTGTTGTGCGCGGCGACTCGAAATATCTGATAGCATCTCTGATCTGCCCCCAATGACTCTACCAGTCAGAGTGAGAGGTTCGGTTGAGTGGTAGGTAGC
>JACSRJ010000254.1 GCA_014879835.1 Anaerolinea sp.
GCCGCACACGCCGCCCGCCCGCAACTAGGAACTTCTCAATGTCTTGGAAGTTGTTGTGGTAAGTCTCAGCGTTTTCAGATTTATCCCCAACGGTGGGGGCGATGATCTCGTCGGTCTCCAGCGAAGGCCCATCATGCACGGTGACAATGCCTACCATGTCATCGGCACCCTTGATCACCACCGGGCGGAACCCTTCACGCTCACGGATCAGGTTCGCCATGCGCTTAAAGACCACTTCCTCATCCCGGTTGATGGGCAGATAGTAGATACCTTCTTCGGTAAAGACGATAAACTGCACCAGATTGAGGGCGTAAGTTCCTTCACGGAGGATTTCACGCTGAGGCCCGCGCTGTCCACTATTGCGCAGGAAGGCCTCCACCAACTGGAAGTTTTTTGCTTGGGGAATCACCGCGCCCAAAGTTTGGGTGGGTGCAAGGGGCACCCCGTCACGGGCAAACACATAGCCGATCTGCCCCTGAGGGATGGTCACCAGCGGGATCAGATGCACTTTGTACTGAAAAGGCATCAGCCAACTGATACCACCACGCAGGACATTGGGTTGATACCCAGCCTCATGATTAAGGGCGATAAAACTATCAGACTTGACCGATCCCTTGGTGGCAAAACGCTTTTCGACGATCCCTGCGCGGTTGTTAGGGATATAGCGGATTCCCATCAGTAGGAAAGCAATCGCGGAAAAAACGACAAGCAGAACGAGGATGCTTAGTAACTCAGGCATAGTCTCCTCCCGGTACACACGCCATGTACAAGCATACACCCGATTGTACCGGAGGAGGATAAAATACCCCCTCAAAATTGGGCGTTCGCCTCAAACCGCCCCTATTGATCAATACAGGGTAACCGGGCGGTCACACAGGGCCGCCCGGTTTTTAAATGTGTCCTTTTCGCTCCACACGGCATCGCAGAAGGTGGCAGAGGACGGGGGCAAGACTAAAAGAAAGTACCTTCGCCATTGGTACGCTGCACCACGGCCGGTGGTAGGTAATGAAGCGCTTCTTCGCGGGCCGTCGCCAACAAAATCTGCACCTGATCCCCAAACTCATCGTAGATATTGACCAAGTCGCGGGTCATGGCCACCAGATCCGCTTCGTCCACTTCCGCCGTGCCGGGGGTATCAATGATCAAGAATCCGGGATGTTTACCCAAACCAGCACGCACCTGAATGAGCATCAGGGCCAGATGGAAAGCGACCTTAAACTTAACCCGTTCGCTCCGGGCCAGATCATTGTGCCCAATGGTGATCCCACCTTGCACGAGGCGCACATAACGCTTTTCGTCAATGATCACCCGCTCAAGGTCAGGCAGGCCAAAGTCCGTGGCTAACTGAACCACCAACTGGCTCAGGGCATTGTACACATTCTGATACATGGAGTAAACGGACTCATCAGCAATGCCTGCCGCCGTCTGAAGGATCAAATGCCAAAGCTGCGCGGTCTCCACTTCCTTTTGTTCATCCTCCACTTCGGCCTGACTGCGTCGAAGCTGCTCGATCTGGCCTTCGATCTGTCCTTTACGCAGCAGCAGGTTGGTGTAGGAGACGGTGAATCCTTTACGTGCTTGTTGAACGCTCGATTCTAAGGCCTTGCCCAAGCGGGCGGCCTCAACCTGATGAGCGCTGAACTTCTCCTCAAGTGCGGCGAGGTCTTCGTCAGAGCGTTTGATCGATTTGCGAAGAGCGCTGATCTCCTCGTCGCGTTCGTGCAAGACAACTTTGACATCACCGCCTAGAATGCGCGTTGCCTGAAGCGGTTGATCACACACAAAACAGACATGCGCATCCCGTTCCCGGGCCAACCGTTCGGGGGTATCCACCGATGCCTCGCAGTGTGGGCAGCGCACCACTGCAAGGCTGTTGACCAAGTACTTCACCTCGTTTTGTTCATTTAGGGCGATCTTCTCTCGTTCAGCATCGAGGACATCGCGCTCCAACTGGGCCCGCTGAGCGCGCAGGGCGTTGATCTCCTCCGCCAGACGGTTCTGTTCGGTGAGAATCGCGGCCCGCTGTTCGCGCATGGCGGTCAGATCGCGGTCATCTTCAATCACCGTCGGCTCACTCTGCATCAGGGTAATCGCCTTTTCCAGATCGGCTCGTTCCTGCTCCAGCAGAAGCACCTGCTCCGCAATGCCGGACTGTTTGCCACTGACTCTCGCACGGGCACGCCCGTAGGCCTCACGGGCAAAATCAGCCTGAACCTGAATCTCAGCGACGGCGCGGGCGTGATCAACCCCTAACATCATCTCAAGAATCTTGCGATCCTGTCGTCCATAGCCTTTTTGAGGATCAATGATCAGGTCATCATAGGAATCATCTTCGATCTGGATGGCATGGGCATAGGTGCGCCATGTGGTGCTGTGCGCGTGCAGATCGGGATCATCTTTCTGGGAGCCGTGCGCTGTCCAGCGCAGTGAGGAAATGCCCAACTGCCGCATAAAAAACACATCAAGGGCATCACGCATTTCATCACGGCTCTTGAAACTCACCACAGGGAGGGCAAAACCTAGATCGGCTTCATCGAGGGAGAGGTGACCGGGGAAAACGCCACCCGTGATGCTCTCGCCACTGCGGTTGACCCGGCTGGTAAATTTCTCGCCCCCGACGCTGAACCAGACGACCACATCGCTGATCCAACCCCGGACGCGCTTGGAGATACCACTATCCGCGCCAGTGAGCGCCCACACAATGCAGTTGAGCAGGGTCGATTTGCCTGAACCATTAGGCCCCACCCACGCCCACAGCCCGGTGCCCAGATCGCGCTGATATTCAAAACGTTTGGTGCCGCCGCTTTCGGTGCGGCGCTTTTCCCCAATAACCTGAACCCGCTGGACGATCAGCCGCCCCTGCGAAACCGGTATCGCTTGGCGGAGGTACTCATCAATGCCTGCATCCGCCAGCACATCACGCACCGTGTCGATGCTGATATGTGGATAATCAGGTGCAAGTTGATGGGCAGTTTCCTGCACCAAACGTTCAAACGTCAGAAGCAGGGGGTGGGTGTGGACATCCCCCCCGCCTAAATGGTGTGAATCAGTTGAATAGTCGCTCATAACGTTCCTTGATAGTGGGTACAAGCGGCAGGGCAGAAGCCTGCATGGGCGAACATCCCAGATAGCTCATGGTGCTCAGATCGAGGTTTTCCAGCAGGGGTAAAAATACCCGCACCGTCTCACTCTGAAGGCGATACCAGTCAAAACTTGGGGCAGCCTCCAAAATCTGTTGGGCAAGGGCAACACCCCGTTCCTCCAGCACAATTTGATGGCTGCCCGCTTTGGTGAACGAAGGGCGATCACTGATCACCGCTCGGCTTGCCAGCCAGCTTAGGATCGTGTTCATTTCGCCAGAGATACTCCATGGTTTATAGGCGGCTCCGGGCAGGATCACCCGATGACGATCTGCGGCCCCATCGGTCAGGGCCCGCTCCGTGGCGGCACGGATCAGATCACGTTGGGGTTGAAGACGCGCCGGATCAAGCGCGAGTGTATCCAATAGAGCCAGCGCAAGATGCCCCGGTTCGCGCACCCAGAAGTCACAGCGCGCCAGTTTCGCCAGCGAATCCATCTGGCGGGTCTGACCATCAAACAAGCCCGCGTTTGCCTCGCCGCAAAAGTACAGCACCAGCACTACCCGCGCAATATGACGCTCGAAGTGCGGCAGCAGATCAAGATCAGCAGCAGTAGTCACCATCAACCCCATTTAGCCCGTAAGTAGCGAGTCTTTTCTAGTTTGTGATGTTCACCCCCACCTTCGTGCCCGTTGTATGGATACACCTTGATCGTTTTGGGAGCGTTGATCTGGTTATAGGCCGCAAACACCGTGGACGGCGGGCAGACCATATCAAGTAGGGCCGTACTAAAAAAACATTCGGCTTTGATCCGTGCCGCAAGGTTCATCCCGTCGAAATAATCCAGTGTCCCAAAGACCTGATCCACCTGATCCCGGTGAACCGACAGATAACGCACAATTTCCTGATAGGGGTAGTCGTCGGTTTTGCCCACCGCCTGCCGAAAGTGGCACAGGAAGGGCACATCGGGCATACACACCGCTGTTTCGGGCATAAGCGCCGCAGCCGCAATCGATAACCCTCCACCTTGACTACCCCCAGTGACTGCAATCCGTGCCGGATCAACATCAGGGCGCGACTTTGCCGCTTCAACAGCGCGGGCAGCATCGGTATACAGCCGGCGGTAGTAGTAGCTGTAGGGTGAGAGAATACCCTGAGTCATGAAGCCGGGGTAAGCAGGGTTAGCCCCATCAAGCAGATCAGGGGTATCCCCGTGACTCCATGAACTGCCCTGACCGCGAGTATCCATGATCAGGGTTGCATAACCCACATTGGCCCAGTGAAGCCACGTATAGGGAAAACTGCGCCCGCCCCCATAACCGATAAACTCAACCACGCAGGGGAGCTTCTCCGTCACCCCGGCAGGGCGCAAGTACCATCCTTTGATCGGTTGACCGCCGTAACCGCTGTAAGTGAGGTCAAAAACTTCAACCAACCTTAAACCCGCATCATAAGGAACAAAAGTGGCATTGAGGGGGTGTTGACGGGCTTCATCAAGCGTTTTGGCCCAGAAGGAATCAAAATCCGCTGGTTCCGTGCGCGCCGGCACATATTTTTCGAGTTGATCCAAAGGCAGATCAAAAAAACCCATTTGAAGACCTCTTGTGGTGATTGGATCATTAGCCCACACTGCGCCCTTTGTAAGGGTCTATTGATCCCTGATCCCATCGGCGCAGCGTGGGTATAATCTTACAGGGTCTTTTGGTTTTTTTGAATTGGGAGTATCATCGCATCAGGTGTAGTAAACAAACATTTGATTAGCATTTTATTGAGGTAAACCGCATATGCCCCCTCTTCGTAATGCCTCTCAAACGGTTGATTATGTGGTCATTGGTTCCGGCTTTGGAGGCAGCATCTCTGCGATGCGCCTCGCCAAAAAAGGGTATGAGGTGATCCTTTTGGAGCGGGGCAAACGATTCCGCGATGAGGATTTCCCCAACTCTAACTGGCGTGTTTGGAAGTACCTTTGGGCCCCAGCGCTGCGCTGCTTTGGGATATTGCAGATCAGCTTTTTTAGAAATGTGCTGGTGCTTCATGGTTCTGGGGTAGGCGGGGGGAGTCTGGGGTATGCCAACGTCCTTATGGAGCCAAGCGATGAGATGTTCCGCAATCCCCAGTGGAGCCATCTTGCCGACTGGAAACCCATTCTGCGTCCTCACTACGATATGGCCAAAAAAATGCTGGGGGTCACCTCAAACCCCCGCCTCAGCCCTGCTGATCAAACCTTACGCCAGATCGCAGCAGAGATGGGTCAGGAAGCGACTTTCCGACCGACCACTGGGGGGGTTTACTATGGTGAACCGGGTAAAGATGCGCCTGATCCTTACTTTGGGGGCGAAGGCCCATCACGCACGGGCTGTATCCACTGCGGTGGCTGCATGATCGGCTGTCGCCACAACGCTAAAAATACCCTGCCCAAAAACTATCTGTACTTTGCTGAAAAATGGGGGGCAAAAATCTGGGCTGAGACCGAAGTGGGTGATATTCGTCCCCTGCCCCCGAATCAGTCTGATGGGGCCCGTTATGAGGTGATCTATCGCAGTTCAACCAACCCCCTGTCTTTGCGCAGAGGTCGAATCCGTGCCCGGAATGTGATCGTCTCTGCGGGTGCGCTGGGCACGATGCGCCTTTTATTCCGCTGCCGCGACGTGACCCAATCACTCCCCCGGCTCTCCCGGCGGTTGGGTGAGATGGTGCGTACCAACAGCGAAGCGCTGCTGGGCTCCACCAACCGCACCCTCAACACGGACTGGTCAAAAGGCATTGCGATCACCTCAATTTTTAACGCTGATTCGGTCACAACCATTGAACCGGTGCGTTATCCAAACGGCTCCTCTCTAATGCGTTTCCTGTCGGGACCGCTGATCAAACCGGGGACAAGCATCCCCATGCGTATCGCCCGTTCAATCTTCGAAATCGTCACCCACCCACTGGACTTCATGAAAGTGCATCTGCTGCCCGGTTGGGCCAAACGCTCCACCATTTTACTGGTGATGCAAACTGAAGATAACCGCCTCAAGATGCGTCTGGGGCGCGGCTTGTTCACGGGCTATCGTCGTAATCTGCTCTCCGCGCCTGATGGTGAATATACCCCCCCTACCGCGGTTGAGATCGGTCATAAAGTCACCCGTGCTTTTGCCCAGAAGACCAATGCTGTGCCCTTAGGCTCGATCAATGAAGGGCTGTTTAATATTCCACTCACCGCGCATATCCTCGGTGGAGTGCCTTTTGGCAAAGACGAGAACGAAGGGGTCATAGACCTCAAGTGTGAGGTCTTTAATTATCCGGGCTTGTTTGTGATTGACGGTTCGATCATGCCCGCCAACCCCGGTGTGAACCCCAGCTTGACTATTGCCGCGCTCTCCGAATATGCAATGAGTCAGGTTCCGGTCAAACCCGGCAAGACGGAGATTCCGGCTGCATTTGATGCGCCCTTTCAGACCGTCATCCCGCTTGAAGCTGCACCTAAAAGCTGAACAACAGGGTGAGGTTTTTGAGCCTACGATCAATCCCCTCCTTAGTTCTTAGAAGCCATTTGAGAAGTCACCTTTCGATGATTGCCCTCATCCCCTCTTTCCCCCCTTCTCCAGCTTGGAGAAGGGGGGAATAAGGTTCTTGAGGGGGAAGCCCCCTCAAACTGCCCCTTTCGATAAACAGGGGGCAAATAGGTCCAATCTTCGTAAGTCCTACCCTTTTCAAACGGTCTCTTAGCCTGAGGGAGCGATAGTAGGTTTACCCTCATCCCCCTACCCTGAAAGTTAGAGTCGCCCCCTCACGCAGTTCTCAGAGGAGGGCGAGACTCCATATCTGAATTTTCACTGAATTCTTTCGCGCCAGCGTCGCCCCGACGCGCATACTCTGGGCGGATGTGGTAGAATCACGCTGTCTATACAAAATTCAGCAAGGGGGCTGACGAGGGTGGTCGATAGGTTAGGTTTCCAAGTCGAACGGGTCTCCATGGTGATCACGCCGAACGGCGCACAGGTCTTAGCCCGTTCCGCTGGGATACGCCCCGATCATGTGGTGGAATGTCGGCGCGCTGCATATCTTTTGCCGCCGCCGCCTGCCGAACGAATCAACACCATGCCTGCGGCCTTGGGGTTGTTTCGGGGTGAAACCATCGATTATATTCTGGCGCGTGCTGAACACCGTGCCAACGATATTCCACTGGTTGAGTACCTACTGCTGCCGTCTCAGATGGTGCGCGGTATGGGTGGCAATTTAAGAGCTTTCTCCCCGTATATGCGCGCCTCTGTCGCCCTTGAACAGCGGGTGGAGCATCCCCCTCTCGCTTTTAACAGTGTGACTCCGCCCACAGCCGAGGCCCAGACCGATGACCTGCTCGCCCTGATCAATTATTGTAAGGGCAGTCTCAAGACTGTTTCGGGTCTGCTGGCGGGGCTGGTGCAAGGGATGGGTTTAGTCATCACCAACGCCCCCCGTTCCCTAGAGCAGCGGCTCACCTTTGTTCAAGCGCTGCTGACTCTGCTTCCCGCACCGGCACGGGCTGCGATCACCTTTGCCACCAATGTGATCGATCCGGCCCAGACCAACCCGCAGATCAAGTTTATGACTCAGCCTGTAACCCTAGATCGCCACCTGAATTTTGACTGGAACACGGGAAAACTCCTCCACGAAGTCCCTGAAGACCCGTACACCAAATTTATTATGGCCCAACTGCGGCTGGATACCTCCTTGGTGATCGAGGCGACCGATAAACTGGCCCGAACGGCTGTCTGGCGGGCAATGCGCCGTGAGACCATGGCCAATGCACTGGCGTGGGCTTCCAAACGGGCCAGCCTTGACAGCGCGGTGAAGGAAGGGCTGCCCGCAGATCGCAATCTGGTAGCGGCGGTGTTGGCTGAAGACCCAACCCTACCCGATGACGTGAGGATCATGTATGCCCGGCATCTGGTGCGGCTCTCACTGGCGCTGGATAACCCAGAAGGCACGGAAATCATCCCGGCCATGGCAGTACAAAACCGCGAACTGGCCGACGCCGTTTATGAGCAGCTCTGGGGCGCTTCTGGCGGCGATAAAGCCTCGGCTGTGTATCACATGGCGGAGACATGGATCACCAAAGCCCCAATGGGCGTAGATGTGACCCGCTGGCGTCCCCTGCTGGGTATGGCGGCACTGGCCCGGGTAAACGCCCTTCTACCCGGCGATCCGGCTAAATTAGTAGAATACCTCAACACCTTCCTGAACGCCCCACCAGTGCTTCAAATCGAAAGTGTGATCGCCCAGATCATCGGCTTGTGCCGTAAACGAGCCTATGAAAATGCTGATGTGGCACGGATGCTCTTCCTAATCGGAGTGACTTATCTGCCGCTAGGGGGGCTTCAACGCCTGCTTGCCGATTCTCAGTTGATGTTTCAACTGCCGGTACAGCTTCGAGGGGCGCTGGCGGTATTTGCACCCCAACTGCGCGAACCTGTGCCCACGGGGGCGCTGGCCAAAGCCTCTGAGGTATTTGGAGCGTCATTCCAACCAATCATCCTTGCCCGCTTTGTGGAGTGGGCACTCACAATCCCTCGCCTAAATTTGATTGACGATCTCGCCTTGCGGGGCATGGTTCAGGTAGCAGGATCCACCCATGGCAGACGCTTTGACACGCTCATCCAGCATGTGATCCACGATCTGAGCCAGCTTGCAGTGGTGCGGGTGATCAGTCCGGCCTCACAAGCAGCCTTGATCGAACTGAGCCTTGCCCGCCGTCAGTTTGACGCGGCGGTGGCCCAGATGATGTTTTATCAAGACATGATCTACCAGAGCGGCAGTCAGGACACCCTCAGTAAGATCGTCCGCGAAGCTTACCGAAATGTACCACTTGAACCCCGTGCAACCCTGCTGGCATTGGAATCGGTTCAGCGGAGCAGCCTCAAGCCCCTATTTGTAGCCAGCGCGGAACTAGGCGGGTTGGAAGCCCAGTCATGGTCTGCGGAGATGGACTCCGCGATGCGTCACATGACAGGTATCCTCTTTAATGAGCCGCGTCTGATCCCGGCCATCGGGGTGGAGCCGATCATGCGTCTCTTGCAGGCAAACAGTGAACGGCGTGATGTGGTCGAATCACTCCGGGTGGCCGGGGCGCTTGTGACCTACATGCTCACCTTCAGCGAAGGCGGGCCGGCGCTTCTAGACCGGATTTACAACCTAATCAACTGGAACGATGAAGTGGGTGAAGGGGCTTTGGAAGTCGCCCGGAACTACATCCGCAGCGCTCCGCGGGATCAGGCTTCACAGGTTCCGCGTCTGCTTTCCAAGTATGGGGCGGATGTGGGCACCACCCTTGAAGCCACCTACCGAATGCATCTGATCGCGGGGGGCCCCGACTTTGCCCTGTTTGCCGATAAGGTGCGTATGGCTGCGTCACTCTTGATCGATATTGCCACCTTCTATTTTGAAAGCCGTGAGACCCCCACGATCATGAAACTGCGGCGCAACACAGACAGTATGACGGGTGGACTCACCGATACCGAGCGCATTCGCCTTTCGGAAAACTTGAATCGGATCGGTTCACAAGTGCTGAGGTTGGCAGCCCTGCATAATGCCCGTAATGCCCGCCGCAGCCGCACCGACATTGATGCCCGCCGATCAGCCCTGATCAAGAACCGGATCGCGCCGCTCACCGCCCTTGAAGCCACCACTTGGCTCAGCGGCTTTTTAGGCGAAGGACGTGAAGTGACCTTGAACCTCTCGCGTGAGGGATCAGGGCTGATGATGGGTGCACGTTCGGTAAATATCCTCCTGCGCGAAACTGATCTGATCGTGGAGTTATTTGACGGGATGATCAGTGCCTTTGCCGAGGATGACCAGACGGATATTAGTCGGGCTGCATGGGTGGCCGAAGTTGAAGGGTTATGGGGCATGGTCTCGCTCTTTAAACAGCGTGAGATCCGTGATCCCTTTGTGGAGAACGCGCAACTGCTGCCTCAGGTGATCCTTCATGTGGCAGAGCGGGGCAATGAGCGCAGTTTGCAGGCCTCAGGCGTAGGCAAGCAGCTTTTCATCGGCAAAGCCCAGCCCAAAAACGTGATCGACGCGCTGCGTTGGATCAGTGGCTACTTTGCTCAGGAACACCGGGCTTAGGCGCGGCGCTCCGTCCAGCGTATATCCTGTACCATAAGTTCCAGTTTTGAAGTGCCGTTCCACTGATTTAACACCAGTTGGAAGGCTACATCCACATAAGGGGGGAGGCTGTCGGCAAGGCCACCGAGCCGAAAGGCGATGGCATCCCGCTCTAGTTCCCCATCCTGAAGGCGCAGTTTGAGGTGCGCAGCCTCCTTGCCCACTGCCCGCGCTTCAATCACTTTAAGACGGCGGGCGCACAAAACAGGCACAGACATCGCATGTCCACACGGTTCAAGGGACTTGAGGGCTTCATAAAGCTCCATGTTGATTTGTTTCAAGTTCACTTCAGCATCAATCTCCAAAGAAGGCTGAAGATCTTTCCCCTGAAGCCGTTCCCCTGCGATTTCCGTCAGGCGTTGACGAAACAACGGTAAGTTATCGTTGTGGATCGCAAACCCGGCCGCCTGTGCGTGCCCTCCATGCCGAATGAGCAGATCGGCGCACTCATCAAGGGCCTCCGTGATGTTAAACTCCGCGATGCTGCGGCAAGAACCGTGACTCTCACCTTTTTCGTCATAATGGACGATCACCGCTGGACGGTAGTACTCCTCGGTAAGGCGTCCCGCCACCAAACCCACAATACCCTGAAGGAAATTTTTGTCAGCGGCAAAGATCAAGGGCACATCCTCCCCCCGATCTAAACGTTCTAGCCCAGCTTGTAAACGGGCAAACTCTTGCATCTGCCGGGTGAGGCTCTGACGATCTTCGTTCAACTTCTGAAGTTCCTGAGCACGCACCCCCGCCACCACGGGATCATCCGTCACCAGCAGTTCATAGGCGATGCCCGCATGTTTGAGCCGCCCCGCGGCATTGAGGCGCGGCCCAATGGTGAATCCAATGGCCATCGCATCGACCTCATAGGGCTTCATGCCCGCAACCTGAAGAATCGCGTTGATTCCGGGACGTTTTGCCTCTTGCAGTTGTTTGAGACCAGCCATCACCAGCGCCCGGTTTTCAGGCCGATCCAGCGGTGCGAGATCGGCCACGGTGCCGAGGGCCACCAGATCAAGGAGATCCTCGGGACGGAGGGGGATGTCGCGCCGATCTTGCTGCTGTGCAATTCGGATTAGAGCCTGCGCCAGTTTATAGGCGACACCCACCCCGGCAAGCATCGATTCGCCTGTGCAGCCCTCTTGTTTGGGGTTAATCACGGCATGGGCACGGGGCAGTTCCGCGCCAATCGAGTGGTGATCAGTGATGATCATGTCCAGTTTGGCGCGGTTTCCGGTTTCGACTTCCTTCAGGGAGCGGATACCGCAGTCAACGGTGATAACGACTTTCGCCCCTGATTTAGCCAGTTTGATCAGGGCTGTATCGTTCAGACCATAGCCCTCATCGACCCGATCAGGGATGTATTCTTTGACATTTGCGCCCAGTGCCCGCAGCACACTGACCATAAGTGCCGTTGAGGTCACCCCATCAGCGTCAAAGTCACCATATACAATGATCGGCTCTTTGCTCTTGATGGCAGTACGAATACGGGCAACCGCTTTTGCCATCCCTTTCATCTTGAGTGGATCACTGAAGGTGATTGCACCAGCAAGGAAACGCGCTGCCTCTACCGGATCGGTGAAGCCCCGATTGTGCAGGATCTGGGCCAAAATGGGGTGCAGTCCGGGATACCGAGCCGCCTCCGAAGGGGCAAGCGAGGTGGGGAGAATCCAGCGCTTTTGTTTGGTTGCCATGAGCAGAATCAATACCGAATGGTCAAGTCACAACGCTGTTTCCATTGTACCCAGAAAGCCTCAATTAGGCATCGGTAGGGTGTAGGGACGAAGGAGGACGATCCAGCCTGAATCGGAGCAGTCCCTCATCTTGCTTTTGCCCATGTGTGGGGCAAGAACCGGAGATGAGGGTTGAAGCTCACTCGCGGGTGGCGATCTGCTGCACCGTCTGGGTTAGGTTCACTTCCCAACTTCCAGCCGGTTCCAGATGGATGTTCCACAAATGCAAAAAAACCGTCCCCTGATAAGTACGCTCAAAGCCCATCTCAGAAAGGCTGATCGACTCCAGCGGGAACTGCCACAAAAACGCCGCCTTGCTCGCTTCAGTGAGGAGGCTCAGGTTTTTCAGATTCGAATCCGCGACGTGTGAGGTTACCCCTTCAAATTCACGCAGATCACTCAACAGGAGGCGCTCCCCCTGATTGACCCGCAGGGAGCAGTATTGTAGATCTTGCCCACCGTCAAAGCCTATGACACTCTCCACCCCAAAGCGCACATAAATGGGGGTGTCCCCCTTTTGGGAGATGGTGTATTTAATGTACAAGGTGGGGTCATTAAAGTGCATCAGGTACATTTTACGTACCCGCACCGGACGGTGAATATCCCCGATCCATACATGCCCTTCACGCTGCATCACCAGACAAACAGTGGTGTCATCATGGCTGGCCTCAAGAACATCGTAGGACTGATTCACAAAGTCCCCCTGCTCCGCATAGCGTCCAAAAGCAAACTCTTGTAGGGTGGTACCAGCCCCCAAAAAGTGATCCACAAATCCGGCGCGGCGATGCCAGTCATAGTGCAGCCGACGCTCTAGCCCTCCTTCCTTCGCCCGCACGGCGTCAGGCGGGAGTGTGTCTTGAAACTGAGGGGATTCGGGGGTGTAAACGCGGCGCTCTTCAGCGGCTTTACGAAGCTGCGCATGGTAGCCTTCTTTACGTCGGGTCATGACATTGTAGAGGTTGTAGTGCGCCGGACGGTAATCCAGTTCGGTCACCGCCCCCCCCGCAGCAGGGGCACAGATCAGATTCAGGGTCTGACTGGTGACGATAAGGTCTTCATGACCATCGCAGTCAAAATCGCGCTTGTCTAGATGGATGGTCAGGTCTTCGTTCTCGGCTGCTTCTTCAGCCATCAGCACATTGGCATAATTGGCCGTGCGGATGTTAAACAGATATGCGCCACCATACAACCCATGCCAATAGGTATCGTTCCCTTGTGCCGCCCACAGCAGATCAAGGGCTCGCTCTCGTTTGCGCCCACGCCGCATGGCATGAACTTTCTCACTCACCAGCAGCATCCGTTTGTGAAGGTGATTGATCTCCTCATATTTGACCATGAAGTTCCGCCACAGCCCCCCATTGAGGTAGCGGATGACCTCGTGGCGACGTTCCCGTTCCAGACGTTTACGAACTTCTGTGATCTTGTACGAATCCTCCGCAAACATGCTCCACGCGCCCATTTCCATATAGCTGGCAGCGGGCAAATAGGCCCGTCCTAAGGGCGCGTATCGTCTGCGATAGTCACCCGGGGTGGTGGTGCGCAGCCATTCATGGTTGTGTTCAAGGGCGGTGAACAAATCTTCAATATACCGCCCATCGCCCCAGCAGTATTCATAGGTGCCTGCAAACGTCCCAAATTTGGCGCTGTCGTCAGCCATCAAAGCCAATCGGGGAGGTCGCCCCCCTTCGGGCACAATGGCGCGCTCGCGCAGCCACTCCAAAAGGGTCTCAACGGGTTCGTAGGGGATCGCATAACGGAGATGGGTGAGACTGGGGAAAACGGCCAGTGTCAGACCTTGCTCCTCCGTGATGTAATAACCAAAAAGATCGCGGTCGTTGTTAAACCCTACCCGCTCAAAGTGGGTATCATCCAGCAGCACATAGTTGATTCCCGCTTGGGCGATGGGCTGGGCCAGATGCGGTTCCCAGATGCGCTCTGCCAGCCACATCCCAGTAGGGCGTGACGAAAAGGTGCTGGTGAGTTCGCCATTAAGTTTCTCGATCTGTCCGATCTTGTCCTCATGCGGGATGGCCACAAGGGCCGGCTCAAAATACCCGCCAGAGAGCATCTCAACCTGCCCCCGCGCCACCAGCGCCCGCAAGCGATCCACAATCTCCATGTGGTTATGTTTCATCCATTCCAGCAAGGAGCCGCTGTAGTGCATCGCCACTTTTACCATCGGGAAACGCTCTAAAGCTTCAATCAAGGGGAGATAACTCACATGGGTGGCATGTTCATTAACATGATCAAACTGCCCAATGGGTTGATGGCTGTGAAAGACCAGCGAGAGGTAGATCAGTCCCGTCATAAGTCCCTCAAATGCAGTTCCACCGTGGGCGGCAGTGCCCTCGGAATGAATTTTGGATAAAGCATCAACCGCGCTTTCAGGATGCGCCTTTGATGCGGTCTCGGTACAGTTAACGGGGATTATAGCCCAATTGGGTCTGGGGATCGCAATCAACTGATAAGCCTGCGGGGGCAAATCAGTGTGGGGCAAAGAGACCCGGCTTCTTTTGTGAATCTGGCACAAGTCCACCGTTGATCCCTGATATACTTAGTTGTGGTAACCCGTTGGCTTGTTTCCATACCATCCTAATTGTGTTGAGAGGAACCCATCATGCCCCCCCTCAAACGTATGTATCGGATCGTCTCTCATCTATCCTTGGCGCTGACTCTGCTGGCCCTTCTTTACCCCACCATGGGCGAGGTCACCGCGCAAGGGGAAATCCTTCTGGATGATCAGTTTGAGAATAACCAAAACCAGTGGGAATCCTTTGGTAGTGTAGCCAATATCACCTTACAGGATGGTGTCCTTCAGCTTCAGGTGGATGCTGAGAATTATGTCGGGAGCGCTCTGCCAGCGCAGTCTTTTCCCTCTGACATTCTGATCACCGCAGAAGTACGGCCTCAACTCACCGACCCACAAAATACCAATTGGAGTGTCTCGATCATCACCCGCGTCGAAACCCGTGCCGTAGACAGCAATATGATTGAGTTTGGCATCGAAGGCACGGGCGAATGGGTACTGCGGGTCAGTGACAATCCCGATGAGTCAACCAAAGCCTTGTTGCGAGGCAGCTTGCCCGACTTTGACCCTAGCAGTCCCATGAAGTTGGGCATGGCTGTTTCGGGTGATATTTTCACCCTGCTCTATAACGATCAGGTTCTGGCGGTGAGCCGCGAAAGAATCCTCAATACCCCTGCGGAAATCTATGCCGGGGTGATGGTCGGAACCTATGAAGGGTTGGCATCCATCGCGGCTGATTTCACCCGCTTCACGGTGAGCGCCATCCCAGAGGAGATGACTCATATAACCCCTGCGGAAGGCGGGGACGAGGGAGTCTTGTTTGCCGATGACTTCCAATCCAATGAGTCCGGGTGGGTCTTTGCGGGATGGACTGGAAATGCCCTTTGGGAGGACGGGCAGCTTATCTTAGAGGTAGAGGGTGAGGATTCATACATGATGATGACTCCAGAGGTACTTCTGCCTCTCAACTATGTGTTGGAAGTCACGATCCGGGCGAACAACATTGGCAGCGAAGACACTCAGTGGAATGCGGGTGTGGTGGTTCAGTCTAGTGCGCGTTCAAAGTTCGGCAGTTGGTATCAGCTTGATTTTGAAGGTGATGGCGGTTGGACGTTCTCGATTCACACCACAATGGGAGAAACCTATGACGCCCTCAAATCGGGCACGATAGCGGGTTTTTCACCTGCTGAAGCCCACGTTGTACGCATTGAGGTACAAGAGGGCAGTTTCACCTACTTCGTTGATGGAGAACAGATCGGCATCTTTAAAGATCAAGCGCTGACCCTTGACCCATCGGGGAACTTTATTGGCCTTGTGGTGGGGACTTTTGCCGGTCAGGAGAAGATTTCCGTATCGTTCAGCAAGTTGAGTGTGACTGCGCTGCCCTAACGCCACTGAACTGCTGAGAAAAGCGGCTGAAAGCTTTAGACCTGACCCCCACGTTTCGAGGGTCAGGTGCGGTCTTCTTGGGCCATGCGCCGCAGATATGAAGCGGCCTCCCCCACCTCTTTGTGAACCGAGGGATCAGGGCGGTAGGTCTCTTGGGCCATGGTCGCAAACATCATCTCAATCAGCGGGTCTTCACCCACCAGTGCCACCCGCTCAATGTTGGGTAGGGCAAAGCTGCCTTCGCGCACAAGTTTCATCCCGCCGCGGGGCATTTCAGGCAGTCCGGTGTAATCAAAGATAATATCGATCATGTCCGGAATACCTGCTGCTAGTGCCCACGCTTCTTCTGCTGCATTCTCAAGTTCGATCAGCGTGAGCGGAGCGCTCACCACATAAAGCAGAATGCGATCCGTTTCGTACCAGTTCACTTTTGCGGGCATCTTCCCCAGTCCTACCTTTACCAGATCATCTGGTTTTAATACTCAAAGATTTCCATAAAGGCGTCAAGGTCGTTTTTCGAAACCGTGATGGCTTCAAAAAACCAGCGCTCATGACTCCATGCAAGATGCGCTTGGGTGCTGCTCAGATAAAGCACATAGCTGTAATAGGGGCGCGCATCGTCCATGTATTCAGCTTCTGAAGCCTTCGTCGCACGGGTCATGAGCAGCTTGACACTCGCTTGTGCCGCAACCACCGAAACGCTGCGCGAACCATTGAGGGTAAGGCGCTGCCCATCTTTTACATAAACCGCGCTGAAGTTATCGATAGTCCCGCTAAGGGACTCGCGCTGAAAGTCGCCCACATTTTTAGGTAAGATGGTGCCGAGGGCGGTTGTGTTAGGCAAAGGGCGGTTGTTGAGGTTATAGGGAATTGCCCCTTTTTGGCGGGCCGATTGATTTACCTGCCCCATGATCACGGCGATCAGAACGATCACCACAACCACCACCAGCACCGATGATCCCACCGCAAAAAGCATGGTCAGGGTCGCAGATTGTTCTTCCTGAATATCATCAGGGGGCTGAGATGAATTGAACATATCCTAGATAAGTCTGAAACATCCTATCTAGGATAGTGTACCATGAGAACAGGATCACACTGATCTCACAAATCTGAAGCGTTGGGGCCAATTGATGGGGTTTTCCTTGCCCCAGAACTGCACGATAATCGCTAACAGAGCCACTAATCCTCGTCTGCACCAGAAGCGGGTTGGTAGATTCCACTGCCCAGCTTCTCGGCCTGATCACGGGTGGCCAGTTCGTCAATGAATGTATCCAAATCGCCATCCATGACGGCTGAAAGGTTGTAACTGGTGATTCCCACCCGATGATCAGTCACCCGATTCTGGGGATAGTTGTAGGTGCGAATCTTCTCACTGCGCTCCCCAGTCCCAATTTGGCTGCGGCGGGTTGCTTCTTCTTCGGCTTTGCGCCGTTCGATCTCCATGTCGTAGAGCCGCGCCCGAAGAATAGCCATTGCGCGTAGGCGATTTTGAAGCTGGCTGCGTTCATCCTGACAGGTCACAACCAAACCAGTGGGTTTGTGCAAAATACGCACTGCGGTTTCGTTTTTCTGGACATGCTGCCCACCCGCGCCGCTGGAACGATAATAATCCAATTCAATGTCGGTGTCGTTGACCTGAACATCTACCTCACCCACTTCCGCCATAACCGCAACGGTGGCGGTGGAGGTGTGAATCCGCCCCTGACTTTCGGTCTGAGGTACACGCTGCACCCGATGCACCCCACTTTCAAACTTGAGCCGGGAGAACGCACCGCGCCCTTTGATCGAGGCGATTACAGTGCTGAAGCCCCCAATGCCGGACTCGTTGGCGCTGATGATCTCAACCTTCCAACGGTGCTCATCGGCATAACGGGAGTACATCCGCAGCAGATCTGCCGCAAATAAGCCCGCTTCGTCACCCCCGGTGCCTGCACGAACTTCAAGGATCACGTCTTTTTCATCGCGGGGGTCTTTAGGCAGCAGCATCGCCTTTAGCTGCTCCTCCAGTGCGCTGATTTTGGGGTTTAGGGAGGCGAATTCTTCCTCGGCAAGGGCGCGCAGATCGGGATCGGTCTCACTCTCTAACATCGCGCTGGCGTCGTCGCGTGCTCTCACGGCGCTGCGATACTCCCGAAAGGCGTTCATGATCGGTTCCAGTTCGGATCGTTCCTGAGCAACTGTTACAAGTTTGCTATAGTCACCACCGGGAGCGCCCGCCGCCAATAAACGCTCAATTTCCTCGAAGCGGGCTTCGATTCCCTTCAATTTATCGAACATAACACCTCATTGTTCTTAAACGCGCTGCTGCATCTATAATTTTAACGTAGAGTATGCTGAATGCGGGAGGGGCAATCCCCCACAGTGGGGTTCTTAAAAGTTGAGCAGCTCAGGAAGCGTTTGAGAGACCGTTTGAAAAGGGTGGGATTGATGCAGATTGAACCTATTTGCCCTCTATTTATCGAAAGGG
>JACSRJ010000220.1 GCA_014879835.1 Anaerolinea sp.
CTTAATCGCAACGCTCGTGTTCTCATGCCCTGATTATATATCTGTCACCTCTAATGCGATAGTCCATTATCATGGACATCAATGGCGATGACCTGATCGCGCTGGAAACTGTAATCGGGAAAGATTCCTGCTTCGTAACAGTAATGTGCCAGCGAGCCCCGCTTACCGGCTGTATCCTGAAAAATGTGCTCAAGCATCAGCTTAAATTCACTCAGATACGCAGTGTGGTCAAACCAATTGCCAAACAGCACCTGCATCTGGAGAATTTGCTCCCTGTATGCCTGATCTGCTTTTGACGCAAACTGGCGCAATGTATCGCGATTCCTGAGATGGTGACGAAGCACAAAGGCATTAATGTGTTTCTTGAGGATTTCGGGGTTGGTTGGATTAAAGGCAGGTGGCGTGACGCGCCCATTAATGATCTCTTGGGCGTTATGAAAGGCATAAGTATCATAGGGGTTGGTTGCCGAACAAAAGGTGACAATGAGCGCATCGCGTCTTTTGCCACGTCCGGCACGCCCGGCGCGCTGGGCATAGTTCGCTGGTGTGGGTGGAGTACCGAACATCACCACGCTCTCTAAACCACCGATATCAATACCCATTTCCAGCGTGGGAGTCGCAGCGATAAAATGGAGATCACCTCTCCTGAATTCGGCTTCAATCAGTTCGCGTTCAGTTGTTTTGACGTCAGAACTATGCACTTCTGCTGTAAAAAGCAAGGATCTCTTGAGCTGTTCATAGCCATCATCCCCTTCCCCATAACTTGAAGGGGGCAGATTGAAACAAAGATACTGCCAATTGAGATAGTAGATTGCCTTTCCGTCGGGCGTTGTCTCGCAAACAATCACATCTTGTGTAACCAGTTCATCAATGGCTTGTCTAATGGCATGAGATGACCAAGTCTCCACAAAATCAGCATATTCGGAACTCCGTTCCCCCAGAGATATCCCGTCGTAATCAGGGACAATGGAAGCCCCATCCTCAAGAAATATGCCGCGCCTACGGGTAGCTCGATATTTTTGAAACCGGATAAAATGAGTATCTGAGCCATCGTCTGTAAAACCAGTCAGTATCGCCCGCTCACGAATGAAAATATCCACTAGTGCCCGATGCAAATCGGGCAGATTGTGCCCGTCGAAGATATCATCGCGCCATTTGAATAAGCCCACAATGCCACCTAGTCGTTCCGGAGTACTAATCATTCGGTAAAACCAGATAGGGATCTCGCTAAAGATGGCTTGTTCTAGGTTTGATCCCTGAATTTCTCCAGCGCATTTCTGTAAATAAGCAAGGGTGCGATCAATAGCGAGTTTGCGTTCATGAGGATAGTGCAAACAGAGAAACTCGTAGAGAAACTCACTGGCAAACTCATCTCGGATGATCGTGCTGTAACGCGATGCCAGTTCACGGTTGTCCACGAACCCCAAACTCTTACCGAATATCTGCAGTATCGTTTTAACCAGATGAATCATATACAGGTAATCGCGTTTTTCATCGCCTACATGAATCAGATCATTTTCAAGTTGTTCGGGATTCGCGGCATCGAGGTGCGCCAGACAGTACTCACCATCACTTGAAATCTGGAACTTCCCATCGAATGACAGATTGCCCCGGAGCTCAAATCTGTCATTGAGATCATTGGTGGCACGTCCGATCAGAACGTAATGGACATTCTCAAAATCGGTTGATTCGGCTTCAATGATTGGGCTGAGACGCTGCTTGTTAAACTTGCCAACGCACAAACTCACATCATGCCGATAAACAGCAAATACGGTATGTCCGTCGTGGGGGCAGTGTCCTGTGTCTCCGCTGAAATAACGTTGGCACACCGGACACATTCTCAAAATGCCGATCAAATTTCGGACAAAAACGTGAAGTCGGTAGTCCAGTAGTGGTTTACCGCGTTCGCCCGCTTTTTCATTTACAAATGTTATTGCTCCGAGGTAGCTTGACAGCAGTCGTTCTGGTGTGATCATCTGAAACTGCCCAGCCGGTATTACTCGACTGACATAACCCACCAGATCGCTGTACGACTGTGAATTTTGTTCCAGCGCATGACGGATAGCGGCTACATAATCATTCGTGAATAAGGATTGATAAACAGGCGTTTGGTGATATTTCTCTGAGGGAACATAAAAATCGAAAGTGTCTACCCGAGAGCCTGTCAAAAGCCCAATACTCACCGCCGCATTTTCATCCGTTGAGAAGTCGATGCGAACCAGATCATCATCGGTAAGTACGGGTAAAGGCTGACTTGGTATCACAGGCTCCTCTGGCGCTTTGACAGCCTCAATGAAATCATAGGCTTCGAAGCTGATATCGAACAGATCCTGAACAAACTTGTCGAGTCGTGCCTTCCCTGCTGCATTACTCACGAGGGTGGCGCTCGTCCCTATATAGGTGATTTTATGTGCAAAGTAATATCTGAGGCGCGCCAATAGGTATTTTAGGTGAGTCGCTTTGCTGCCTGTATAGGTATGCAGCTCATCGAGGATGAGGTAGCGCAGGCTGCTACCAGACTCAACAAAGATCCGATGGTCTTTCTCGCGTGTGAGCAACCGATCCAGCATCACGTAATTGGTGATGAGGATGTCCGGCGGATTAGCCCGGATTTCATCCCGGGAGATGAGTTGGTTTTGATGTTCACGCCCGGGTGCTTCAGAGGAACTTTCGGGTGTTGCGCCTGTATATAGTCCAAAGGTGATATCTGTACCCTGAGTATAGGCAGCTATACGCTCAATCTGATCGCCTGCCAGTGCATTCATTGGGTAGACGATGATGGCTTTGACCCCGTGCCCCCCGCTTTGCAGACAATGCGCAATAATAGGGACCAGAAACGTCTCCGTTTTGCCACTGCCGGTCCCAGTTGAGATGATCGTATGCTGCCCCTGAAGGATTGACAGGATACCTCGCTTCTGATGTGTATAGAGACCACTTTCAGCAAGTTTAGGGAATAATGTCACCAGTGTTTCTGGAAGCTGCTGCTGCCGAACAAAGTTCGCAAACGGTTCACCACTATGTTCGTAGATTGGATTAAGCGAAAGGTAGATTCCGCTGTCCAACTGGATTGAGTCAAGGATCCGCTCAATTGACTCTGCGGTCAAATTGTTATTCTCAAGGGTGAACTGGAGCTTTGCCTGGTACTGTTTCAGTAAATGCTGACCTGCTTCAAGCGGATTATGGACCACATTCCCCTCAGATAAACAAATTCATAATCGGTTTTCTTAATTATGCGCCAAGGTGCACGCTCTGGGCAATATCGATCATGACTCAGACTGGTCTTTCTCTGAAACATCAGCGGTCTCCCGGCCAAAACTCACGCGGTGCGATCCCCGCAAATACGGTATTCTTAAAGGAGAATGGGTATAAACTGCATCCACAGGTGAAGGTATCCCTGTAAGGTTACAGATCAATGCAAGAACTAAGTTCTCAACAGGCAGTACTCCTCCTGAAATTAAGGAGCGTTATTGCCCGGGCTGCCCAAAAGGATTCCTTACGCTGGTGGGAGGATGAATCGTTCACCCCGCCGGGGGTATTTGTGCTTGATCGGGTTTTACCGGGGGCTACTGCGATTTCCTCCCGAAACCTCTCTATTACCGCTGCCGCTTGCCGTCACCGCAGGTCAAGCGTGGAGACGTGTTGGGAAATTGAGGATGGGGGAAGGAAGAGCGGATAAAATAGAGAATTG
>JACSRJ010000024.1 GCA_014879835.1 Anaerolinea sp.
AGATGTGTATAAGAGACAGGGGTTGGGGTGGGCGTCATTTCAGGAGTAGGTTTGGGAACGGGGGTCGGCCCGCCTTGAGGCGCTGTGCCAGAAACCCCGCCATCACCATCACCCTGAAAGAGTTTGGCCGCTTCTTCCTCAGCATCCCTCAGCACAACAGCAATCTGCCCCGCAGCTTGTTTACTACTCTGAAGGGCATTCATCAACCGGGTTATACTGGGGAAGATTAAATCCTGCATCTCGCCAAAAAATGCTTCCGCGCCCGCGCCGATCCAACCGCCTTGGGCAAGTTGGTCAACACAGCGCCTAATCTCCTGCAGGAGCTGCTGGGAGGTCTGGGCTTCTCGCTCAAAGGTCTGAGCGATACTGCGAAGCTGATCGTAGTTTGTTTGAATCCGATTTGCCATCTGATCACTCCGAGGGTAAAGAATGGCACCACAAGACAGTTCATCTAGGGGAATGAAGGAGTGCTAGGGCGAACTTCACCACCTTATCCAACAATCGATCACAGGGGGTATGGAAGATGTAAAAAAGAATTGCCCATGAAAGTGTTTTTTATCTGGTTTTTGTGGAACGATTACGGAAAATTGATAGATCAGATATGCGTCAGCCTATTTATTGAAGGGAATCAGTGCCATGTTTCAGGATATGCCACCCGATCAGATCTCTGCTGATGCTGAAACGCTCCCAAAGATCGCTCGTGCTCGTGCTTATCACGGACGTTCAGCTTCGGACTCGCTTGTGCCCTATCGTAATTTTGGAACACTGCTCGAAATGCGCGCCAGCGAAAGCCCAGAAAAGGTATTTTTGATCCACTACGATGCAGCCGGAGACCGCGAAGAACTCACTTACGCCCAAGTGAATGCTCGCGTCAATCAAGCCGCCAATGTGCTCTGTCAGGAATTGGGGGTGCGTGCGGGGGATCGGGTGGCGACTATCGCTTACAATCACGCCGACACCGTGATCATTTATTTCGCCTGTTGGAAGATTGGCGCGACTGTTGCGCCCCAGAACATCACTGAGGATGATCAGCGCATCGCTTACATTCTGCGCAGCAGCCGAGCGGTGATCGTGCTGGTGCGCGAAGAATATCTGGAGCGCGCAGAGCGACTCATCCGGGGTACGGAGGAGGGTTTAGGCGCGCCTCAGGTGCGCCAAATCGTTCAGGTGGGGGGCACCCCACGTCCCCAATATCTGCACTGGGGAACCTCCCTTGCCCGACAGTCAGAAACCTTTAGCCCGCCACAGTCGGTCAACTTAGAGTCGGAGAGTCTGCTGGTCTACACCAGCGGCACCACAGGCGCGCCCAAAGGGGTGGTGCTGATGCAGTACAACATGCTCGTGGATGCGCGGGGAATCAGCGATTGGCAGGGCATCACGGGCAATCAGCGGATGATGTGTGTCCTGCCCATCCATCATGTAAACGGTACCATCGTCACGCTGGTCACCCCCCTATATGTGGGCGCGAGTGTGGTTCTAAACCGTCAGTACAGTTCCTCTCATTTCTGGCAGCGGATTGCCCGTGAACGAGTCCATATTGTGAGCGTTGTGCCCACTCTGCTCCAGTTCAGCGCTGAATATGCCGATTCGCAAGCGGCCATCGGCAACAGCATCTGGGGGGAAGGTGTCAGAGCCGAGGACTTGAAGCATTTTCGCCATCTGATTTGTGGGGCGGGCACCCTTGCGGTGGCGCTGGTCAGGCGTTTTGAGGAACGCTTTGGGGTACGGGTGCTGCACGGTTACGGACTAAGCGAGACCACCTGTTACTCATGTTTTTTGCCCATCGATCTGGATGATGAGTCCCACCGCCATTGGCTGCAAGACTACGGTTACCCAAGTATTGGCTGCCCCATCAGCTCCAACGAAATGGAGATTTTTGATCCCGCCGGGGCCGGCACGATCCTTGCGCCGGGGGAACGTGGTGAAATCTGCATCCGGGGGCATAATGTGATGAAGTACTATGATCAGCGTCCGGATGCCAACCGCGAGACTTTCAAGTTTGAGTGGTTTCGTTCTGGTGACGAGGGTTTTTATGAGGTTGACGAGCGCGGCCGTCGGTTCTTTTTCATCACCGGGCGCCTCAAAGAGCTGATCAACCGCGGTGGGGTCAAGTTCTCGCCCTTTGACATTGAGGAAGTGCTGCTAAAGCTGCCGGGAGTGAAGGTAGGGTTGGCAGTCGCTTTTGAGAACGACTATTACGGCGAAGAAGTGGGCGCCTATGTGGTCACCGAAGAAGGCACAGACCTGACCGAAGCGGAGGTCATCAAGCACTGCCGCCGGCATTTGACCTTTGAGAAATCACCCAAAGTGGTGATCTTTGGCACGGACATCCCCGTGACCACCACTGGCAAGTATCAGCGGTTGAAGCTGCGGGATCGTTTTACGGCCCACCGGGCGACCCAGTTCAAAGCCTAACAAGGGCTGAGCCTTAACAGGCAGGCAGATGGGGGCGAGCTGCGGCTCGCCCCTTTAAACTCGCCTCTCTAAGGGTGCGGTCAAAATCAGGGCAGTTTCTCTCAGAGGGCTGTTCCTCCATTAGGAGGGATCTGCGGGCGCACAAACCAGTGCAACACCCACATTATCAGACCATGAATGCGTCTTTCAACTGCGTGCAGCATCTCAAAGCTGCGGTTTTCAAGGCGGCTGAACCATGCTAACAAATCCAATTGAAGATGTTCCTTGTGTGCTAACCGCGCCTGCTCCACCAACCGTTCATGGGCTATATAGGCTTCCGCTTCCTCCCGATACTGCTCGCTTTGTACCTCGTAAGGTGTCTCTGTCCGTATACGCATCATGATAACCTCCGATGTTGTACGTCCAATGTTGGCGTTACTACCTATCGGAGCGATCCCTCAGACCAAATTCGTTTCAGTGCCACCGATGACGCGGAAAGAGCAGGTTGTGAAGGGTGTGTCCCAACCATGTCTCAAAGCCCCGCAACCAGTGCAAAGTACGATGTGCCCCCGTGCTCAAGTGCTTCACAGCAGCGGTCACAATGCCAGCCAAGACCCGATCTGCTGTCCTCGGAACATCTCTAGGGAAAGACTTCCTTAACGCGGCCACCAGACGATCTTTCTCAGCCTCCGCGACAAGCTGATCGCAGCGCTCCTGCGCGAGGAAGTTTTCAAACGTTCTGGTGGATAACGGAGTGTTCTTTTTCATCACGTTACCCTCCTTTATGTCATTTTCTCTACTGTAGAACCGCAAAAGCGCAGTGTTGGGATGGCTTCAAGGAGATGATAATGGCGCTTCATGCACACCTTTATTTTACGCCTTAAGAAGTCGCCAAAATACCCCCAAAACAGTCAGTAAACGCCGATCAGGCGAATCCGTGAGAGGATGAAAAGCGAGGTGGAAGAACCGCACCCTAGAGCAGGTTTCCTAAAAGATTGACCTGCTATTCTCAGTCATACTCTTACCTCATGCAGGCTGAGGGGACGACACTAAATTTTGGGTAGAATGAATGATAGCCCTCACCCCCCGACCGCTGCGCGGTACCCGCTCCCGACCGCCGCATCGCGGCTAGGAAAGGGGAGGAAAACCTTTGGTGGGGCGTCCCCCACAACCCCAGATCGGGGAATTTGAGGGGTTTACTGTCCTGTTCACCAACATTAGCCCTCATCGAGTCCGGGATCATCGTCCCCACTTA
>JACSRJ010000023.1 GCA_014879835.1 Anaerolinea sp.
CGGGGTGAGGGGGGTGGGGTTATAATTAGGGGAAATATGGGATCATGGTACAGGAAAACCTATGGTAGCCAGACGGGTAGCAGACCTTACCCTGGACGAACTGCGGGAATTGATCCGAAGTGAGTTGATGGAGTTAACTCAGTCCGAGGGGGAAGACGAAACCGATGAGGCATTGATTTACAGCGACCTCACAGACTTCCCGATTGATGACCTCGGTCCGTGGTCTGACCAGGTATCACTACGCCGCGAGGATATGTATAACGATGAGCGGTGAGCGCAAGATTTTTCTTGATACCAACATCTTGGTACGAGCAAATGTCCTCACCGCACCTGCCCACGAACAGAGTATTGAAGTCCTGCGCCTCCTGAGAAAACAGCGTACGGCCCTGTGGATCAGCCAGCAAAGCATCCGAGAATACCTTGCGGTAGTGACCCGCCCTCAGTCATTCATGCACCCTCTGGATACCGCTACTGCGGTCAGTCGCGCCCGCTACTTTCGTTCGCATTTTCGGGTGGCACCCGATAACAATCTGGTTCTGGATCGCCTGCTCACCCTGCTGACAGAAATCCCCACGGGCGGAAAACAGGTTCATGATGCCAATATCGTCGCCACAATGCAGGCATACGGAATCCCCTCACTGCTCACCTTCAACCCAGAAGACTTCAAAAGATTCGCGGCTCATATCAAGATCCTAGCCCCTGAGACGATTCTGAAAGAGGACAAATAGTCTTTGCACGGCTGTCCCGACTTTAAATCGAGTTGCTCGTCATAGAGTTTTTTACCCCAATCCTTGCATAACTCAGCAGATACCTTCGCTGTCACAAACCCCAGAGTTGTTGGGAACGTCCACACACAATATTCGTATGTATATCTATAGGGGGAAGGCTGCGCCATCGTTGCAGAAAATGAGATATAAGACGTATCGAACGCACTGGTCATATTTGGGACCGCCAATCAAACGGCGCGAGTTGTTGGTGGATTTTGTTCTCGACGTCCTCTATTTGTTTGGCTCCAATGGCTTCGTTCCCCCGTTACGTGTCTTAAATGAAGTCTTGCTCTCAGGAGGAAATAGCGGCGGAATGGGGCCGGGCACAACGTGGCGACCATTCTGGATCACGGAGCGTGAATACGCTGAACTGGTGGATGCTCTGCTCAAACTGGATGTGGAAGCAGCGAGGAAGACACATCCTTATGTGTACTTTCAGCGGGCCGTTGTGGACAAAGAGCTCTCGACCACCAATACCTACATTGAGTGGGTAACGAAATGTGCGGAGAAACTCCAAGCAGTTTCAACAATCCGCACAGCACATCAAGATGAAAAGATCATTGGTTACCTCAACACTGATCTCGAGTTGGCCACGCAATACAATCCTGCGGCACTGCTTGAAGCATTTGCCGAGAACGAACTCACTCCCAACTGGGTCAGAAAAGAAACGGACTCGTGTTGGCGTATGGCACTGGAAATCACAGAATCTGCATCACTTGAGCGCAATCCGGCAGGCATGATTGAGAAGATGTTGGCCATCATCGAAAACTTGAATGGGGAAGCGCGCCACGTCTGGGAAACCAGTAGCGTTCGAAAATTCGATATCGGCTATGATTGTGGGGACAAGCCGTGGGCGTTCAGCCAGGTTCTCCCCCATTCTGTCTTACGACGCATCGTTGCGGTCGAGGCGGAGATTGCGATTACCATCTATCCCGTAAATCTGCCAAATCAAAGTGGTGACTGATTCAGGATTGTCTTTGTTGGATTGCCCATAAGTTGATTGGCTGAAGTAACAGCCGCATGGAGCGGCTATTGGAAGCACGTACACGCCGCTTGCCCTATGCTGGTTACCCATGTCGCAGAGGCGACTCTGACCCATGCCAGACCGCCACCGACCACATCAGGGATTCTGGAGCGCATTCCCGATCCGCCGCCCGTTTCTGATACAACCGCATGTACCCGAATCGTCCCCTGGATTGCCCACGGAAATTTGCCTGATCACCAGCATATCACTGTCAGTTATGCTCCACACCGAAATCATGTTGCTTGGCGAACTCCATCAATATTTGGAAATTTGCTGCATCTACTGGGGGGCAACGCAGTCGTGATTTGTTCAGGACAGAACGAATGCTGTCCGTATCAAAATCCATGGGTGCTGAGGTCATGTAGGGGGTGAATGTTTTACCTAACACCCGATAATACGCTGCTTCCGTTTCATTGAGATCCACGGGGATGGTTTCACACTGACTTGTTCCCTCCACATTGACGGTATTCAACATTGCCGGAATGTGCATGGCGTGGGGCGTCTCCTGATCATTAACCAGATGATAGCTTTGCCCTGGATCATTTTGCAGACAGACTTGATACATCGCTTTGGCTGCAAAATCAACAGGGACCGTATTGAACCCGCCCGCGGCGCGATAACAAATACGCGCATCCAGAGCACATGGACGGGTATAGATGTCGGACCACCCCCCAAGTACAGATGCCTTCATGCGTAACCAAAATGCTGCCCACCCATAAAACACGTCATACTTGCTTACCCCACCAAGAGGGGGTTCGATCAATCTTCCGCAGATTGTTGAGGTGCGAAAAATGCGACAACGCACGCCCGTTGCTGTACCGAATTCTCTAACGAGGATCTCTGCTTTCAGTTTTGAAAGCTCGTAGGGATTATGAAATGGTTGATCCAGATTGATGTAGTCCGGATAGATTTTTCCCGTAGTGGTGCCGCATACATAAGCTGAGCCGGTATAGCAGTACTCACCTACCTTCAACTCCCGTATGAGTTCAAGAGTATTGAGAGTCCCTTCAATATTGGTGCGATGAAGAAGCTCGCGTACTGCTGGGGTATCGCGGAAATTACTGATCGCAGCCAGATGAAAAAAGAAGTCAATGGGCGCTCTCTGAAGCTGGTGAAGCGAATGCGAGTCAATCTTCGTATAAGGTTCAGTCAGCTCACTGTCAACGTAAATCACGCGATGTGCACAGTAATCGAGGATATGGCTCAGTTCATCAGGACTGACCATTTCACTCATCTCACATACCATTTCCCGAACACGATCGCGCAAAGCCTGGGATTCTTTGGCACGACCAAGCAGGATTAACTCAAGTCGATCGAGATCGTGGATATTCTCTTTGAAGATTTCGAAGAGTAAATTACGCCCTAAAAGACTGGTCGCCCCCGTCATGGCGATACGAGTTTTCTTTGATGATATCGCGGGTGAGCCCTGAGACAGTGCGGTTCGTGATTGCTGCCCTATGGAAGTAGAAGAATCGGACATGATGGACACCCTCCCTGAAAAACGCCAGAACAACACAATGCATATCCATAAAGCAGCACGATTGCTGCCAAGGTCAATCTCTTTGAGGAATTACGCCGCTCAAACTTGTATTTGGCACGATGCGGGGTAAAGCCAGGGTTCTGTTCCCAATGGTTGGATCGTCTGACAGAACCCAATCCCCTTCAGCAGCGTAAGTCCTACTCTTTATCGTGACCTTCTGAATGTTCATTATTGTGGTGTTTTTTACATCACCCTCACTCGTTACCCAATCCCCAGCACCAGTGGCTGAATCGCTGGTTTCGGTACTCGGCATGCCCAACCACAACGCGCAGGTTGGGTAGAATTTGGAGGTCGCAAGCACTGTGGGTA
>JACSRJ010000238.1 GCA_014879835.1 Anaerolinea sp.
CTTAACCGAAGTCTCTTCCGCCTTCAATCCCTTTCCCCTCGCTCATCCGTTCAGTGTTGGGTCGCTAGAGGAAGTATAAGCAAAGGCGGCGCGCCGCCTCGATCATTTGGCAAAGATTACAAGGGGCGGGATCATCACATAAACATTCACCCACTTACCTTTAGAAGGATTGTGCGCATTCGCATGGATGACCACAGCTCAGATCATCACAAAGGGACAAAGCATCCTCTAAAGCCGTCCCTGCTTTTTGACCCCTTCGCCGGCCGTTCGCTGTGGCGGCTGGATGGGCAGGATTAGATGGAAGGTTGTGCCCGGAAACTTCTGCTCATCAAAGCCCGGACTCTCAACCCATATTTGCCCTTGATGAGCCATGACCGCACCCCGCGCAATGGCTAGACCCAAACCGGGGCCGCCGGCTTTGTAGGCGGTTTGTCCAGAAGAGTGCAGGGCCACATCCCCTAACCGATAGAATTTTTCAAAAATCAGTTTGTGATGCTCCTGATCAATGCCGATCCCTGTATCGGAAACCATGATGTGAGCAATACGCCCCAATTCGGGGTGAGTCTCGTAGACCAACTTGATCCGGATGGTGCCGCCATCCGGGGTGTACTTAATCGCGTTCATCAGGACATGATGCATGGCCTTACTGAGCAGCCCGGGATCGGCCTCAATGTAAAGGATGCTGGTGTCACGGGCAATATCCATGATCAGATTCAACTTACGCTGCTGGATCGCGTGGCGGAACTCCATCTCTACCCCGCGCAGCACCACCGGCAGCGAAACGGGCACAGAAGCAACGTTGAGCTGCTCCATATCAATGCGCTGAACGTCGAGCATGTTGTTGACGATTTCGTGCAGGCGCTGGCTGCCGTTGACCACCCCTTCAACCATCTCCCGTAGGACTTGGTTTTCGCGGATCACAGGGTCCGCCAGCATCATGCTGGCATAACCGCGCATGATTGTGAGAGGGGTGCGTAGTTCATGGGCGGTCACTTCGATGAAGTCAAGTTTCGCCTTGTCCAGCTTCTCAAGGGTGTGATAGGCTTCGCGCAGCCCTTCGATGGCGTTTTTGTCGTTGATCCGAAGGCGGTCAAAGGTCATGCGGATGATCGAGAGGGCGAGATCAGCATTCTGGCGAAGGATTTGGAGGAACAACTCCCGATCAATTTCAAGCGCGACCACATCTTCAAGGGTGGTCACCGTAGCAGAACGCGGCGCATCCGAGATGATCGCCATTTCACCCACATAATCACCGGGGACGGCCAAACGCAGGAACATATCCTCTTTTTCGGTGAGACGCTTGGTGATCGAACACTTGCCCTCGGAGATCAAATAGAGGACTTGCTCATATGCCCCCTCACGGCACAGGACCGTGTTTGGGGGATAGTGACGCACCTGAGCCAATTCGGCCAGTTGCAGCAAATGTTCACGGGAAATCGTCGGGAAGGCGCGTTCTAGTAGTTCCAGTGCTTGAATTGCCATCCTCAGCCATCCTCGCCCAGAGTACCTTCAGTGTTGGGACTAGTCTACACGTGGATGCAGGTTTGGGGTAGTGGGGGAGACAAATTCCGGTATTGACATTCAGTCTCAATATTCATATTATTGAAACGAAGTATCAACAAAGGAACCAATATGGCAATCCCAATCAGGGTGGATAAAAGGGGACAAGGCAGAATGGCGCGGTTCAAATGGGTAGTACTGATCCTCATCGGCAGTATATTCATGACCTCAACACGGGTTCCGGCGAGCGCTCAGGGTAAGATCAAGCTTGTTGCGACCTTCAGTATTCTGGGCGACATGGTAGCGCAGGTGGGTGGGGATTCGGTTGATCTGCGAGTGCTGGTGCCCGCAGGCAGCGATCCCCATACCTTTGAGCCGGCCCCAGCGGATTCGGTTGCCTTAAGCGAGGCGAGACTGATCTTCGCCTTGGGTTTAGGTTTTGAACCGTGGTTGGCCGATATGGCAGGGGCTTCTGGTGCCAGTGCCAAAATGGTCACGGTGGTGGAAGGAATCGATCTGCTTCCAGTAGGTGAACACCCCCATGAAGGTGAAACACACGAGGGCGAAACACCTGAAGCTGAAGAACACGGTGAATTTGACCCTCATGTATGGCATAACATCCAGAATGCGATGATCATGGTGGGGCATATCCGTGATGCGCTCATCACGGCTGATCCTGACCATGCGGCACGTTATGAGGCGAACGCTCAGAAATACCTCAAAACCCTTCAAGTGCTGGATGCAGAAGTCGTTGAAATTCTGAACACGATCCCAGAAAATCAACGGGTGTTATTCACCAATCACGACGTCTTTCAGTATTTGGGGGCACGTTACGGGCTAAGAGTACAGGGTGTGTTGGGGGTCACCACCGAAGCCGCCGATCCTTCCGCTGCTGAACTCGGTGACACCATCGAAGCGATCCGGGCGTCGGGTGTTCCAGCGATCTTTGTGGAGGCCCAGTTGAATCCCCAGATCATCGAATTGATCGCACGTGAAGCGGGGGTGGAGATCGCACCCGACTTATATACCGACTCGCTGAGTGATCCCGATGGTGATGCTTCCAATTATGTGGCGATGATGCGCTATAATGCGACCACTATCGCAGAGGCACTCAGCCAGTGAGTGCTGGTATCGTTTAAGCATTGTTGGTTTCTCCGGGATGGCGCGCCGCGATCTTACGAAGTTGAGTGAGCCAGTTCCATCAGTTATGATTGTGCTCGGCCAAATGGGGTAAGGTATGTTTCATTTTCCATACAGCAGACGCCATTATACCGCCCCAGTCGCGGGAGCGCCGGCGCTAGAGGTTCGTCAGCTCTCGGTGATGCACGCTGACTCGGATTCGCTGGCTCTCAAGGATGTTTCTCTGGTAGTGCATCCGGGCGAACGGGCCGCCCTGATCGGGCCCAATGGCGCAGGCAAAACCACCCTCCTCAAAGCCATTGCCGGACTGCTGCCCATTGTGAGCGGTGAGATTCTGATCTATGGGCTGCCAGTGGGAGCTTGTCACCATCGGGTGGCATACTTGCCCCAACGGGGTGAGATCGACTGGCGTTTTCCAATCACCCTGCGTCATCTGGTCATGACTGGACGTTATGTTCATCTGGGCTGGCTCAGACGTCCGGGACGTGAAGATGATATGGCCGTTGATCGGGCGCTTACGATCATGGGACTGAGCGACCTTGCTCAGCGCCAGATCGGACAGCTTTCCGGGGGGCAGCAGCAGCGCACCTTGCTAGCGCGAGCGCTGGCACAGGACGCTGATCTGCTTCTGCTGGATGAGCCGCTCAATGCCATTGATAAGGACACCCGTGCAATGTTGGCCACGGTGATGAATGATCTGCGGCAGCAGGGCAAAACGGTGATCATGGCGACCCACGATCTGAGCCGCCTCGAACACGATTTTGAACGGGTGCTGACTCTTGTTGATGGGCGCGAAACGATCCTGCTTGAAGGGGTCATCACCCCGGAAACGAACCCAATGCCTTTATGAACATCCTAAACGATCTGCTTGATCCTTTTATCCGTTTTGAGTTCATGCGTAACAGTCTGGCGGCAGTGATTCTGGTAGGATTGGTGTGCGCCCCTATCGGGGTGTATGTGGTCTTGCGGCGCATGGCATTCATTGGCGATGCGCTGGCCCATACCATCTTGCCGGGAATCGTCTTCGCTTCGATTCGGGGGCTTAATCTGTTTGTGGGGGCGGTGCTGGCAGCGGTGGCCACCGCATTGGGCATCGGATGGCTCTCCCGACGTGAATCGGTACGGGAAGATACGGCTATTGGGATTGTTTTCACGGGCATGTTTGCCTTGGGTATCCTGCTCATGAGTACAACCCGCACCTTCCGCGATTTTACTCATATCCTTTTTGGCAACATTTTGGGCACAACCCGTGACGATCTGATTTTAACTGCGATCATTGCGGTGATCGTGATTGGTTCTTTGGTGCTGTTCCACAAAGAGTTTGAACTGACCTCGTTTGACCCCACGCACGCCGAAGTGATAGGCTTAAAGGCAGATCGTCAGCGCTACTGGCTGTTGATCTTGCTGGCCCTTACTGTGGTCACAGCCATTCAGGCGGTGGGCGTGGTCCTGACCAGCGCTATGCTGGTCACCCCGGCCGCGGCCGCTTCGCTCGTCACCAATCGCCTGCCTCGGATGATGATGGTCGCAACGGTGATCGCTATTGGATCAGGGGTGGTGGGGCTGTACTTCTCCTACCGCTTCAGTGTGGCTTCAGGGGCATCTATCGTCCTGACCTGCACTGCCGCTTTTGGGGCGGCGTGGCTAATCCGCATCAGCGTTCGCTGGATTAACCGACGCCGCGCTGCCTAACCTGAACTATCGAGTCCGATTCAGCCTTTTTCCACCGGGAACTGAATCTCCGTCACCCATGTGTTGGGATCGGCGTTGGGGTCGAACTGAAGGTAAACCTCACGGCTCGGACCAACAATGTGGTACCCGCCGCTCTCAATCCACTTCATGATGGCCTCATAGGCGCTGCCAAGGTTCTGAAAGCTGCCCCGATGGATGGTGCAGGCGAGATTTGCTGCGGGCAGGGTGTAGCCCTTCACCCCGTTGGCCTCGTGGAAAGTTCCCCGAATCGGTTGGGTGGTTTCAATGTCGATATGGGTTTCGGGGAACCCCTCATCGTGATAGAGCGCAATTGAGGGGCCTGCAAAAGCAGCGTGTTGGCGCGTCACCTCAGCCATCACCATCCCATACATGCGCCCGAAAGTCTCACTGATGTGGGCTTGATCGGGTGCGAAGTCGCGTACCCCTGCGACCTCAATGGGTTCAACAGCCTTCAGGATCACTTCGTACTCTGACATAGTGCCCTCCATTTCGATCTGTCTCAACTTGGCTTCAACAAAACTCAATCGGGTTTGATCCTCCTCAAGACGCTGCAAGGTTTCGGCACGTTTGAGGCGCAGCATTCCCCGTATCTGCTCCGCAGTCAGATGCTCATCGAGCATCGCCTTGATCTGATCCAACGACAGCCCCAGCGCCTTTAGGGCCAGAATCCTGTTGAGGCGGGGGAGCTGCTCCACTGTATAGAAGCGATAGCCTGTCCACGGATCGATGCGCGCTGGTTTCAGCAGCCCAATCTCATCGTAGTAGCGCAAGGTTTTGGTTGGAACCTGTGTGAGCTTCGAAAACTCACTGATCTTGAGCATAGACGAAGATCATCCTTTCCGGCGCACAGGTTGGCGCAAGACCGTCTTGAGTTTGGCCGGTTCGGTCCGATTGGGGTCATTTAGATAGATCTCGTGGTGTTTGCCCACCATCTCGCAACCCTGAGCCGGGATGTACTCATGATGTAAGCGATGCAAAGTGGGCGCTTCATCCACATACGGGCCTAGATGCATGATTTGAACACTTAAGCCCTCGTGGTAGGACTCAAAACGAATCTGATCCAAACGGGGCAGTTGCTTCTTCTTTTGGGTCTCACTGAGGGCGCTTTGAACCAGATCAGGGGTGACCAGTTCAGGCTGAAGGATCATCATTGTCCACTGCCACAGATCGCGCCGATCTAGGCTGAACGCCTCAATTGGCTCTGACCACCACAGCCCTTCGAGGGGCATCACGGCGTAGTCGATTCCCAGCGCTTTTTTGACCTTGAACTTGAGGGTGTAGGCGGCAGCGTAGAGCGCCTCAACTGATTCGCCGTAGGCAGGTGCAGTACGGGGGTCACCCTTGCCATCGATCATCAGGAAATTGAAAGGGGGAACCTCCACCAGCCCAAAAGTACGGGGTGGGTTGTACAGCGAGGCCAATGATTTTTTGAGGTCAAGTTTATCGCTCATGGTGTCCCTCGAAGCCTTGCAGATGGTGTCTACAACTATAGGGTACACCTTCCTGTTACAGGAAAGTCAAGAGGCAGAAAAAGGGGCTGCTGTTTCTGATGAGGGTGATGGGGTGGAAGATGCCCCTTGCTGGGCGCAAACCACCCAAAGAGCAAGGGACACCCCCTTAGCGGCCTTCGGGCAGGATGATCTGGGTAGCGTGACGCACCATCTCCAGTTTACGAAACTCCTCCAATTGGGCTTCGGTGAGGGGCAGGTCAAGGGTAAGGACGGTGAGGGTCTGTCCGCCCTTTTCAGCCCGTCCGGTGCGCCAAGCGCCGATGTTCATACCCAAGCTGGCCATATGGGTACCCACGCGCCCGATCACGCCGGGTTTGTCATAGCTGCCAAAAATCAGTAAAACCCCAGCGGGCACAAAATCAGTCCGATAGCTGTTGATGCCCACAATCCGGGGTTCGCGTTGATTAAACAGGGCCCCACTAATCACCTGCTGACCACTGCCTTCCCAATGGGTTTGGCAGCTCACCAGATGGGTATAATCGGCCACATCCAAACCTTTGGTTTGGGTCACATGGATGCCCCGTTCCATCGCCACCAGTGGCGCATTGATGTAGTTGACGGAATCGCCTAAAACAGGTGAGAGCAGTCCTTTGAGCAGGGCTACGGTTAGGGGTTTGACCATGCCATCCAATTCTTCCCCCTTGTATTCCACCGCTACCCGCCGGATGCGCCCCCGTGCCAGATGGTGATGCAGGGTTCCGATACGCTCAGCCAGCAGCATGTAGGGTGCAATGGCTTCAAAATCCCGCCCGGGGATGAAGGGCATATTGACCGCATTTCGGTAATCTGTGCCTCGGAGCGCATCAACCACCTGACGCACGATTTGCATACTCAGGTCATGCTGGGCCTCAATGGTAGCATCGCCCATGTGCGGAGTGTGGATCACATTGGGTAAGCCGATCAGGGGAGAATCAAGGGGCGGTTCGTGCCCAAAGACATCCACCGCTGCGGCCGCAATCCTACCCGTCTTGAGGGCCTCCGCAAGGGCTTTTTCGTCAATAATGCTCCCATGTGCAGCGTTGATCAGGCGTGCCCCCGGCTTGATCAGGGCAAGAGTCTCGTCGTTGAGCAGGTGATAAGTCTCCGGGGTGACGGCGCAGTGCAGCGAAACCAGATCACTCCGACCCAAGACCTCATCTAACCCCACCAATTTCACCCGTAGATCGGTGGTTTGGGCCTCGGCTACATAGGGATCGAAGGCGAGGACATCCATCCCGAAGGCCGCAGCCCGGATTGCGACCTGCCGCCCCACCCTTCCCAAACCAATCAACCCTAACGTTTTGCCGTAGAGTTCGATCCCGGTGTGGGATTGACGCGCCCACATACTTCGGCTTAACTCTTGATGGGCAGGAATGATCTGGCGCACAAGGGCGAGCATCAAGGCAAAGGTGTACTCAGCGGTGGAAATCGCATTTGCGCCGGGGGTGTTCATCACAATCACCCCACGTGCAGTTGCGGCTTCAACGTTGATTCCAGTCAGACCCGCACCTGCACGTCCGATCACTTTCAGTCGTTTGCCCGCATCGATCACTTCCGCGTCAATGGCAAACTCATCACGGGTGATCAGCGCATCTGCTTCCGGCAGGGCGCGGATCACCTGTGCTTTCTCCGACGCAATGATGCGAATATCCACATCAGGGACGGAATCAAGATAGTTCAGAGCAGCTTCGGTAAGCGCAGTGGCAATGACGATGGTGAATTTCATGATTTTATCCTCGGACAGTCCACCGCGTTTCCGATTCGTTGGCTTCTTTGTTGAGATATCGGGCCAGCACAAACAAAAAGTCTGAAAGACGGTTCAGGTAGCGGATCACCTCTGGGTTAATGGGCGATTCGGCCGCCAGCATGACCGCGATCCGCTCCGCCCGACGGCAGACTGTGCGGGCCACATGAATCACCGCTGCGGCAGGCGTCCCGCCGGGGAGGATGAACGCCTGAAGCGGTTCCAAGTGTTCATCCATCCAGTCAATGGCGTTTTCCAGTGCCGTTATAGGGTCAGCTCCCAAGCGCACCAACCAAGTGGGGTGAGCGTCCATCGGGGTTGCAAGGTCGGAGCCGATCACAAACAGCTCATTTTGAACCCGTTCCAGCCATAGGCTTGCAACGGCGGGCATTTGGTGGGTGCGGGCCAAACCGAGGAACGAGTTCAGTTCATCAACTGTGCCGTAACACTCCACTCGGATGTGATCCTTACGCACCCGTCCTCCGGCAAAGAGGCTGGTCTCTCCTTCGTCACCCGTCTTGGTGTAGATCTTCATGTGGACGGGAACCTACTGCACCGTTAGGCCGCTGAAATACACATTAAAATTGTCCAATCCAGCAAATGTCCCTCCGGTGAGGATCACAAAATACTCCTGTTCGTCAGACTCATCGGTGTAGTTCACCGTCCCCACCAAATCATCATCAACATACAGTTTGAAGTTGTTCCCTTGTGCCACCACCCGCAAACGTACAACCGCACCGGAGTCAAAACCGTCAATGGTGGTAAGCCCGATCAGGGTTTCTTCAACATTACCGCCACGCTGCCGGGTAAAGGTGAATTCACCTGTTCCACGTACCTCAAAAAGGAGGAACATCAAATCACTGCCATCTTTATAACCCCGTACCCCAACGCCATAGCTCCAAGCTCCGGTTCGATCAATGGTGACTGGGGTTACAGTGACGGTCGCGTCCACATCAGCGGGGAAAGTTTTGGACTGTGGGTAGCTCCAGCGGATGATGTTCTCTTTATAAACTGAGATTGCGAGCGACCCAGTGTTGCTAATTCGGGCTTCGCTTTCAGCAGTTTTACTGACCAGCCATTTGTTAACATTCTCCGGTGCGAATGTCTCCACAAAGGCGGTGCCTGAGGTTGCTGTGGGAAGCGGCTCATACACCCGAAGATCACGAAACTCAACAACATTGTTGCTTGCGTTGGCGTAAGTTCCGGCCATCAACCCGATGTAGGTTTCAACATTGGGATCATGCTCTATGGCGGTATCTTCGAAATCCGCGATCACCTTATCATTGACGTACAAAGTGATCTTTGTACCCCGTGCGGAAACCTTCAAGGTCGCAGGCTGCATAGGATCAAAGTTGCTGATCTTGCCGCTGCGGATATTGGCAGTATAGGATTCGTAATTATCAGGGCGATAGCGGAATTCCCACCCACCAGTCCCGTTGATCCCAAAGTGATAAAATGAGCCGTTGATGTCGGCGCGATTTGAACGGAAAATCAGCGCATAGTTCCATGCCCCGTTAGAATTCGGCGCGATAGGGGTTACCTTGACCTCTATATCAGCGTCATAGGGCACGGTCGCCTGAGGCACCGTCCAGCCCGCTTGCCCAGCTTGATCAATCCCCAATTGAAGCCTACCACTACTTACATCCAATTGGGTGTAAGTGCCGGTTGCGGCTACCCATTTACTCACATTGGCGGTGAAGTCGTCGGCAAAGACCAGTCGGGTATCCCCTTGCGCTTTGATAGGCGCACCGGGAATAACTGCGGCCGTCACGACTGCTACCAAGATGAACCCGCGCACCCAATGCATTAGTTTCATTGTGTGTCTCCCAACCCAGAAATCAACTTGCAGATGTGGTTCTGTAATCAGTCTTTGATTCTACTGCCCCCGTCGGAAGGCGCAAGCCAAACGGTGATCTCACTGCGGTTGTGGAACAACTGACGCGCCCCCGCAACCCGATAAGCACGACGCAAAATGTTCAGGGCATGATCCACAGCCGCATCCCGTCCATGTTCGGGCAGTTTGAGGGTCATCAGGGCCGTTCCCCCTTCGCGCATCAATGGCGCGCATGAGGCCATCATCCGGGCGGAGTCCCGCGCATCTTGACGCATATCATTGAGGATCAGATCAAACTGCTCTGGCTCTCGCTGCAAAAAGGTTTCGGTGGTGATGCGCAGATGACGCACCCCTGAGTCATGGGCGATTCGTTCGTCTAGTGCAGCCGGATCAACCGCGGTCACATATAAGCCTGCTTTGCGCAGTACCCGCGTCCAACCGCCGGGAGCAGCACCCAGATCAAGCGCGATCCCGCGTGAGGGCAGACTGATCTCGAAGGTTTCGAGTGCTTCCGTCAACTTAAACTCAGCACGACTGATCTGATCGGGATCGCGGGCCAGACGCCGTACCCCGCCAGCCCACTCAGAGAGGTTATTGAGGACATTGGAAATGCCTATGTAGGCCCGCAGTTCCCCTTTGATGAGGGCGAGGTTGATCGAGATCACCTGTGCCGGATGGCGCACATCAAGAGGCGCACCGCGCACAGTCCGTACCAACTCCGCCAGTGGATTATTGAGATCAAAGGGGGTGAAAGGCAGCCCTTCCCCAAAGACTCGCGTCTGAATCGAAAAGGGACGGTCGGGCACAATCTGAACTAGCAGGGGCATCAAGGCTGATTGCAGGCGAGGTACTGGACGAGCATGATCGTCCACCACCACCATTTCTTCTACGGGGCAGATATGGCGCACAAAAATTGGAGGCTGGACCCGCCATGTTGCCGCTAGATTCTCAAAAGTCTCGGTATTGAGATCAATGCATAGCACACCGGGGGCAAGTTCAGAGCTGATCTTGGCAGTGGGCACAGCGGTACGCATTTCACGCATCGCTGAATCAATACAATCCGCTTGTGCGGTCAGGATGAGGGTGTGGTTGAGGTTCACGGCAAAAAGACCTTTTCGGGCTGATAATGGCTGCCCGAAGGATCGGGCTTCACAATGGCGATAAAACGCCCGTCGGGATCATAAGCGCGGTACAAGATTGGGCGATCAACAGGATCAGTGCCAGACCTCGGTTCCTGAGGCAGATTAAGCAGTCGTCCGTTGAGAATATCGGCTGCACCTTCAGCTTCAAGGTGCAGTGCCGGGAGGTGCGCGAGTGCTTTTTGTTCATCGATCAGGTATTGACGCCAATCACCCGCCTCAAATGAGGTGCGCAGCAGCGCGAGGGGCACAGGATTATCAAGCTCTCCGCTGCTCAATCGGCGCAGTCCTGCCAGATGACCACCTACCCCAAGCACAGTCCCCAGATCGTGGGCGATGCTGCGGATATAAGTCCCAGCGGAGCAGATAATCTCCAGTTCTACCTCAGGCAGGTCGCAGCGGATGAGGCGCGTTTGCAGGTGCACCCGGCGTGGTGGGCGCTCCACTTCCTTACCCCGCCGCGCCAGTTGATAGAGTTTTTTACCATTCTGTTTAACCGCGCTGTGCATGGGGGGAATCTGATCGACTTCACCCTGAAAGGCTTCTAGCGCTTTTAAGACCTGCGCCCTGTCCAAATGGTCGATGGGGCGGACGCAGATCACTTCACTTTCAAGGTCATAGGTGGGGGTTTCTTCACCCAAACGAATGAGAGCGCGATAGGTTTTATCACGTCCCATCACATACTCACTAAGCCGCGTGGCACTGCCGATGCAGACCACAAGCACCCCAGTGGCGAGAGGATCGAGGGTGCCTGCATGACCCACCCGGCGTTGATTGACCCCCCGGCGCACCACCCCGATCACATCGTGGCTAGTCAAACCGAGGGGTTTATCAATGACCAAAAAGCCAAAATCGCTCACGGTTTTATCTCAGTTGAGAGGCACCAGCTTTGACCGCTTCCTTCAACAGGGGGATCACAATACCCTCAACCTGATCAGGGCTGCCAACGACGCTTGCACCAGCCGCCAGCTTATGACCGCCCCCGCCGAGGTTCAGGGCAATCCCGGAGACCTCAAAACCGGGTTTGGCCCGCATACTTAACTCGCATTTGCCGCCCTCGATCTCCGTGATCACACATGAAATGGAGGCATCGTCCGCTTGCAGCAGCAAACTGGGAAGACCTCCGTCCTCACCATGAGCGCCCGTCTCTCGATCAGCCTCAATGGTGATTTTGGCCCAGACCACGCCATTCTCGATCCGAACCGAGGGCATGACCACTCCCCACAAGCGGATCACCGCCGTCGGGATGCGGCTTACGGTATGCTGCACCACCCGCGAGAGATCCCCCCCGTAAGTCATCATTTTCTGAGCCTTTTGAAGGGTGACCGGGGTAGTGCTGTTGGTGCGGAAGCACAGGGTGTCAGTGACCAAGCCACACAACAGGCATTCAGCAGCTTCAGGGGACACCCCCCACCCGGCCTGTTCTGCCCAGTCAAGCACCATCTCGGTAGAGGAAGCGGTGATCGAGTCCACCAAAATCGCGTCGCCAAAGAGCAGGTTGGTTCGGTGATGATCAACGTTGATCAGGGGCTTGCCCCACGTTCGGGCAACTTTGCCCACTTCCCCGATACGGCGCTCATCGCTGCAATCGGTGATGATCACCAGATCAACCTGAGCCGGGTCAACCTGATTGAGATTGGGGTGAATCGCCGCTGTGCCCGGCAGGAACCCCAGAAAATCCGGGGTTCCGCCGTCAACCGCACAGATCACCTGTTTGCCCTGCCCCTCTAGGATATGGCCCAGCCCCCGAAGGGAGCCAATGGCATCACCATCGGGGTTCACATGAGTCAGGATCACGATCCGTGTAGCGTTTTTGACCAGTGCATTTGCCTGCACCCAATCAAGACGTTTAAGGTCACTCATCCGGGGTTACGTCCTTTTCCGCTGTGGCAGAAGAGGCAGTTGAGGACTTGAGGCTGTCAAGCAGCTTCTCAATGCCATCGGCCCGACTTAAGCTTTCATCCCATACAAAGCGCAGTTCGGGAACACGCCGAAGCTGAACCCGTTTGCCTACTTCTCGTCTAAGAAACCCTACGGCGCGACGCAGACCCGCCATCACTTCGCCCCGGCTGTCCTCGTCGCCAAGCGCATTGACATAGATTGTGGCGTATTCCAGTTCCCGATCCAGACGTACTTCAGTGACGGTCACTTCTTGCAGCGCCGGATCATTGATCTCCGTCAGCAGTAAGGTGCTGAGGATTTCGCGGATACGTTCCGCCATGCGTTCTTGTTTCAGGGTTGTCATGATTACGTCCCTATCCGAAAGTGATACCAATACTTCAGCTTACGCGCTCGCGCACCAAAAACTCGATCAGATCACCGGGGATGAAGTCGTCAAACCCCTCCACCGAGATACCACACTCGAACCCTTGGCGCACCTCACGCACATCTTCTGTTTCACGTTTGAGTGAGCCAACCGTTAGCCCTTCAGCCAATGTTTCACGGCCGCGACGGATGCGTACTTTGGCACTGCGTTTGATCTCACCTTCACGCACCATACATCCTGCGATCTTACCGATCTTGGGGATTTTAAAGACCTTGCGCACCTCAGCCGCACCGATCACCTTATCAGCATAAACGGGATCAAGCAGCCCCTTCATTGCTTTTTCGACATCCTCTAAGAGGTTGTAGATCACATTGTAGGTGCGGATTTCGATCTGGCTGACCTCAGCAGTCTTTCGGGCGGCACCATCAGCCTCAACATTAAAGCCGATGATGACGGCCCCGGTAGAGACCGCCAGATTGACATCGTTCTCGGTGATTGTGCCTGATTCAGCGTAGAGAATCTTGAGACCGACGGTGGTTTCCTTGAGTTTGATCTCGTTGATCGAATTGATCAATGGTTCCAGCGACCCCTGCACGTCCACTTTGAGGATCAGCAGCAGTTCTTTAGACTCGCCTTCTTTGACTCTGGTGAAGAAATCCTCCAGTGTCACGGGGCGTTTGACTTCGGTTCGGGTGGTGCCAGAGGCTTCCTTGCGCGCTTCAACGAGGGTGCGGGCTTCTTTTTCGGTGCGCACGACTTCAAAAGGATCACCTGCGGTGGGCATGTCTGCTAACCCCATGATCTGCACCGGGGTAGAGGGAGGGGCTTCACGCAGGGGATTGCCCTTGTAGTCAAACATAGCCCGAATCTTGCCAAAGGCTTTGCCAGCAACGACAATCGCGCCGCTGTGCAAGGTCCCATTTTGTACCAGCAAGGTCGCCAGTACGCCTCGCGCCTTTTCAGTACGCGCCTCGATCACGGTCCCGGCCGGTTTGCCCTTGGGATTGGCCACGATCTGCGCCTCATCAGCGGTGAGCAGAATCGCCTCTAGAAGGTCTTCTAAACCGATTTTCTCACGGGCCGAAACAGGCACAACCATGGTGTTACCACCCCACTCATCGGAAACCAAATCGTGTTCTGCGAGTTCTTTTTTGACCCGCTCTGGATTGGCATTCCGTTTGTCGATCTTGTTCAGGGCGACCACAATCGGGATGTGTGCTGCACGGGCATGGGCGATGGCCTCTTTGGTGGTGGGCATCACCCCGTCATCAGCCGCCACGACCAAAACGGCCACATCAGCACCCTGTGCCCCTCGTGCCCGCATCGCTGTGAAGGCGGCGTGACCGGGAGTATCAAGGAAAGTGATCTTGCGTCCGTTGTGGGTGACTTGATACGCCCCGATATGCTGAGTGATACCACCCGCTTCACCTTCGGCCACATTGGCCTTTCGAATCACGTCCAAAAGGGAAGTTTTGCCGTGATCGACATGCCCCAAAATGGTCACCACCGGCGGGCGACTGACCAGTGAGCGCGGATCTTCCTCGGCATACAGCCGCCGCCATTGGGGCAGGCTGTCATCGCTGGTTTCTTCCTCTTTTTCGGTACGTACCGGACGGGAGTCAAAGCCCATCTCAGCCAGCACGATTTCGGCTGTATCATAGTCAATCTGCTGGTTGATACCCACCATGATGCCGTTGTTGATCAACTGCTTCATAACCTCAATCGGGTTTGCTCCGATGAGGGTTGCCAGTTCACGGACTGTCAGATAATTGGGGACTTCGATGATCTGTCGTTCTGTTGCCATATACACCTCCATGCGAGACCGCATAGAGGTGCGTTCAGATGGGGATCAGACGCTTTGGGGAGCTGCGCTGCTGATCTCCACCCCACCCACACCTATGCGGCGTTCTATAAGATTATGTTTGCTAACCATGTATTGGGTGAACACGGTTAGGCTTGGATTCGCGCTCTGAGGCGCTGTCGATCTTCCTCAGTGAGCGTAGTGCGAAGCGCTTTTTCGAGCACGTCCGTCTCTGCGATTCGCTGCCAGCACACCGAGTTATCGCACACATACGCGCCACGCCCATTCAGCTTCCCGGTTGGATCGATTTGTACGCCTTGATCGGTTGTACGCACCACGCGGGTTAAGGTTCGCTTGGCGCTGGTTTGCCGACAGACGACACACATCCGTTGGGGAATATGCTTCGGACGGGTTCGCCCCTGATTCTTGGACATCATTCCTCGTCGAGATCTTCCCACTCGCTGCGGTTGCGTCCACCTTTACGTTTACGTTTCACGACCATTTCGCCCCGATCCTCATCATAGATGATCTCGCGGCTCTTTTCAGGTTTGGCCTTTTTCTTTCCCTTCTTGTCTTCCCGTGAAGCACTATCGCTGGTCTCGGACGCCGCCGCAGGCTCACTCTGGTTAAACTCCGAAGCAGCACGGGCCAAATCTTCGAGAGTCAGCTTTTGAGGCTGCTGCTTGGGGGCAGGCGCAGGGCGCGGCGCTTGTGGCTGCTGCGGTGTAAAGCGTGCCCACGCGGCGGGCATTGGCTCCTCGTCAACGAATGCAGGGGGGGCCTCCTCATCCTCAACAGGGACTTCCGCAGCAGGTACGGTTTCTTCGTCGGTGGGCACACCTTCGCCCTGCGGAGCGATCACCGGGGCATCCACAACCGCGGTCACGCTAGTCGCAGCGAATTCGACGGTGGAACTGGCTGTTTCGTTAGGTGTTTCCGGTTCCATCACGAGCGATACCACTGCCGCTTGAATGGCATCCATCGCATCTTCGTCAACTTTCGCAGACTGGAGCATTCCGCGCAGATGTTCAGGTTCTGCCTGAAGCCGCATGATCAACTCGCCTGCGTTGGTAATGTTGCGATTCTTCAGTGCCGACAAAATGTCTTTGGAAAGTTCCAGTTCCTCAAGCTGCATTGAAAATGCGTGCTTGGGCACATGGGTTCGCATCTTGTCGAGGCTCTTGCGACGCCTCACCCGATTCTGCTCGCGTGCTTCCAGCAAAAGCTGCTCTGCTGACTGCACAAAGCGTGTAAGGGTGTGATATTCTTCGGGCATCACCACCCGATCAGCCCGCTTCTTCTCCAGAATCCGGGTGATCTCTGCGACCATTTCCACATCGCGGTTAAGTTTGGCAAGAGATTCGCTGGTAAGCAGCATGTCATAAGCTGCAAACGCCGACTCCGTGACGCTCTTGATGTCGATTCGCCAGCCAGTCAGTTTTGCGGCAAGGCGGGCATTCTGCCCCTCGCGCCCAATGGCCAGTGAGAGCATCTCGTCAGGCACAATTACCGTGGCCGTGTTGCCCTGATCAATATCGTCCTCAAGATACACCCCGGTCACTCGGGCCGGGCTGAGCGCTTTGGCGATAAAAACCGACGCATCTTGATTAAATTCGATCACGTCGATCTTTTCATCGTTCAGTTCTTTGACGATGTTTTGGATACGCTGGCCGCGCATCCCCACGCACGCCCCCACCGGATCGATCCCCGGCTGAAGAGCCACCACGGCCACTTTGGAGCGCTGTCCGGGTTCGCGGGCAATGCTTTTGATCTCAACCTGCCCATTATAAATTTCGGGCACTTCATATTCGAGCAGACGGCGGAGCATGTTCCGATGCGCCCGGGAGACGATAATCTGAGGGCCGCGGGTACCATCCTTGACTTCGGTGATCAGCACCCGAATCTTATCATGGGGGCGAATACGTTCGCCGCGTATCTGTTCTTTGGCGGGCATCACGGACTCTGCCCGTCCGTTGATAGTCAGGGTGATCGCCTGAGAATTAATGCTCTGCACCTGCGCCGTGACCAGATCGCCTTCGCGTTCTTTGTACTCATCATAGAGGGTTTGGCGTTCGGCCTCACGGATCTTCTGAAGGATCACTTGTTTGGCGGTCTGAGCGGCAATACGGCCAAAGGTCTTGGTGTTGGTCTCTACTGGAACCATGACCAGATCACCCACAGCCGCATTGGGGTGACGCTTGCGCGCCTCACTCAAGGAGACCTCGGTCTTATCATTGCCCTCAAGGACACTGTCCACCACTTCTTTTTCCACAAAAATCAGATATTGGTTGGTGCCGGGATCCACTTCGGCTTCAATATGCTGCGCGGGGCTGCAATTACTATCACGTCGATAGGCTGAAACCAACGCTTGCCGCAGCGCTTCCACAACCACATCACGATTGAGATGGTGGGTTTCGGTAATCTCGTTAAATGCTAGGGTGAAGTCACTTTTTGCCATCGCTTGATGGACTCCGCAAAATCGCTTAAAAGTTCCGATAGAGAACAGGCGGACAGGGAATTCCGGCACGTGGGCTATTAAGACAAAAAGTGGGGGGTGCCCACTTTTTAACGCCGCCAGAACTGCCGCTAGAATATCACAATTTCGCCTAATTGACAAGAGATAGAGATTATGTCATACTGACCGTGTTAGTCCTACGCTCAGTCACGTTTGCCCGCCGTCTGCATTGTCTGCCGCCTGCCGAGCGTGAGCGAGCCAGTGAAGCGCACGTTCATGCTGGGAAGGCGATCCCTCTTTGGTGAGGATTTAATTCTGTGCCTGACCGCTGCTGCTTTGCCCTAATGTCTGATGGGAGTTTGGGATAATGAATAAGAAGTTGTACGTCGGCAATCTACCCTACACCACCACCAAAGAGCAGCTCCAAGAACTGTTTTCGCAGGTCGGTGAAGTAAAGGAAGCAGTGGTCATCACGGACCGCGAGACCAACCGCTCTAAGGGCTTTGGTTTTGTGGAAATGGAAACCACTGAAGCCATGCAGGAAGCAATCAAGAAGTTTAATGGCTTCATGATGGGCAATCGTCCCCTCACGGTGAACGAAGCCCGTCCCAAGGAAGAACGGGATGGCCCTTCCCGTCGTAGGTTCTAAACCTTATTATTTGGGGTAGTTTTCCGCAGTTATGTACCCGGCGAAGTATACGCCGGGTATTTTTTTGCAGCACCCGAATGTGGTTCAGGTTCTGTCGGTGGACTCCCACAGGCGGGCAGCCACCCTCCCGATCAGGGGAGCCGCTTCAAGGCTGCGTCGGACGAGTGCCCAGTCTGCCTCAGAAAGGGCACGCAGCATCAGCACCATCAGCCCGTATCCCCCAACCCCAGCCACCCCAGCCACAAGCGCACTCAGCTCACGCAAGGTCAGCA